>NZ_CP029495.1:1596520-1915824 GCF_003325475.1 Chromobacterium phragmitis
CAGATCCTTCACCTGCGCCGCGACCGTGGCCGCGCCGCCCTTCAGTTGGTACACCGGCGCGCGCGACACGTCAGGCAGCTTCAGCACCAGGATGTTGCGGGCTCCCGAATTGATCAGATTGACCAGCGCCTGCTTCTGCCCGTCGATCACCTTGTCCGGCGTGCTGCCGTAGTTGACCAGGTCGTTGCCGCCTATCCACATGGTGAACAGCGTGGTGGACGGGTTGTAGTTGCGCGCCTGCTTCATGTACTCCTGCCAGGACTGCACCTGCTGCACCACGCCCGGAATCACCAGCTTTTCAGTGGAAACGCCGGCGCCGCCTATCGCCCAGTTGTACAGCGGCAGCTTCAGCCGGTCGGCCAGGTACTCCACCCACACCGGGCCGTTGCTGAAGTGGCCGATATACCAGCTGTTGCGGTTGGGCAGCGTCCACTGCGAGGCGTTGTAGACGTTCTGGTTGTCGGACAGGCTGTCGCCGAAGGCGACGATCTTGTTGATGCGGCTGCCCTGCCCGGCCTGGTCGTTGGTCCACACCGTGTAGTTGAACGACATCGCGTTGTCGGCGGCGAACACCATGGCCGGCTGCGACGGCTTGCCTTTTTTGGCCAGCGTGCTCTGGCACACCGAGCGCAGCGTGTCCTGGCTGACGTCGCTGTAGAACATGTTCTTCCAGTCGAAAATGCTGCTGGACCACCAGTAGCCGTTCAGCCGGTAGTAGTCGCCGCTGGACGGATCCAGCGCCCATTCGTAGTCGGTTCCCGGCTGGGTATTGGCGGCGCTGGCGCGGTAGAAGCAGCGCACATAAGTGTAGGTGGCGGAACCGGGAATCGATCGGGCGGAAATGCCGGAGGCCGTCTGCTTGGGCAGGCCGCGCTTGAGCAGCTCGGCGCGGCTCAGCGGGCCCGACGGCGACAGGATGTGGGCGTAGCGCGGATCCGGCGCGCCATTGTCATTGCCGGCCCAGGCCAGCGAGGAAAGGGTCAATCCCAGCAGCAACCACGACTTCATTCGCACTCCTCCTTGTATTTTTCAACGCCGGGCCAGCGCCCGACGCCGTTTGCCGGGCAGCCCGGCATGGGGACAGTTCAATATGAGACGAGTCGCGCCATGAGCATGACGGACAAGGCAACATTAATTAGAAAAAATGATTTTTGTATATCGAGAATCGTGAAGTTATTTTGAAAATTGGATGAAAAGCTCTATTTGCTGTCGCGGTATCGCCAGCGCAGCATGTCCATCGCGTCATCCGCTGCCAGCCCTGCCGATATGCCATAGTGAAATGTCGCCACTCACGCCCGGAGGACGCCATGCAAGCCAGCCGCGAGCTGCTGAAAACCCTTTACACGATGGCCATGCTGGTGGAGGCCCGCGACGCCTATACCGGCGGCCATCTATGGCGCGTGTCGCGCTACAGCCATCTGTTGGCCGCCGACCTGCAACTGCCGCAGGACGAGGTGGAAAAGATCGCGTTGGGAGGATTCCTGCACGATCTGGGCAAAGTGGGCGTGCCGGACGCGGTGCTGAACAAGCCCGGCAAGCTCAGCGACGAGGAATACGAGGTGATCAAGACCCATCCGCAAGTGGGCGCGGACTTGCTGAAAGACCATCCGCTGGCGGAACTGGTGCTGGACGCGGTGCTTTGCCACCATGAAACGCCCGACGGCAAAGGCTATCCCAACCGCCTGGCCGGCAAGGCCATCCCGCTGGTGGCGCGCATCGTCGGCATCACCGACGCCTTCGACGCGATGACCAGCACCCGGCCTTATCGCGAGGGCATGCCGACGGAACGGGCGCTGGCCATCCTGCGCGACAATCTGGGCCGCCAGTTCGATGCCGAGCTGGGCGAGCGTTTCATCCAACTGGGCGAGGCGGGCCAGCTGGACCACGTGCTCGGCCACAGCGAGCCGGGCGTGCCGATGCAGCGCTGCCCTGGCTGCGGCCCCATCATCGCGGTGCCGTCACATACGCCGGATGGCGAAGAGATATTCTGTCCCCACTGCGCCGGAGGCTACCGGATCAGCCGCCGCGACAACGCGCTGGCGCTGAGCCCGACTGGCGGCAATGATCCGGTGCGCGCTCGGCGCCCTAGAGCCGACAACGAACTGATAGACCGGCTGCTGGCCGACAGCGGCAGGCTGCGCGCCCGCGGCAAGCCAGGCCTGTTGGAACTGCTGTTTGGCTAAACCTCAGCCTCTGGTCATAAGGATTGCCACTAAAATGCCGATGGTATAGTCTTGCAAAACAACAACATGCCACCGACAGGACGAATCCATGCACAGACTTCATCCCAATCTGCAGCCCTGGCTGGCCGAGCTCAACCGCCAGGCGGCCGACAAGCTGGCGGGAGGCTACAAGGCCACCGCGATCGGCGCGCGCGAAGCGCTCGCCCAGCTGACCGCGCAGATGGTGGCCCCAGGGCCGGACATCGCCTGGGTCAACGACGACCTGGTGCATGGGGGCGATTATCCGGTGCCGGTGCGCATTTACCATCCGGCCCCCGAGCAGTCCTTGCCGGTGTTGGTGTTCCTGCATGGCGGCGGCCACATGGCCGGCGGCGTCAGCGTCTACGACGGCATCAACCGCCGCCTCGCCGCGGCCAGCCGCCACATCGTGGTGGCGGTCGAGTACCGGCTGTCGCCCGACAATCCCTACCCCGCGGGACTGGACGACGCGATCAGCGTGGCCAGAAACGTGTGGCGCACGCTGGACGGGAGGCGGCTGAACTACCGCCGCCGGCTGTCGCTGGCCGGCGATTCCGCCGGCGGCGCGCTGAGCGCCAGCGTATGCGGCGTCGCGCAGCGCGACGCCAGCCTGGCCATCGCCCGCCAGGCGCTGATTTACCCTTGCGTAGATTACACGCTGACCCAGCCCTCGGTGGCGGAAAACGGCGAAGGCCTCTTCCTGACACGGGCCCGCACCGAATGGTATTTCGACAATTACTTCCAGCATGGAGAAGATCGACGCCAGGCTTCGCCGCTGTACTGGGACGTCAACGCCCGGCTGCCCGCGACGCTGGTCGTCACGGCCGGCTGCGACATCCTGCGCGACGAGGGGCGGCAATACGCGCGCCGGCTGCTGGATGCTGGCGTCCCGACCGAGCAACTGCACCTGGAGGACCAGATGCACGCCTTCCTCAATATGGAGGCGCTGGTGCCGGAAGTCTGCGCGCTGGCCTACCGCCGCATCGGCGACTTCCTCAACGCGGACTGACGCCCGGGCCGCGCCGTGACGCTTGTCAGCTTCCGGCGCGGGCAGCCCAGGCGCATGCTGGGCTTGCCGTCAGTAGTTTTCCGGGAAGAAGTGCCGCTCGGTCAGCTCGATCAGGATATGCAGCACTTTGATATGCAGTTCCTGCACGCGGTCGGCGTAGCTGCCGCCCGGGGTGTTGACGTACACATCCGCCAGCGGCTCCAGTTTGGTGCCGGCGCGGCCGGTCAGGATCACCACCTTGACGCCCAGTTCGCGCGCCGCTTCGGCAGCCCGGATCACGTTGCGGCTGTTGCCGCTGGTGCTCAGGCCGATCAGCACGTCGCCGGCGCGGGCATGGCTTTCCAGATAACGCGCGAAAATCTCGTCGTAGCCGTAATCGTTGCCGACGCAGCTGATGTGGCTGGGATCGCTGATCGCGATCGCCGCCATGCCGCGACGGTTGTCGCGGTAGCGGCCCGTCAGCTCCTCCGCGAAATGCATCGCGTCGCACATCGATCCGCCGTTGCCGCAGGAAAACACCCGGCCGCCGGACGACAAAGCGCCGATGATCGCCTGCGCCGCGTCCTGGATGGACGCCAGCGCCTGCGGATTGGCCAACAGATTGTCCAGCGCGGTCTTGGCTTCGCCCAAGCTGGCGCGAATATGGTCTTGCATGATGAATTCCGTTGCTTGATTCAGACTCTAGTGTACACCCTTGCCCAAACAATCAGGCAGCGTCCCTCTCGAAGCGCTGCCTCAGGCGATCTGGCGTCCAAACCACACTACCCGGCCGATGACTTCAAACTCGCCGGCGGAACGGGACAGATCCACGGTGAAAGTCTCATACAAGGGATTGGCGCTTCGCACTTGGACCGCGCCGCCTGGCAACCGCTGCAATTGCTTCACGAAAATGTCGTCGCCGATGCGGATCACGAACAGGCCTTCACCAGGATTCCGCTCCGCGGTATGCACCAGAATGGTATCCCTGTCCTCCAGCACCCCGCTCATGCTGTCGCCCTTAACGCTGATCACCACCAAGTCGCGCGGCGAGGCGTTCAAGTAGTTCTTCACCCAGTAGCGTCGGAACGCCATATAGAACATTGGCGCCTCTCCTGCCGCATCGGTTCCAAAACCCGCTGACGCTCTCAGGTTATAACGCGGGATAAAACAGAACTCCTCATGCACGCTGTCCGGCACTTCATGTTCTTCTTCCGCGTCCCCCCGCCCGGAAGACATGGCGGTCCTTGGCCCCGGCACGGCGGCTTCGCGGGCCGCGCCATCCAGGTCCTGCATAGGCCCTTCGCCGTAAAGCAGCCACTCCACGCGACAACCGCTGTTGGCCGCGATCTTCTGCGCGGTGCCTAGCCGCGGCACGCCTCCCTTGTACCACATGTTGGTGAATGATCCCTTGTTGAGACCATTGCGCGCCGCCCAGGCATAGGGCTTCTCGCTGCCTATCAGTCGCTCGAGGCGCTGCCGGAAATCGGATTGCTGTTGCACGTCTTCCATTTGGAACTCCATCGGTAATCCAGTACCGCTGAGGCAGCCTCAGAGTACCACCCCCCTGTCATTTATTCCAATTCGACTGACATGGGTAGTGACATCCCATCGCTTGTTTGGTTCAAAAAATGAAACTACAATAGCAATCATGCATCATAAGTAGTTCTACTAATTAGCAAGAATACTTAGAAAAGTGATAAAATACAGGCTGGCTATCGCTTAATTAGTTCTAAATTATTGCACAAAAAAGAACCGCAGATTATTGCTTGTTCTTAATCAAACTATAACCCATTTAGAACTAATTGTCTGCCAAGGCCTTTCCGAGACTCAGGAGCTTACGTGATGACTACCGCTGCGCAATATCCCGCTCTGCCCTCCACCATGCAACTGGTCGCTCAGCTGATTGGCATGCCGCGAACCTTGCAGTTGGTGCAGGCGCTGGGCGGCACCACCCTGCCGTTCTCCAAGAATCAAAGCCGCGCCGGACAGTTGCGCTTCGCGGCCTTGGCGGATGTGATCGGGCATGAGGCGGCGGAGCAACTGACCCACCATTTCGGCGGGGACATCCTTTATATCCCGCGCTGCAGCACCGCGCTGCGCCAGGCGCGCAATCAGCAAATGATCCGCGACTTCGACGCGATGCTGGTGGAAGGCTTGGGCGCCAACGAAGCCGTCGGCGTGCTGGCGATGCGCTATCGCCTCAGCGACCGCATGGTCTGGCGCGTGCTGAAAACCCCGCCGTCCGATCAGGAAGTGCACTAATCCCATCCTCCCGCCCAGCCGTGGGACCTCGACTCGCCCTCCCAATCCGCGCAACGCAGCCCATCAGGCATAGGAGATTCCCATGGCCAGCCGAGCCATTTCCGATCTGCACCCCCAGCTGCAACCGCTGGCGGAGACTTTCCTGCGGCTCTGCCGCGACCAAGGCGTGGACCCGCTGCTGATCTGCACCTGGCGCTCCGCCGACGAGCAGGCGCAACTCTACCGCCGCGGCCGCGAGCTTCCCGGCGCCATCGTCACCTACGCGCGGCCCGGCGAATCGGCCCATAACGCCATGCTGCACGGCAATCCGGCGTCCCGCGCCTTCGACGTGGTGCCGCTAAACGCCGGCAAGCCCATCTGCGACACCGACCACCCCCACTGGCAGGTGATGGGGAGGATAGCCCAGTCGCTGGGCCTGTACTGGCACGGCACGCTGGAAGCGCCGCAGCACGAGATCCCCCACTTCCAACTGTCACTGGAGAAATGAGCATGCGCCTAGCCGACCTGTTCCGCCATCCGCGCAGCCGCCGCCTCAGCCACAGCCGGCTATGGGCCAACATCGCCTGCGCCGCGGCCACCATCATGTTCCTGGTCAATGGCTGGCGCGGCGCGCTGAACGCCGAAATCTGGCTGATCTATCTGGGCGTGGTGGGCGGCTACTCCGCCACGCTGCGGCTGATCGCCGCCTACCGCGACCGGAGCCGGCCGTGATCCCCGCGTCCATGCTGCGGCTGGGCTCCGGCCTGCTGCTGCCGCTGCTCGCCGCGGCCGGCGGCTACGCGCTGGGTTGCGGCCAAAGCCGCCACTACTGGCAAACCAAGCTGCAAGCCGCCGTCGCCGAAATGCAGGCGGCCGACAGCCGCGCGCAACAACAACGCCAGGCCGCCGCGCTGGAACAGCAGCGTCAGTGGCGGCAACGCACCGATCAACTGGAAAGCCGATTGCTGCGGCAACAGCAGGCGCTGCAAGCGCAGCAGCGACGCCACGCGCAAAGGATAGACGATGTCACCCGCAACGATGGTTCCCGCTTTACTGGCCTTGGCCCTGACAGCCTGCGCCTCTACCGCCAGCTCCTCGGGTATTCCGACCCGCTGCCCGGCGCCCAGTCCCTACCTGCTGGCGCTGCCGCCCAAACCGCCGGCCCCGATGCCGGGCTACCGGCATCCGACCTCCTCGCCCACGCCGCCGACTACGGCGACTGGTGCCAACAACTGGAGCAACGGCTTGTCGCCCTGAAACAACTTTATTCACAGGAAACCACACCATGACCGATTTCTTCGACCGGGCCAGCGAACTGGAAACCGAATTCCGCGAGCAGGCGCTCGCCCGCCACTTCGAGCAATGGCGGCAAAGCGGCTACAGCCATTGCGAGGACTGCGGCGACCCCATTCCGGACGCCCGCCGCGCGGTGATGCCCAATAGCACCCGCTGCGTGCTATGCCAGCAACTGGCCGAGAAATGAGGGGTTTCACGTGGAACACGACAACCTGCTGGCCCTGGGCCGCATAGAAGGCAAGCTTGACATGATCGTCGCCCACCTCGCCAAACAGGACAAGAAGCTGGAAGAACTCGACGGCCGCCTGCGCGACGTCGAAGTCCAGGCCGCCAAGAGCGGCGCGCTGTCCGGCGCGCTGTCCGCCCTGCTGGTCACCCTGGCCGGCGAACTGCTCAAGCGACTGGTGCATTAACCCATCCTCCCTCCGCATTCCCCTACTGTCCCCGACACCTAAACCAAGGAGCCTCCCATGTCCCAGACCACCATCTGCATCAAACCGCAATTGCAATTCAACTTAGTCGGCCATGATGACGCCGCGCTCGCCGCTGACGGCAAAGGCGCGCAGTTTCAAATGAGCTCCGGCTGTTGCGGCCAGGCGGGAGGCGCCGCCGCGCAAAGCGTGCCTAGCGGCGCCATCATGCACTTCGCCATGGAAAAAGCGCCAGAAGGCTGGCTGAAGGCGGATGGCAAGGCCTATGCCAAGAAGGATTACAGCGCCTTGTTCAGCGCGATCGGCGACGTGTTCCGCGACGCGAAGAACACCGATGACGCCATGTTCAATGTGCCCGATTTGCGTAATGAATTTGTCCGCAGCTGGGACGACGCTGAACAAAAAGAACCAAAGCGGAAATTCGGCGATAAACAAGCGGCGACTTACATCCGAACAGCCGCATCCGATACTCGCGGCGCCGACTCCGATTCAGATTGGACCGTAGGGACAGCCTACGCCAATGCCGACGCATTGGACAAACGCCCCGCAGGCGCAGTGCACCCCAATGGCGGCGGCTTCGGCGACGTCCACAAAGACAATGGCTTGATCGCCCGCGGCAAAATGGTGGAAAACCCCGCCTGTTACGACTTCATCGCGGTTCGTCCCCGCAATATCGCCCTACTCGCCTGCATCAAGATCTGACCCCGCACTGACACCCCTCAGCTAAGCCTCCGCGCCGCCCGGCGTCACAATCCTCCCATCCTCACCATCGTTCCAAGGAGTGCCCATGTCCATGCTGATTTCCGTGCAAACCGCCATCGCCGACCGCCTGCGCCAGGGCATGGGCCGGATGGCGCGCGAAGTGGCGGCCGACCTAGACGAAACCGGCCTCTGCGGCCTGCAGCTGGCGCACGGCGATTACGCCAGCCGGCTCACGCCCGGCCAGTCCAGCCCGGCCATCAACCCGCAGGCGCTGGCTAGGCTCCCGGCGCTGTGGACCGCCGCCGGCGGCGTCACCTCCAGCCAGCCCCAAACCAGCCAACGCCTGCGCTACAAGGCCAACGCGCTGTTCACCGTCATCGTCGGCGACCGGCTGCAGGCTGACGCCAACTACGCCGGCGCCGGCGTCTGGCCGATGGTCTACGCAGTGCGCCGCCTGCTGGCGTCCCAGGACTTCGGCCTGGCGATAAACCCTCTGCTGCCAGAGAAAGTGCGGCCGCTGGGCCAAGCCCAGCGCGACAGCCAACCGTGGAGCCTGGTCGCCTGCGACTTCAGCACCTATTGGCTGGACGAAGCGCTGGACAACGGCCACTGGCCTGCGCCGCAGAAAGACGGCGACGCCGACCAGTTGTTCGCCCGCTTCGGCGGCAGGCTGGAGGACCCGGCCAAATCCTGGCAGAGCACCCGCCTGGACTACAGCCTGGCCGACAGCATCAAGGCCCAGGACGTGGTCGCCACCCCCGCGCCGCAACCGAAGTAAACCGCTTTCCCCTCGCCGCGCCAACCGGCGCGGCACCTCCCCAACCGCCTCACCAGGAGCCTTTCCTTATGGCTAGCGCCAACATCAGCTTCGACCAGATTCCGGCCTCCATTCGCAAGCCGGGCAAATATTTCGAGTTCAACACCAAACTGGCGGTGCGCACGCTGCCGGGCAATCCGCAGCGCGTGCTGGTGATCGGCCAACGCCTGGCCGACACCGCCGCGCAGCCGGCGCTGGCCGCGCTGGACGTGTTCAGCGACGAGCAGGCCGCCCAGGCCTTCGGCCGCGGCTCCAACGCCCACCTGATGGCGCGCGCCGCCATCAACGCCAACCCCTATCTGCAGTTGACCGTGATCGGCGTCGACGATGCCGCCGCCGGCGCCGCCGCTTCCGGCACCTTCACCTTCAGCGGTCCGGCCGCCGCCGCCGGCGTGCTGAGCCTGTTCATCGGAGCCGTCCGCGTCGACGTGGCCGTGGCCGCCGGCGACGATGCCGGCAAGATCGCCGCCAACGCGCAAGCCGCCATCGCCAAGCTGAGCGACCTGCCGGTGACCGCGTCCGCGGCCAAGGAAGTGCTGACCCTCGCCGCCCGCCACAAGGGCAGCATCGGCAACGGCATCGCGCTGAAGGCGCAGGAACAGATCGCCGGCCTCGGCGTCGGCATCGTCCCGATGAAAGGCGGCGCCGGCGATCCGGACCTCGCTCCGGCCCTGGCCGCTGTGGTGAGCGGCGGCCACCAGATCATCGCCAGCCCGTTCACCGGCGACGCCGCGCTGACCGCGCTGCGCAACCACCTGGACTTCGTGTCCGGCCCGCTGGAACAACGCGGCGCCATCGGCGTGATCGCCACCACCGGCGCGCTGGCCGACGCCTCCGCCTTGTCCGCCAAGCTGGACAGCGGCCGCATCACCGCCGCCTGGTACCGCGGCTCGGCCAAGCTGTCGGCCGACATCGCCGCCGCCTACGCCGCCGTGATCGCCAGCGAGGAAGATCCGGCTCGTCCGCTGAACACCCTGGAGCTGAAGGGCCTGGACGTGGTGGACCTGGCATCCCGCACCAGCCGCACCGAGCAGGAAAACGCGCTGTACAACGGCGTGACCCCGCTGGAAGTGGCCGCCGGCGACCGTGTGCAGATCGTGCGCGCCATCAGCACCTACACCAAGGACGCGCAAGGCGTGGACGACGTGTCGCTGCTGGACATCACCACCATCCGCACCCTGGATTACGTGCGCAAGGCTTGCCGCGAGCGCATCGCGCTGCGCTTCCCGCGCGAGAAGCTGTCCGACCGCACGCCGTCCAAGGTCCGCTCCGAGCTGCTGGACGTGCTGTACAAGCTGGAAGAACTGGAAATCATCGAACAGGTGGAAGCCAACAAGGCCGGCCTGATCGTCGAGCGCGACCTGCAGGACGTCAACCGCCTGGACGCCAAGATCCCGGTGGACGTGGTCAACGGCCTGCATGTGTTCGCCGGCCGCATCGACCTGCTGCTGTAAGCGCGCGCGGCGAGGCGGCTGATCCCGCAGCCCTCGGCCGCCCCGCCTCTCCCTCTTCCTTCACCCCCCCCAGCCGGCCGGGCCGCCGCCCGGCCGGCACATCCCGAATCGAAAAGGAAAGTCTCATGGCTTTGAAAGAATACGCAGGCTCCATCGTCCTGGAAGTGAACGGACAGGAAATCGACGTCATCGACCTCAACGTCAGCAGCCGCACCGGCCGCAAGGTAGTGAAGACCATGAACGCCACCGGCCGCGCCAAGGGCTTCGCCCGCGGCATCTCCGAATACGACCTGGCGGTCACCGTCTCCATCCCGCTGACCGGCGATCTGGACTGGGAAGCGATCGAAGGCGCCAAGCTGACCGAATTCCCGCTGGCTCCGGGCGGCAAGCGCACCAGCTACCTGGACTGCTTCACGCTGGAAGTCGGCGAGAAATACGGCGTGGAAAGCGAAGCCCGCCGCGATATCAAGCTGATGTCGCTGCGGAAGATTGTGGAATAAGTCCCTAATTATCTGGAGGAAAAACCAGATTAAAAAAGGAAGCCAAGTCATTTATGGCTCGGCTTCCTTACCTCAACATTGCATCCTCTAAATTATTGGATAGTTGAGCGATTAAAAATAACTCATATCCATAACAACAGGACGCGCTGCCATATTACTGGGTGAGCTCTTAGCTAGGAAAATAAATGTCAAAATATAAAATCATGCAATTTGCTGGCAAGTCAAAAGGCAATACACCAGTAACCCGCTTTGAAGACATGGCCAAGCACCATCCTGATTCTGGACATGAAAAAAACCGCCATTATGAAGAGATCCATGGCAAAGACGAAGAAGTTTCCATTTCCTCAAACAGGAAAAATATCAAGAAAGATTTCATTCTTTCTGATGAAAAAAACAGTAGAAATGTTTACGTTCCATCCCCTGTATCTGGATATGCGACATATGGGAAAAATTATGGGACCATCTTGATATATGATAAAGAAAAGGGCAAAGACAGAGTCTTACTTGCCAAGCTACATCACGTCAAACCAGGAACTACAACTTTCAAAAATGGCAGCAAAGTTGAATATGGGCAAGGGTTAGGCGTTCAATATGGGACTGGGGAGAATGGAAAAAAAGAATATGATGTCCACTCTCACGTAGAAACAGATGAGGAAACATACAAAAAATATATCTCCGATATTGTATCTGGAAAAATAAACTTAAGCGCCCCGTCTCAAGAAAAGAAACCTGCTAAAAAAGAAAATCAAGCTAAAAAACAGGAAAATCCTAATACACCACCTACACCTACACCTACACCTACACCTACACCTACACCTACACCTACACCTACACCTACACCTACACCTACGCCTAATACACAACCAACTAATAAAATGGGTGGTTCATTAGGTAATTTGATTGCAAAAGGAGAAGGAAATTACGGATCTTATAACCGCGGCAAGGCAGGCGACTCTCTTGGCAAGACTATAGATTTCTCAGCAATGAGTGTATCTGAAGTACAAAAACGGCAAAGCCTACCTGTTGGTGACAAGAATAGATTATTTGCCATTGGAAAATATCAAATAATACCAACAACAATGGCTGATGCTGTTAAGAAATTGAAATTAACAGGGAATGAAAAGTTAACGCCTGAGCTACAGGAAAAAATATTCTCCGAATACCTAATAGCAAAAAAAAGACCTCAAGTTAAAAATTTTATCACCGGAAAAGAGACCTCCCCAACTAAAGCTCAGACAGCGCTGGCAGCAGAATGGGCAAGTGTTGCAGACCCTAAAACTGGGCTCAGTCGATATGGAAAAGTAGGCCATAACAAGGCTTCCATTTCTGCAAACAGTACTAAAGAAGCTTTGGCCAAAATGAAAGAGGAATATGCCGCCAATATTAAAAATGGCATGTCTCCAGAGCAAGCTTGGCAGAAAGTAAATGGACTAGGTCTGATAGGCCAACCCCAAAAAAATAGCAACGATAACCATCAGGATAAAGCAGAGCCCATTCCATCTGAGGATAAAGGGAAAAAAACCAAACAACACACCGATACAGAAGCTGTGAAAAAGAAAGCAGCGGAGCAGGAGAAAGCCAAGCAGCGCGCCGATGCCGAAGCTGCGAAACAGAAAGCCGCAGAGCAGGCGAAAGCCAAGCAGCGCGCCGACGCCGAAGCTGCGAAGCAGAAAGCCGCAGAGCAGGCGAAAGCCCAGCAGCGCGCCGACGCCGAAGCTGTGAAACAGAAAGCAGCGGAGCAAGCGAAAGCCAAGCAGCGCGCAGATGCCGAAGCTGTGAAACAGAAAGCGGCAGAACAGACAAAAGCCAAGCAGCGCGCCGACGCCGAGGCTGGAAAACAGAAAGCGGCCGAACAGGCGAAAGCCAAGCAACACGTCGACGTAGAAGCTGTGAAGCAGAAAAAAGCTGAACAAGCTCAGACCAAGATCGAAGCTGCGGGAAAGAAAGAACCCGTTCAGCCCAAACAACCAGCCGCGGCGAAGCCGGCTCAAAAGCAGCCGGCTCAAGCCAAGCCCGCCCAACCAGCCAGCCCCGGCAATCTGGATGCCCAGCTAGCCCAGCTTGCCAGCCTGATCGGTCAGTTGAACACTGCGCTGGCCCCGCTGGCCAAGCCCATCCAAATCACCGTCGACGTGCAAAACGGCAACATCGTCGCCGCCGTCAACGCCGCCAACAGCCAACAACAAAGGAGGAGCTGATGTTCAGCCTCAATGTGTTCGCCGGCCTGTCCGCCGGCCCCCTGGTGGACGCCAGCTTCCGCGGCGTGCGCTTCGATTGCCTGAAAAGCGTGGACAGCGCGCAGCGCGACCAGGCGATGCACGAATACCCGTACAAGGACGGGGCCGACGTGGAGGACCTGGGCCGCAAGGCGCGCAAGGTGTCGCTGTCGGCGATGTTCTGGGGCAAGGACTACCAGCGCCGGCTGCGCCAGTTCGTCGCCGCGCTGGACGCCGCCGGCCCCGGCGAGCTGGTCCACCCGGTGTTCGGCAGCATGCCGCAAGCCCAGGTGGTGGATTACCAGATCAGCCACGACGCCGACGCCACCGACTCCTGCACCGTGGAGGTCAACTGGGTAGAGGCCACGCCGGGCAATCCCTTCTTCGCCGCCAAGAAGACGCTGCCGCAGGTGGATGCCATCTCGTCGCAGGTGGACAAGCTGCGCCAGATGGCTGGCGAGGCCTTTGCCAAGGCCCAGGGCCTGGTGGCCACCGCCAAGGGCGCGCTGGCCCGCGTCGCCGCGCTGCGCCAGCAACTGACCGCCACCGTCCGCCAATTGGCCGCGATGGCCAACCAGGCGGTGGCCCAGGTAACCGATCTGCTCGCCTATCCGCAGGCCTTCGTCGCCCAGGCCAAACAGCTGGTGGACGAGGCGGCCAACTGGCGCTTCGATCTGAAAGCGGAGATCGGCCCGCTGCCGGCGCTGAAAACCGCCGCCGAGATGTCGTCCGCCACGCTGGCCGACTGGAAGGCGTTGCGCCGCCGCCTGGAAGGCCTGCCGGACGCGGTGCGCCAAGGCATCTCGCCGATATCCGCCAGCGCCTCGCTGTCGGTGTGGAGCGACGACCAGCGACGCATCGACGCGCTGCTGCAGCTCAACGTGTCCACCAAGCTCGCCTCCGCCGCCGCCGGCATCTTCGCCAGCGAATCGCAGAAACCGACGCTGACGCCGCCGGCGTTGGAGCAGATCGCCGGCGACGTGCGCGCCTCGCTGCAAACCACCATCGACCAGTGGCGCGCC
Source organism: Chromobacterium phragmitis (assembly GCF_003325475.1). Lineage (NCBI taxonomy): Bacteria > Pseudomonadati > Pseudomonadota > Betaproteobacteria > Neisseriales > Chromobacteriaceae > Chromobacterium > Chromobacterium phragmitis. Next base: position 1,610,389 of record NZ_CP029495.1, read on the forward strand.
GCGCTGCCGGCCGAGGATGCCTACAAGGTGGTGGATGGCCTGCGCGAGCTGGGCCTGCAGGTGCAGCAAGGCGCCGCCGCGCTGATCGCCGCCAAGCCGCCGCTGCTGAAGCGCAAGGTGGAATCCGCCTGCAATCTGCGCCAGCTGGCCCACCTGTGGTATGGCGACAGCGAGCGCGCCGCCGAGCTGCTGCGGCTGAATCCGCAGCTGTCCCAACCCAACCATCTGACTCCGGGGACCCTGGTCTATGGCTACGCCCGCTAAGCAAACCGTCAGCCTGCAGATAGGCGGCCGCCAGCACGGCGACTGGACCCACTACTCGGTCGACTCCGACCTGGTCGTCGCCGCCGACGCCTGGCTGGTGTCGCTGGGCCTGCCCGGCGGCGTCTTCCCGCCCGACGTGGAACCGGGCGCGATGGTCAAGGTGCTGGTCGGCGGCGAAACGGTGCTGATGGGCCGCATCGACGACATCAACCACAGCGTCGCCTCCGGCAGCCATCAGCTGGCGCTGTCCGGCCGCGACCTGGCCGGCATGCTGCTCGACTGCAGCGCGCCGCTGTTCACCGGCAAGGGCATGACGCTGCAGGACGTGCTGGACAACGTGGTGAAGCCGCTGGGCATCGCCAGCATCCGCGTCGACGCCAAGGCCAAGGGGCAGATCGAGAAGATCAATGTCGATCCCGGCAACAGCGCCTGGGACGTGCTCACCCGCGCCGCCCAGGCCAACGGCCTGACCGCCTGGTTCGACCCGGACGGCACCCTGGTGGTGGGCGGCCCGGACTACAGCCGGCCGGCCAGCGCGCGGCTGATCCTGCGCCGCGACGGCAAGGGCAACAATGTGCTGAGCCTGGCCGAAACCCGCTCTCACGCGCAGCGCTATTCCGAGCTGACGCTATTGGGCCAGGGCCACGGCCAGTCGCTGACGCCCGGCCGCCACGCGATGCAACACCACGTCTTCGATTCCGGCGTCTGCTACCACAAGCCGCGCATCCAGGTGGAGCCGGATGCCGCCAGCCCGGCCGAGCTGGCCGCCCGCGCCGACAAGATGCTGGCCGACGCCCGCCTGGCCGGCTACACGCTGACCGCCACCGTGGCCGGCCACCGCGACAGCCAGGGCACGCTGTGGACGCCCGGCCAGCGCATCGAGGTGGAAAGCGAGCCGCATGGCATCAACGGCACCTATTTCCTGATGTCCCGCACCTTCGAAGGCGGCCGCGGCCAGGGCAGCGTCACCCGGCTGACGCTGAAGGAAGACAAGTGCTGGATTCCGGTAATGCGCGCCGGCAAGCAATAAGGAGAAAAACATGTGGCATGAAGTAGACCAACGCATCCGCCGCGCCTTCAGCAATGTGCGCCAGGGCTTCCGCGCGGTGCTCACCCATGTGGATAGCGACGGCGGCGTGCAGGCCGCGCAGGCCGACGCGCTGGCCGGCGAGCGGCTGCAGGACGCCGAGCTGTTCCAGCATTACGGCTACACCTCCAATCCGCCGCCGGGCAGCATGGCCATGGTGTTGCCGCTGGGCGGCCGCACCAGCCACAGCGTGGTGATAGCCACCGAGCACGGCAGCTACCGGCTGCAATCGCTGCAACCCGGCGAAGTGGCGCTGTACAGCGACGAAGGCAGCAAGATCGTGCTCAAACGCGGCAGGATCATCGCCGTGGAGTGCGACACCTTCCAGCTCGACTGCAAGACCTGGCAGGTCAACGCCAGCGAACAAGCCAGCTTCACCACGCCCACGCTGAACGCCAGCGCGCAGTTCGTCGCCCAGGGCCAGATCAGCGGCAACGGCGGCCTGGCCATCCAGGGCGGCGGCGGCGCCAAGGTCACCGGCAGCGTCAGCGCCAGCGGCGACGTGAAGGCCGGCGGCATCAGCCTGCAAGGCCACATCCACAACGGCGACTCCGGCGGCGTCACCAGCCCGCCCAAGTAAGCCGCGCCACTGACCCCCGTCCCCTGATCCTCCAACCGCCAAACCCGGAAAATCACGCCATGGACCCACTATTGGACCCCATCACCGGCGACTACGCCGGCGGCTCCACCGACACCCTCGCCAACGCTGTCTACCTGCGCCTGATGACCCCGCTGGGCGGCTGGTGGGCCGACCCCACGCTGGGCTCGCGCCTGCATGAGCTGTCCCGCAGCAAGGACAGCAGCCGCATCGACCTGTTGGCCTGCCAATACGCCGAGCAGGCGCTGCAGCCGCTGCTGCAGGACGGCCGCGCCAGCCGCGTCCAGGTGTCGTCGCAACGGCAAGGCCCCGGCCGGCTGCTCCTGAACATCGAAGTCGCCGAAACCGGCGGCCACATCCGCCATTTCCAACACCAAGTGAGGATAGCCTGATGCCTCTGTCCACTCCCGATTTCGCCAGCATCCGCGACACGCTGCTGCGCGACCTGCAAAACCTGCGCGCCGACGCCGACATCGCGCCGGACAGCGATTACTTCGTCCGCGCCAGTTCGGTCGCCAGCGCGGTGGAGGGCCTGTACCAGCACCAGAGCTGGATCGCCCGCCAGATCTTCCCCGACACCGCCGACAGCGAATACCTGGAACAGCACGCCCGCTTGCGCGGCATCGTGCGCAAGCCGCCTACCGCGGCCAGCGGCACGCTGCGCATCTACGGCACCGCCGGCGCCGTCGTCACCGGCAGCCTGCAACTGCGGGTGGGCGAGCAACTGTACGCCACCCCGGCCGCCAATCCGGACGGCAGCCCGTATTCGGTCAGATTGGACGACAACAAGCTGGCGGAGCTGCCCGTCTTCGCCAGCCAGGCCGGCAGTGCCGCCAATCAGCCAGACAATCTGCCGGTGGAACTGATGCAGGCGCCGTCCGGCGTCGGCGCCAAGGCGCTGCTGCTCAGCATGCGCAACGGTGTGGACGCGGAGGACGACGCGGCCTTGCTGGACCGGCTGCTGGAGCTGATCCGCCGCCCGCCGGCCGGCGGCAACAGGCACGACTACCGCCGCTGGGCGATGGAAGTGAAGGGCGTCTCCGCCGCCTACGTCTATCCGCTGCGCCGCGGCCTGGGCACCGTGGACGTGGTGATCACCGCCAACGGCGACCTGCCGTCGCAGGAAATCCTCGCCAATGTGCAGGCGCATATCGAAGACCTGCGCCCAGTCACCGCCAAGAGTTGCCTGGTGCTGGCGCCGACGCCGCGCCCGGTGGACATCGACGTCGCGCTCAATCTGGGCGGCGCGAACCTGGACGCGTTCACGCCGTTGCTGCAGCAAACGCTGCAGGCCTACTTCGCCGGCCTCGCCCCGGGCGAGCGGCTGGTCAAGAGCCGGATCGAGGCGCTGATCTCCGACCTGCCCGGCGTGCAGGACCGCCAGCTCAACTCGCCGGGCAGCAACGTCGATCCCGTCTCCGATCCGACCAAAGTGGAATGGCTGCGGCTGGGCAAACTGACAGTGGGGCCGCTGAAATGACGCCGCAACCGCCCTATCAAGACCTGCTGACCCGGCTGCTGCCGCCGGTCAGCTACCGCCCGGACGGTCCTCGCTTGCAAGCCGAACTGGCCAGCGAAGGCGCGGCGCTGGACCGCGTGCAGAACTCCGCCCGCCAGCTGGTCGGCGCCGTCACCCCGCAGCAAGCCGAAGCGATGCTGCCTGACTGGGAACGAATATGCGGCCTGACGCCGCAGTCCGACGCCACCTACCAGCAGCGTCGGCAAGCGGTGCTGGCCAAGCTGGCCGAAACCGGCGGCCTGTCCATCCCCTACTTCACCCGGCTGGCTGCCGGCCTGGGCTACAAACTCCAGATTGACGAGTTGCAGCCTTTCCGCGCCGGCGTCAACCGCGCCGGCCAGCCGCTGTGGAGCGAGGACATCCCCTGGGTGTGGCGCGTCACCGCCTTCGGCAGCAAGGTCCGCCCCTACCAGTTCCGCGCCGGCCAGTCGCTGGCGGGCGAACGATTGTGCGCCTTCGGCGACCCCAGGCTGGAAGAGCTGTTCAACGACCTCAAGCCGGCCCATACCTTCGTCTACTTCGCCTACCAGCCGTAACCGCCTTCAACCCCGCGCCACCCGCACACGTCCTCCCGTATTCCCCCCCGTCGACGCCGATTCCCATCGGCGCCTCCGTCCCATCCTTTTCCAGGAGCGCTTCATGCAAGACCAGATCAAGCCCGTTCCCACGCCGGACCAGAAGTTCCACGACGGCAATCCCGCCACCGGCGAGCTGGGCACCATCGTCTCCGCCGACTGGCTGAACACGGTGCAGTCCGCCCTCCAGACCACCCAGCAGGAACTGCTGTCCGTGATCGGCAGCAACAACGGCCAGCAAGCCGATCCGGCGCGCCAGGATCAGCTGCTGCAGGCGATCAAGCAGCTGGCCTGGGGCGGCAATGCCAAGCCGACTACCCTGGCGGGCTACGGCATCGCCGATGGCCTGACCCTGCGGCCGCAGTTGGGCGACAAGGTCGACTTGAACAACATCGCCGACGATGGCCTGTATCACAACCCACGCAATGCCTACGCCGCCAACGGCGCAAACTACCCAGTACCGTACGCCGGCCTGCTGTTCGTCTTTGCCGATGGCGCGATGGTCTATCAACAGTACCAGTGCTACAACAACGCCGGTTGCTGGTACCGCTGCCGCTATTTAGGCAACTGGAGCCAATGGCAGAAGCTGGCGGACGCCGCCACCACGCTGGCCGGCTACGGCATCACCGACGGCGCGACCAAGGCCGAGCTGAAGGCCGCGGTGGACGGGCTGGTCAGCGGCGCGCCGGGCGCCCTGAACACGCTGCAGGAACTGGCGGCGGCGCTGGGCAACGACAACAACTTCGCCACCACCATCACCAACAAACTGGCCGGCAAGGCCGACAAGTCCAGCTCGCTGGCCGGCTACGGCATCAACACGCTGGCACTGTCCACCGCCCAGACCGCGCAAATCATCAAAACCACGCCCAACGTCTACGACGGCAATATCTATACCAACGGCACCTTGGAACTGCGATCCACCGGCACCGACTTTCCCTCAATCGGCTTGCACCGGCCCGGCAATACTGCCGTTGCCTTGGTACATAAAGGTCATGGGAATGACTTATTGGTACTAAAAGAAAACTCCGGCGAGGAATACCGCGTCTGGCACTCTGGTAATGACAACTCCATCATCAAGCGTCGCCGCACCCAGCTTCATGCCGATGACAAGACCTCCCTCGATACGTCGATTACCGCTGGAGAAATGGGCTTCAACTACGGTACATCAAGCAACGTTACGGGACCCTACATCGCGTTCGGCGGATTGGGGGATGTCAATGGCAATCTAAACTACTCTTGTCAACTGACTGCGGACTATAGCAGCGGTTACGTGATGCGCTTTCGCACTCGCAACGATGACGCCAACCGCTGGAATCCTTGGCACACTCTAGTTCATGAAGATAGCTCCGTATTACTAGCAAAAGCCGACAAAGCCTCCACACTAGCCGGCTATGGCATCACTGACGCGGCCAGCAGAAATGAATTGAATGCCGCGGTTGACGGCGTAATCTCCCCAAGAAATACCCTGTTAACCACAGCGCGAACCACCGCCATCGTCAAAACCACACCCAACCAATATGACCAAAATATTTACGCCAGCGGCACCATGATGCTGCAGTCAACGGGAGATGATTTTCCATCGCTCGGCCTGCACCGTCCAGGAAAATCAGCCGTAGCGCTGGTTCACAAGAATTACGGCTCCGAAACCTTAGTACTCAAGGAAGCCTCTGGCGCAGAATATCGTGTTTGGCACTCCGGAAACTTCAATCCCGGCTCCTCCTTGGTACAAGATATCCGATTGGGTGCCCTGGAAGGCGTCAGGATCTGGAATGGACCTGGTTACTCCGACACTGCTGGGTATGTCATAACAGGCGTGGTCAATGACAACACCGACGCCTTCCCTGACGTAGCACAGCGCCGCCCATTGCAAAAACAGATTAACGGCACTTGGTATACCATTTCCTCTATCTAAGGCGATTCCCATGAGACAGCTACTTAACCTGAAACAATATATCCCTGACAATGCGATGCCGAATACGCTGTATCTTCGTGATGGCAATGGGGAAGACTGGTATGTATCCCAAAAGAAATTTTTCCCCAACTCGCTGAAAATAGTTTATGAGGCCGATGGTTCCATTCGCTCTTTAGCGCAGGATATTTCAACGCTCTGGCCTTGTGGGGCATCCCTGGTTGAGCTGGATGTCAACGATGTGCCTGCAGACTTACAGGAGCGCCAATTTGATTATCGTTATATCGATGGCAAGATTGTAGAAAGATCGCTGCAAGAAATATCCACCCGAGAGGCTGCCGCAATAGACAACATTGCTGCCCAGCTGTACAACGACTTGTCGCGATTCGACCAAGAGTACCAAATACGCGAAGTTGAGGCTAAAGAGCTGAAACAGTCCGGCTATAAGGCTACACCCGGAAACTATATGGCAGCATATATCCAGACAAGTGGCAAAAGCATACCGGATGCGTGCGAAACAGTACTGTCGAATGCCCAGACACTGCGCATACAAAAGGAACAACTAGCAACGGAACGAATGAAGAAGCTGGAACTATTCAAACAAACTACACTTCAGGATGTAAAAAAACTCTCACTGGAAATCATATCCAATCTCAAAAAGATCGCTAGTGGATCTTAAACCGTAGAGTCTAGAAACAGCCACTCCGAATTGGAGTGGCTGTTTCCCTTTAGCACTGACATCCGTCCACTGAGCCCCCACCTTCGCTTCCCGCACAATCAACGTCATTCCGAATCAGCGACATCAGTCATCGGCCCCAGCGGCCGATTTCTCTTTACCTGCGGGAGGCGCCCCACATGCAAAACCAGCTCAAACCCATCAACAGCTCGGACGGCCAGTTTCAGGATGGCAACCCTTATACCGGCGCGCTCGGCACCGTGGTCACTTCCGAGTGGCTGAACGGCGTGCAATCGGCGGTTCAATCCACGCAGCGCGAATTGCTGAAGCTGTTGCAAGACAGCAAACAGGAAATCGACTCCAGCCGCGATGACCAATTGCTGCAAGCGGTACGCAGCATCGCCTGGGGCGGCAGCAGCAAGCCAACCACGCTGGCCGGCTACGGCATCGCCGACGGCGCCAGCAAGACCGATCTGCAAAAAGCAATCAATGATCTGGTGGCCGGCGCGCCGGGCGCGCTGAACACGCTGCAGGAACTGGCGGCGGCATTGGGCAACGACGCCAACTACGCAGCCTCGATTACCAAGCAATTGTCGAATAAGGCCGACAAGGCCACCACGCTGGCTGGCTACGGGATTGCTGACGGCGCAACCTCGACTCAGGTCAACGCCGCCGCGCCGGCCGGCATGGTGGCCTACTTCGCGATGAAAGACGCGCCTGCCGGCTGGCTGATCGCCGACGGGCGGCCCGTTGCGCGCAAGGATTACCCGGCGCTGTTCGCCGCGATCGGCGGCCTCTATGGAAATGGCGATGGCTCGACGACATTTGGATTGCCCAACCTGTGCGGAGAATTCATCCGCGGCTGGGATATTGGTCGCGGCGTAGATGCCGGTCGAGCCATAGGTAGCGCCCAAACCAGCAGTTTCCAATCTCATAATCACATCGTGGTCACCCAGGAAGTTTTTAATCCCACTACGGCATTCACCATCAATGATAACTCCGGTGATGGAATCACATCCGCAGACAACTCTGGTCCAGGAGTCAGCAATCTTCGACTGGATCGCTATTTCACACAGAGTTCTGGGGGAAATGAAACCCGCCCCCGCAACGTCGCCCTGCTCGCCTGCATCAAATGCTGACGTGACCATCTGCGACGTTCCACGTGAAACCGCGCCTCCCGGCGCGGTTTTTCATGGCTCAGCGCAACACCACCAGCGCGGTGCCGGCGCAGCTGACCGCCGCGCCCAACCAGGCCAGAAGCGGCGGCGGATGGCGCAATACCACCCACAGCATCGGCAGGATCAATACCGGGCTCAGCGCCGACAAAATGCCTACCGTCGCGACGTTCGCATGCTGCAAGGCCAGCATGATCAGCGTCATGCCCAGGCCCAGCGCCACCAGCCCATTGAGCGCGGTCTGGCCCAGCATCCGCGGCGTGTACGGGCCGCGGCTTTTCGCCAGGCGCCAGCCGCTGAGCCACAGCAGATAGTGCGCGCCGCAGCTGACGCCCATGCGCAGCGCCGACGCGGTCACCGGCTCCAGGCCGGCCGCCATCGCCGGCTTGGCGAAGAAGGTGCCCAACGCCTGACACAGCGCGGCGGCAAGGCCCAGCGCGACGCCGGCGGCCAGCTTGTCGTTGCGCTCCCACACGTGGGCGTCCACCTCGCGCCGGCCGAAGGCCACCGCCAGCAGCACGCCGCCGAACACCAGCAGGCTGCCCAGCAGCGCGCCCGCGCTCAGGCGTTCGGACAGGAACAGCACGCCCAGCAGCACCGAGAACACCGAGTGGGTGGCGAACAACAATCCGGTGCGGCGCGGCCCCAGCCGGTTCATCGACGCGAACATCACCGTGTCGCCCAGGAAAATCCCGGCCAGACCCGACAACAACGCCGGCCACAATGCGGCCGCGCTGATGGAATGCCAGCCGCCGGTCAGCAGGCTGACGCCGCCCAGCGCCACGGTCAGCAGCGTCAGCCGCAACCGGGTGAAAGCGAAGGGGCCGAAATGGCGGGAAGGCGCGGCGCCGAGCAGTCCGCCCAACGCCCAGCAGCCGGCGGCGCCGACCGCGGCAAGGTCATACAGCATCATGCATCCAGTAAGTGAATTTCGATACGCTCTTTGTTCTTGCCGACATTGCGGCGTTTGAGCGCGATGCGCCCCACTTCGCCGCTGCGCTTGAGATGGGTGCCGCCGCAGGGCACGCGGGCGAAGCCGGGCAGCTCCCAGTAGCGGCGCTGCGCCGCCTCGTCGGAAAAGGCGCTGGCGATGGGCAGGTCGGCATCTATCCAGCGCTGCGCTTCGGCGGCGATGCCGGACAGCCAGGGCGTGATCGGCATGTCCAGCGCGAAGTCTATCCGCGCCTTGTCCTCGGCGATGTGGGCGCCTATCTTCTCCACGCCGTCCACCAGGCGGCAAACCACCTCCAGCACCAACTCCGCGGCGAAATGCAGCCGCATCAGCCGATAGCGGCGCGGCCAGTCTATCTCCACCGTCACGGCGTCCCCGGCTCTCAAGCCATGGCCGGCCTCCAGCGAGTACGCGATATCCGCGCCCTGCTTCTCCGCCCGCCGCACCGGGCGGCCGGCGATGCGGCCGCCGTCGCTCTCCTGGCCGCCCGAAAAGGCGTAGAAGATGGTGTCCTCCAGCCATACCCGCTCGCCGTCCACCCGGCTGACGCGGGTAAGCAGCGAAACCTGGTAAGGATCATTCCAGAACTGCTTGCGCGTCATCGCCCGCCGCCTTCCTCTGATATACGTCCTGATCCAGCCTCTCCATGATCCGCTCCGGCCGGTCCAGCGCGGTGAAGCCGTATTGCGCGTACAGGCCGTGGGCGTCGGCGGTGGCCAGCATCATCCGGCGCAGGCCGGCCAGGTCGGGATGGGACAGGATGGCCGCCACCAGCCGCTTGCCCACGCCCTGGCCCTGCCAGGCATCCAGCACGAACACGTCGGCCAGATAGGCGAAAGTGGCGCGGTCGGTGATCGCGCGGCCGAAGCCGATCAGTTGGCCGTCGTCGGCATAGGCGCCGAAACACAGCGAATGCGCCAGCGAGCGCTCGAACACCTCGCGCGGCAGCCCGCGCGCCCAGTAGGACTGCCCGGACAGATATTGGTAAATCCGCTCGCGGTCCAGCCGCTCAGGGGCGCTGTCTATCGCAATGGCCATGTCCGCTCCTTATCGCGCAGAAAGTCTCAGCCTAAACAAAGCGCCGCCGCCAAACAAGCGTTTGGCATATAAACGGCAAGCAAATGATCAATTCGGTTGAATTTATGGCATTTTACTGCGATTTCCCGCGATCAACCCGGTTGCCAGCGCGTGCAAAAACTCGCAGGATAAGAGTTTGTCCACGCCCGGGCCCGCCATGAATCCGCCGTTGCTGAGAAACCTGCTGTTCGCCCTGTTGATCGCCGTCTTCCTATTGTGGTGCGCCGGCAGCTGGGCCGGCATGCCGCTGCTGGTGGAGATCGCCATCTGGCTGGGCGACGCGCTGGTAATGGCTGGCGCCTACCTGGTGCCCACCGCCACCGCCGCGCTGGTGAAGAGCCCGCGGCTGCGGCAGGTGGCGCTGATCAACGTGCTGGGCGGCTGGCTGATCGTGCCGTGGATCGCGGCGATGGCGCTGGCGCTCAAGCGCGACGACCTGGCCTGATTTCAAGGCGACCCGCCGGCCTACAGCGCGGGCGCACGCAAACCAAGAGGAGAAGACTTGTGTTCCAACATGTAGACGCCTATGCCGGCGACCCCATCCTGTCGCTGGTGGAAGCCTTCGGCAAGGACCCGCGCGACCAGAAGGTCAACCTCAGCATCGGCCTGTACTACGACGAAGCCGGCCGCATTCCGCGCCTGAAAGCCGTGGAGCAGGCCGAGGCGCTGCTGGCCAGCCAGCCGCAGCCGCCGTGCACCTACCTGCCGATGGACGGCATGCCGGCCTACCGCAACGCCATCCAGACCCTGCTGTTCGGCGCCGACCACCCCGCGGTGACCAGCGGCCGAATCGCCACGCTGCAAACCCTGGGCGGCTCCGGCGCGCTGAAAGTGGGCGCGGATTTCCTCAAGCGCTATTTCCCGGCCTCCGGCGTCTGGGTCAGCGACCCCACCTGGGACAACCATGTCGCCATCTTCGAAGGCGCGGGCCTGGCGGTGGAGCGCTACCCCTACTTCGACCCAGCCACCCGCGGCGTGGACTTTCCGGCCATGCTGGCCAAGCTGCAGACGCTGCCGGCCAAGAGCATCGTGCTGCTGCATCCGTGTTGCCACAACCCCACCGGCGCGGACCTGACGAACGCGCAGTGGGACCAGGTGGTGGCCGTGGCCAAGGAGCGCCAGCTGATTCCGTTTATGGACATCGCTTACCAGGGCTTCGGCGCCGGGCTGGAAGAAGACGCCTACGCCATCCGCGCCATGGCGGACGCCGGCATCGCCTTCCTGGTCAGCAACTCCTTCTCCAAGATTTTCTCGCTGTACGGCGAGCGCTGCGGCGGCCTGTCCGTGGTCTGCGACGACGCGGCCGAAGCGGCGCTGGTGTCCGGCCAACTGAAGGCCACCGTGCGCCGCAACTACTCCAGCCCGCCGACGCACGGCGCCAAGGTGATCGCCGCCGTGCTGAATTCGCCGGAACTGAAGGCGCTGTGGATTTCCGAGGTCAACGAAATGCGCGATCGCATCCAGGCCATGCGCGGCGTGCTGGTGCAGGTGCTAAAGGAAGCGCTGCCGCAGCGCGACTTCGAATATCTGAAGGACCAGCGCGGCATGTTCAGCTACACCGGCTTCAGCCAGGCCCAGGTGGACCAGCTGCGCGAGCAGTTCGGCGTTTACCTGGTGGGCAGCGGCCGCATGTGCGTGGCCGGCCTCAACACCGCCAACGCGCCGTACGTGGCGGAAGCCTTCGCCAAAGTGCAATAGACGGAACGCCGGACGCCGGCTGGATGCCACGACGGCGGCCCGATGGCCGCCGTTTTTCATGCCCGCGCGCCGCGCCAGCCGTGCGCGGCCGTATCGGCCGCCAGCGCCAGCCAGGCCGCGTCGCCATCCAGTTCAGCCAACCGCAAGGCGCTGAGCGCCAGCTTGAGCGCATGCTCGTTGTCCTGCCGCCGCGCCTGGCGCCGGATCTCCGCCGCATCCGCCGGCCCGCCGCCGGAACGCTCCGGCAGCGTCGGACAGCCGCAATACACGTACACGCCCAGCCATGCCGCCTGCATCTGTCGCGCCGCTTCGTCCGGCACCTCGGCCAGCCCCTCCATCCGGGCCAGGCTGAGCAAAGCCTCCCATAGCGTGACCAGATGCAGCGCGTCGAAGTCGCGGCTGGCGAGAAACAGCCGCAACGCCAGTCGCCGCAGTTCGCGCGCGTCGGCCAGCAGGCCGGCGGGCATGCCGGCCGCCACCTCCGGCAACGCCAGCGCCAGCACGATGTCCTGCCAGATCAGCCGGCTTTCCGGCGGCAAGCGCGGCGGAGACGCCTGCCAACTCGCCAGCAGCGCCGGCAGCGAAAACTCGGCGCGATGCGCCTCCAGATCCAGCCGCAACCAGTGCGACAAGGCATAGGCCAGCGCGGCGTCCACCTCCTCCTCCACGCCGCCGCGGCGCGCGTAAGCCAGCCGGATCAAGCCATGCAGGCCGCCGCTGATCGGCGCGGACCACAACAGCCGCAGCCGCTCCGGCCACAACCGATGCCACTCGCCGTTGCGCCGCTCCCAGGCCAGCCGCCTTCTCCAGACGGCCTCGCTGCCGGAATCGCCCAGCCAGCCGCCGGCATCGTCGATATCCCTGCCGTCGTCGTCCAGCCGTTCCAAATGGCCATGCCGCCGCGCGCGTATGCGCAGCGCGCCCTCGTCCGCGCCCAATTCCGCCAGCGCTTGCAGCGCCATCGGCAAGTGATTGCTCAAGCCATTCTGATAGCCGCCGCTGTAAGGCAGCACTGCTTGCAATATGTCCCGCAACATTGTCAGCCATCCGTTTTTCAAACCGATAGTCTGCCGGGAGGCTTACCGGCATGCCAATTGGATTTCAAGATGCGGGCCATAGCATCCCGCTATGCACTTTCCTTAGAGCGACTTGACGCGAAACGTGTCGCAGGCCGCCATGTCGCCGCTGTCGAATCCGCGGCGGAACCAACGCATGCGCTGTTCGCTGCTGCCGTGGGTGAAAGCGTCGGGACGCACCGCCGCGCCGGCTTCTCGCGCCAAGGTATCGTCGCCGTAGTTGGAGGCGGCGCGAATGCCCTCTTCCTCTTCCCGGAACGCCAGCATATGGCGCTGGTTGGCGTAGTGGCCCCACACGCCGGCCAGGCAGTCTGCCTGCAGCTCTTGCCGCACCGACAGGGCGTTGGCCCGCTTCTTGCCGCCGCGCGACGCCTGCTCGTCCACCTTGTCGGAAATGCCCAGCAGCTTCTGCACGTGATGGCCTACCTCATGCGCCACCACATAAGCCTGGCCGAACTCCGCCTTGCCGCCCAATTCCTTGCGCATCGAGCGGAAGAAAGTGCTGTCGAGATAGACTTTGCGGTCCGCCGGGCAATAGAACGGCCCGATGTTGACATCGCCCTTGCCGCAGCCGCCGGTGCGGATGGAGCCGGTGTACAGCACCAGCTTGGGCGATTGGTAACTGAGGCCTTGCCGGCGGAACAAATCGCCCCAGACATCCTCGGTGTCGGCCAGGATCACTTTCACGAAAGCGGTGTCCCGCTTGTCCTTCTGCGCCCCCGCCGGCTTGGACTTGCCGGCAGGCGGCGCCAATTGCTGGGCGATCTCAGCCTGGCGCGGCGCGGCGGATGCGGCCTGGCTGCCGCCACTATCGGACGAGCTGCCGCCGAACAGCCACCAAACGCCGGCGATCGCCGCCAGCGCCACGCCTATCACCAGCATGCCGCCCAAGCTGGAGCCTGAAGAATCGCCGGACGCCTGGCTGGAACCGTAATCGCCGGCGGAAGCGGAAGAGCCGGCCTGGACATCCTCTTCCTCTTCGCCCTCTTCCTCTTCGCCCTCTTCCTCCTCGCCCTCTTCTTCCTCGCCGTCCTCTTCCTCGCCGTCCTCTTCCTCGTACTCTTCGTCCTCGTACTCTTCGCTGCCGTATTGCCCTTCCTCCGCCAGATCCACATCGGTGCGCAGGTCTTCCACATTGTCGCTTTCGCGTTTGCCTTGCCAGTGCATTTTCTCTCCCGTTCACGGACGATTCGCCCGCCACCCATCCTGCGGCAAGCATTGCGCGGATGAAATTCCACGTCATGAAAATGCAAGCGATTTTACTCTCTTGACGTAGCCGAGAAAATGCGAGGCGCTAGCGGCAATAAAAAAGCCGGCTCCAGAAGCCGGCTGTCTGATTTGAAAGCGGGTGCGTCACCAGACCTCGCCTGGCCGCCAGTCCGTCTCCAGCGAACCGCTCAGGTCCAGCGCGGACGGGGTATGGAACAATCGGTAAATCATCACTTCTTCTTCCGGCGTTTCCACCAGGCTGCCGTTTTCCTGATAGGCCAAGGGGCCCAGCCATAGCTCCCAGCCGCGGCGGGCGTAAAAATCGGCCTCGGACGGCGATAAGGCGGCGATGTCGTAATCGTCGCCTATCAATGCCGGGACGGCAGTCAGGGCCGCACTGCCATACCCCTTGCCCTGCAAGCCCGGCAGGGTGGCCATCGCCTCGATGTAGGCGGAGCGCAGCGGCGGCAGCCCTTCGACGCGCAGCTCGCGCGGCAGCCAGGCCACGTGGCTGACCAGCTCGCCCTCCTCGCTGACCATCAGATGGGTCGCGTCGTCGAGCAAGTCCAGATAAGGCGAAAAATCCTCCTCGTAAGCCTGCGTGCACAGGCTGAGAATGTGGTCGCGCTGCTGCGCGGTCAGGTCGCGGTTAGGCACCACCGCGAAGCTGAGCGAAGACATATGGGTCATGGCGGTCTCCGGTTGTTTGCAAAAGAGGGCCTGGGGCACCAGCCGCTTGAGACCCCTCGCCGCCGCCGGGGTTCAGCCAACCTGTCCTTCCATCCAGTTGATCGGATAGCGTCCGTCGGCGGCATGCGGTGAAACGACGAATACGTCCCATCCCGCGCCCGCGCGGCCCAGCCGCACTGGGCTGTCCTGCGGGAGGCCCAGGACCGGGCCAGCTCCGCGTCGTCGCCCAGCCGGCGCTGATCTTAGCGGTGCGGCCAACGCGCGTCCCGCCCGTCGCCGCTCAGATCATGCGGGCCCACCAGCCGCGTCAGCCGGCGCTTGAGCTCGCGCCAGCGCGAACCGTGGTCGGCGCCCCCGGCCGGCAGCGTCCAAATCGCGTGCATCCGGTCCGGCGGCAACACCCAGCCCTCGATCCGGAACGGGCTCGCCGCAACGCGACGCGGACCCTCTCGTTGGCAAGCACCGCATGCTGGCGCGTGGCGGACACGGTGAAGAAGCAGCAGGCTTCCGGACAGCGTTTTCGATTGGGACGGGGACATCGCATGCCCCAAGCAAAAAGCCCAGAGTAACGGAAACGGGAAGATGGGGGGACCGGCCGAAAGCCGGGGGGAGTGGCATGCCCAACGTTGGGTTTCGCCGCGCTCAGCGCCAACCTGCATGAAAACCAGTTTGCCACGTTAGTCTTTGACCCCGGAACACCACAACCGGAACAAGAACGTGCTTGGGTCATCAGCAGGATGACACATCAAGGTCCAGACGGATGGCAAGCATCAATCTGTTCAATGCATCGTCATGAGCTTGTTTTGAAGGATTCGGATTGGATCTCGCGATTGCATCCTGAAACTGCCAGAGCGCGAGGAGCACACTCTGGGAGGCAACTAGACCGATAGTATTTGCTGCCCTCGCCCAACGCTGTTGTGCCTCAGGAGTTGAATCCGTCCCCACAGTGCCACTGAGCGCATCCAGAAATTCTCGATAATGCTCCAGCTTCTGTTTCCTCCACTCAGCGTCCCGTTCCTTACGCTTTGTCAGAAAAAATGTTACCGCGGCGGCAAGGATGCTTGCCGCCGAAGTTATCGCTGCAACCAAAACTGGAGTATCCATCTCCAAACACCTCCGTCAACACGGGGACTCCGCCAAGCTACTGACCTAGCACTGTGTAGAACCGAACCAATGCGCCCACTTCCCCATCAGCGCAAGCCGGCTCCGAGACCCTTTCCAAGGTCTTAAGAGCCGCTAACAAAACCTCTTGATGCCAGATGCGTATGCCCTCACCTGGCGAAGATGCAACGAAAAGTCATCAGCCAGAAGCTCTGGAAGTCATTGCAGCCGCTACTCTCTCCGCCGCCGCGTTCCCGCCGGGGTGGGAGGCCGCGGCTGGATGATTTTGCTGCCCTCAACGGCATCTTGTTTGTTCTCACTACCGGCATTCCTTGGGAGGACCTCCCGCAGGAACTCGGTTTTGGCAGCGGGATGACCTGCTGGCGAAGGCTGCGGGATTGGCAAGCGCAAGGCATTTGGGACCGCCTACACCTGGCTCTGCTGATACAACTGCGCCAACACGATCAAATTGATTGGAGCCGGGCCAGCATTGATGGGGCTAGCGTTGCCAGCCCCCGGGGGGCCAAGAGACCGGCCCCAACCCCACCGATCGAGGTAAATGCGGCAGCAAACGGCACATCATCGTAGATCGCCGAGGTTTGCCATTGGCGCTGAGCATTACCGGCGCCAATCGGCACGACTCCATGGTCTTCGAAACTTTGGTCGATGCGATTCCTGCCGTTCCTGGCTTGCCAGGACGGCCCAGACAAAAGCCTTACAAGCTGCATGCTGACAAAGGCTATGACTACCGCCGTTGTCGTGCACACCTGAGCCGACGCGGAATCTTGGTGCGAATTGCTCGGCGCGGGGTGGAAAGCAGCGAGAGACTAGGTCGCCACCGCTGGGTGGTAGAACGTACCCATTCTTGGCTAGCTGGCTTCGGCAAGTTGCGCATCCGCTTCGAACGGCGGCTGGATACGCATTACGCCTTGCTCAAGCTGGCTTTCTCATTGATATGTCTGCGATTTGTCGACAGGTTTTGTTAGCGGGTCTAAGCCGCCCCCTGTTTGAGCGGGGCGATGCTAGCGCCCCGCGAGTTGGGCGGCGCCTTGGAAAGGGTTTTGGAGACGGGGTTTCGCCGCGCTGTTGGGGCGGCCTGGGGGCGTTGGGGGGCTGGCCGCACAGCCCCAACCTGCCCGCCGGGCGGAAGCGGTACCCAAGCCATCCCTCCCCGCTGCGGACACAAAACCCATACACATCACAACGAAGCCAGCCAACCCGGCTCATTCAACATAGCAGCCAAACAAAAAGGGCAAGCCTCCCGGCCTGCCCTTTCGATCCACCATTTGACGGTGCGTCGCCCTTTCGGGTGACGCACCCTACCCATCCACGTTACAGCGACGGCAACACCTCGCCGTCCACCAGGCCGTTGAAACGGCCGCTGGCTACCAACACCGCGGCTTTTTCGATATCCGGCGCGAAGTAACGGTCCTTGTCGTAGAACGACACTTGCTCGCGCAACATGCCCTTGGCCGTTTCAAGCTTGTCGCTGGTCTTGTTGGGCGCGCGGAAGTCTATGCCCTGGCAGGCGGCCAACAGCTCCACCGCCAGGATGCCGGCGGTATTGCCCGCCATGTCGCGCAGGCGGCGGCCGGCGAAGGTTGCCATGGACACGTGGTCTTCCTGGTTGGCGCTGGTAGGCAGGCTGTCCACCGAAGCCGGGTGGGCTAGCGACTTGTTCTCGCTGGCCAGCGCGGCGGACGTCACCTGGGCAATCATGAAGCCGGAGTTGACGCCGCCGTTGTTGACTAGGAAGGGCGGCAGCTTGGACAGATTGCTGTCGATCAGCAGCGCCATGCGGCGCTCCGACAACGAGCCGATCTCGGCGATGGCCAGCGCCAGGTTGTCGGCGGCGAAGGCCACCGGCTCGGCGTGGAAGTTGCCGCCTGACAGGATGTCGTTGTCGCCGGCGAACACCAGCGGGTTGTCGGACACGGAGTTGGCCTCCACGCGCAGCACTTCGGCCGCCTGGCGGATTTGCGTCAGGCAGGCGCCCATCACTTGCGGCTGGCAGCGCAGGCTGTACGGGTCTTGCACCTTGCCGCAGTCCTCATGCGATTGCTCGATCTGGCTGTGCGCCAACAAGTCGCGGTACAGGCGGGCGGCGTCGATCTGGCCTTGATGGCCGCGCACTTCGTGGATGCGCGCGTCGAACGGGGTGCGGCTGCCCAGCGCGGCCTCCACCGACAAGCTGCCGGCCACGGTGGCGGACACGTACAGGTCTTCGGCGGCGAACAGGCCTTCCAGCGCGAAGGCGGAGGACGCCTGGGTGCCGTTCAGCAAGGCCAGGCCTTCCTTCGGCGCCAGGGTGATCGGCTCCAGGCCGGCGGAGCGCATCGCCACCGCGCCCGGCACGCGCACCCCGTCGACAAAGGCTTCGCCCTCGCCGATCAGCACCGCGCTCATATGCGACAGCGGCGCCAGGTCGCCGGACGCGCCGACCGAGCCCTTCTGCGGGATCACCGGGTAGATCTGGCGGTTGAACAGGGTGACCAGGGCCTCGATCACCTGGCGGCGGATGCCGGAGAAGCCGCGCGCCAGCGAGTTGATCTTCAGCGCCATCACCAGGCGCACGGTGCTGGCGTCCATCGGCGCGCCGATGCCGGCGGCGTGCGACAGCACGATGGAGCGCTGCAGCAGTTCCAGCTCTTCCGGCGCGATCTTGGTGCTGGCCAGCAGGCCGAAGCCGGTGTTGATGCCGTAAACGGTGCGGCCTTCGGACAGCACCCGCGCCACGGTGGCGGCGGAGGCGTCGATGGCGGCGTGGCTGGACGGGTCCAGCTGCAGTTGCAGGCCGGTTTCACGTGAAACACGGCGCAGGTCGGCCAGCGTCAGTTGGCCCGGTACGATGTTGAGTATGCTCATGGCTTCTGTCTCTCTTGCTTCTTTGTTCTATTGCTTGCGCGCCGCGTGGCGAGCGGCGATGCGCATCGGGGCGGAAAGACCGCCCGGTTCGCCGCCCCCTCGCGCTTACTTCAGCATCGGCAGGTCCAGACCCTGCTCTTTGGCGCAATTCACAGCGATGTCGTAGCCGGCGTCGGCATGGCGCATCACGCCGGTGCCCGGGTCGTTGCGCAATACGCGGCCCAGCCGTTCGGACGCGGCATCCGTCCCGTCGCAGACGATGACCACGCCGGAATGCTGGCTGAAGCCCATGCCCACGCCGCCGCCGTGGTGCAACGACACCCAGGTGGCGCCGCCGGCGGTGTTGAGCAAGGCGTTCAGCAGCGGCCAGTCGGACACGGCGTCGGAGCCGTCGCGCATGCTTTCGGTTTCGCGGTTAGGCGAGGCGACCGAGCCGGAATCCAGGTGGTCGCGGCCGATGACGATGGGCGCCTTCAATTCGCCGTTCTTCACCATCTCGTTGAAGGCCTGGCCCAGGCGGGCGCGGTCTTTCAGGCCTACCCAGCAGATGCGCGCCGGCAGGCCCTGGAAGGCGATGCGTTCCTTGGCCATGTCCAGCCAGTTGTGCAGGTGCGGATCGTCCGGGATCAGCTCCTTCACCTTGGCGTCGGTCTTGTAGATGTCTTCCGGATCGCCGGACAGCGCCACCCAGCGGAAGGGGCCGATGCCTTCGCAGAACAGCGGGCGGACATAGGCCGGCACGAAGCCGGGGAAGTCGAAGGCGTTTTGCACGCCCTCTTCCAGCGCCATCTGGCGGATGTTGTTGCCGTAGTCCAGCGTGGCCGCGCCGCGCGCTTGCAGCGTCAGCATGGCGCGCACTTGCACGGCCATGGATTTCTTGGCCGCAGCGGTGATTTCGGCGGCGGCGGTCTTCTGCTTGTCGCGCCACTGGGCTACGGTCCAGCCCTGCGGCAGGTAGCCGTGCACCGGGTCGTGGGCGGAGGTCTGGTCAGTGACCACGTCCGGGGTGATGCCGCGCGCCACCAGTTCGGCGAACACGTCGGCGGCGTTGCCCAAGAGGCCCACCGACACCGCGCGGCCGTTCTGCTTGGCGTCTTCAACGATGGCCAGCGCCTCATCCAGCGTGGTGGCCTTGCGGTCCACGTAACGGGTTTTCAGGCGGAAATCGATGCGGGTTTCGTCGCATTCGACGGCAATCATGCTGAAACCGGCCATGGTGGCGGCCAGCGGCTGCGCGCCGCCCATGCCGCCCAGGCCGCCGGTCAGAATCCAGCGGCCTTGCGGCTTGCCGCCGAAGTGCTGGTTGGCGACGGCGAAGAAGGTCTCGTACGTCCCCTGCACGATGCCCTGCGAGCCGATGTAGATCCAGGAGCCGGCCGTCATCTGGCCGTACATCATCAGGCCCTTTTTATCGAGCGCGTTGAAGTGCTCCCAATTGGCCCAGTGCGGCACCAGATTGGAGTTGGCGATCAGCACCCGCGGCGCGTTTTCGTGGGTCTTGAACACCCCGACCGGCTTGCCGGACTGCACCAGCAGCGTCTCGTCGTCTTCCAGCCGCTGCAGGGTTTCCAGGATCTTGTCGTAGCATTCCCAATTGCGGGCGGCGCGGCCGATGCCGCCGTACACCACCAGGCTTTGCGGATGCTCTGCCACTTCGGCGTCCAGATTGTTCTGGATCATCCGGTAGGCGGCTTCAGTCAGCCAGCTTTTACATGTGAGCTGGTTGCCGCGCGGCGCGCGGATGTGGCGGGAAGCGTCAAAACGTGGGTCGGTCATGGTTCTCTCTCCTCTGTTTTCCTTGAATCGCGCGATCGTCAACGGCGCAGGTGGCGGCTCAGGCTCCAGGCCAGCCGCGCCGCCGCCTTGGCGCCATGGCTGTCGATATCGAATGCGGGATTGAATTCCACCAGGTCGGCGCCGGCGAGCTTGCCGCTCTTGGCGATGCGCGAGGCCAGCGCCTCCACCACGGCGATGTCGACGCCGTAGCCGGCCGGGGCCGACACCGCCGGCATCTGCGCCGCCGGCAGCACGTCCAGGTCTATGGTCAGGTAGACGGCGTCCACGCTGTCGAGAAACTCGGCCAGCTGGCCGCGGATGTCGGCCAGCTGCCAGCCGTTCATGTCGGTGTCCAGCCGCCATTCGGCGTTCAGCGCGCGGGCGGTGTCGAACAGCGCCTGGGTGTTGGCGGTTTCGGCCACGCCCAGGCACAGGTAGCGGAACACGCGGCCATGGCGGGCGCAGTCGGCGGCGATCTGCGCGAACGGCGTGCCGCTGGTGGCCTCGGGAGCCTCGCGCAGGTCGAAGTGGGCATCGAAATTGATTACCCCGATGCGTTTGTCCGGATGCGCGGCGGACAGGCCCAGCCAGTGGCCGTAGGCGGTTTCGTGGCCGCCGCCCAGCACCAGCGGCAGATGGCCGGCGGCGATCACTTGCGCCACTCGCTCGCCCAGGCGCTGCTGCGCGGCGGCCAGATCGCCATCGGCGCAGGCGACATCGCCGGCGTCGTACAAGGGCAAGGTCGGGTGCCAGGCCAAGTTGGCCAGCGCCTTGCGCAAGGCCTGCGGGCCGGCGGCCGCGCCGACGCGGCCCTGGTTGCGGCGCACGCCCTCGTCGCAGGCGAAGCCGATGATGGCGATGCCGAGCGCGCCGCTCTCCGGCAGCGGCTGCACCGCCTGGTGCCAGCGCTTGGCCGCCTCGCCTTCGGCCGCGTCCACGCGGCCGGTCCAAACCTTCATGTCCACCATCTGCATGCTTCCTTTATTGCCGTCCCGGCCGGAAGCGCGCTGGCGTCCGGCGGGCCGAACGGTGATCAGTCTATAGATTGCGCCGCGCCGCGGAACACGCGCTGCTTCAGCAACGGCACGCCCACGCTGTAGGCGATTTCGGCCGGGTGGCCGATGTCCCACACCAACAGGTCAGCCACGCAGCCGGCGGCCAGCCGGCCGTGGGTGTCGCCACGGCCCAGCGCGCGCGCCGCGTGGCGGGTGACGCCGGCCAGCGCCTCTTCCGGCGTCAGGCCGAACAAGACGCAAGCCTGGTTCATCGCCAGGCGGATAGACGCGAACGGGCTGGTGCCGGGGTTGAGATCGGTGGACACCGCCATGGCCACGCCGGCGGCGCGCAGCTTGTCCACCGGCGGCTTCTGCGTCTCGCGCAGGAAATAGAAAGCGCCGGGCAGCAGCACCGCCACGGTGCCGGCGCGGCGCAGAGCCTCCACGCCGGCGTCGTCCAGGTATTCGATGTGGTCGGCCGACAAGCCGCCGAACTCGGCCACCAGCTCCGCGCCGTGCAGATTGGACAGCTGCTCGACATGGCCCTTCACCTTCAGGCCATGGGCGCGCGCCGCCTCGAACACGCGGCGGGTTTGCGCCGGGCTGAAGCCGACGGATTCGCAGAACGCGTCCACTGCCTCGGCCAAGCCGGAGCGGGCGACGACTGGGAGGATGGATTCGACCACCAGATCGACATAGCCATCGGCGTCGCCGGCGTATTCCGGCGGCACCGCGTGCGCGGCCAGCAAGGTGGCGGCCACCTCCACCGGCAGCGAATCCTGCAGCCGGCGCGCGGCGGCCAGCTGCTTCAGCTCGTCGGCCTGGGTCAGACCGTAGCCGGACTTGATCTCCACCGTGGTCACGCCCTCGGCCATCAAGGCCTTCAACCGCGGCAGGCTGGCCAGGGCCAGCTCTTCTTCGTCCAGCCAACGGGTGGCGCGGACGGTGGAGACGATGCCGCCGCCCTCGGCGGCGATCTGCTGGTAGGGCACGCCGGCGAGCCGCTTTTCCCACTCCGCCGCCCGGCTGCCGCCGTACACCAGATGGGTGTGGCAGTCGATCAGGCCCGGCGTGATCCAGCGGCCCTGCAAGTCGAACACCTCGCCGTCGAAAGACGCGGCGTCCGCCTCGGCCTGCGGCAGCACCGCCTCGATGTGGCCGTCCCGCAACAGCAAGGCATGGCCTTCCAACGCGCCGTAAGGCGCGGCGTGGGCCGGGTCCATGGTGGCCAGCCTGGCGTTGAGCCACAGGCTGGGGCGGTGAGCTTGAATCGGCGGCATGACAGTCTCGCGCAGTGATTTGTATATACAATTACGCGCATGGATTGGCGCTGTCAAGCCAACCGTTTGTAAAAACTTCTACAAATCATTGATGTTGCACGGCAATAAAAAAGGCTGCCGAGCGGCAGCCTTGTTCGCATCGCTTAATTGTATATACCGTTTACTTCTTCACTCGCGTTTGCGAGCGCAGCTTGTAGCGCAGCCCCGGATGGGTGAGCCGGGCGAAACTGACCAGCTTCTTGTGCGACCACGTCCGCCTCAGCACCAGCAGGCAAGGTTCGGCCGCGGCGATGCCCAGCAGCGTCTGCTCGGCCACGCCCGGCAGCACCGCTTCCACGCTATGCTCGATATCGGTGAGCGGGCAGCTTTGCATCAGGTAGTCGTTGGGCGTGCGCTCGGAAAAGTCCTGCTTCAGATAGTCCGGCGCGAATGCCGGATTGACGTAGCGGTCTTCCAGCTGGATGGGCACGTCGTCCTCGCAATGGACGATCAGCGAGTGGTAGACGATGCCGCCCGCGCGCATGCTGAGCCGCAACGCCACCTCTTCGTTGGCCGCCGCAGCTTCCAGCAGGATCACCTGGCCGCTGTGGCGATGGCCGCGCGCCTCGATCTCGGCGGCGATATTGTTGATGTCGAGCAGCGGCGATTCCGCCTTGCGCTCGGCCACATAGGTGCCGTCGCCGGCGAAGCGCAGCAGGATGCCGGCCTCGGCCAGATCGCGCACCGCCTTGTTGACCGTCATCCGGGACACGCCGAACTGGCGCGCCAGCTCCAGTTCCGGCGGAATCTTGCAGCCGGGCAGGAAATGGCGGTCGCGGATGCCGGACAGAATGTAGTCCTTGATGCGCTGGTAACGGGGTTGGGCGGAGTCTGACACCGTGGCTCCAATCGTACGGGAATGGCTGATTGTAGCGCGGACGGCCGCGATGCTGGCTGATCCAGCGCAGATAAAGGGAGGCGAAACCATGATGACCTTGCCCCAATGGCTGGCGGCCTACGATGAAAGCCACCGCCATCCGTTCAACATCGCCATGCACAAGCTGTGCGTGCCGCTGATCGTCCTATCGTTGCTGGGCATGCTGACGGCGCTGCCCGGCCCGCTGCCCTGGGCCTGGCTGGCGACGCTGGCCGTCGTCGCCTGGTATTGGCGGCTGTCGCCGCGGGCGGCGCTGGTGATGGCCATATTGGGCGGCTTGGCGCTGCTGTCGCTGGCTTGGCTGCGAGACGCCGGCCTGCCGCTGGGCCAGGCGTCGCTGCTGGTGTTCGTCCTGGCCTGGATAGGCCAGTTTTGGGGCCACGCGCGCGAAGGCAAGAAGCCGTCGTTCACCCAGGATCTGCAATTCCTGCTGATCGGCCCCTTGTGGACGCTGCGCGCCGTGTGGCGGCGGCTGGGTCTGATCGATTGAAAAGCGGATCCGCCGCAGCACGGCGCGGCCGGCGCGCGCTATCATCGGTCTTTTCCCGATTCCGATGGAGCGCGCGATGTTCCTTCCGCAAGGCCTGAGCCTGGCCCCCCTGGCGCCCGGCGTCGAGCAGATCCTGATGGCCGGCGACGGCTTTTCCGCCCGCATCGCCCTGTTGGGCGGCCAGTTGATAGATTACCGCCGCGACGGCGACGCGCCGCTGCTCTACCTGTCGCCGCGAACCGCGTATCAGCCGGGCAAGGCGATACGCGGCGGCGTGCCGGTGTGCTGGCCCTGGTTCGGCCCGCATCCGTCCGACGCCTCCCTGCCGGCGCACGGCGTCGCGCGCCAGCAGGTATGGGCCTTGCGCGAAGCAGGCCGCGACGGCAACGTGTTCCACGTGAAACTGGACGGCCCCCGCCACGGCGGCCTGGCCGCGGAACTCGCTTTCCGCATCGGCCCGGACGGCGTCGAGATCGCGCTCGACACCCGCAACGACGGCGAAGCCGCGCAAACCGTCAGCGCCGCGCTGCACAGCTACTTCGCGGCGTCGGACATCGATCACATCAGCCTGCTGGGACTGGAGGGCGCGCCGGCGCACGACAAGGTGGCCGACGCCCGCATCGCCATGCCGGCCGGCCCTTTCCGCTTCGACGGCGAAGTCGACCTGATCGCGTACGCTGACCGCGCCGTCACGCTGCGCGACGCCGGCTGGCGGCGCGGCGTCGTCGTCCAGCCGGAAGGCTCGGCCAGCGCCGTGGTGTGGAACCCGGCGCCGGCCAAAGCCCAACGGCTGGCCGACCTTCCGGATGAGGACTGGCGCCGCTTTGTCTGCGTCGAAACCGCCAACGCCGGCGAGGACGCGCGGACGCTGGCGCCGGGCGAGCGCCACCGGCTGGCTTGCCGCCTGCATTTCTCTTGTCACGACTAGGGGTTATAATCGCCCGTTCGAGACCGCCGCCGCGAGTCAGCTCCGGCGGCGCTTCCCAGGCAACCCGGACCTCCGCAATGGCACGACCCGACAAGATTTCCCGCTTTCTTCCGCTCACCTTTGCCAATGGCAACAGCGTGCGCCGCTTCGGCAAGCATTGCCCGCAATGCCGCGCCATGGTGGGCGCCGAGCATATGGAAGGGCTGGCCAGCCTGATGCACGGCAAGATTTACCTGTCCGCCGAAGCCTGCTGCCCGCAATGCGAGCAGCGTTTCCCGGTGGCCTGCGTGATCACCGAGGACAAGCGCGTGCACCGCGTGCTGCTGCCCTTGTGGATCTTCCGCCTGTGGATGAAATCCGCCACCCGCCACGACCCGCAGCCCAGCGACAATGACCGCTGGGAGCTGGAACAGGCCGACAGCGCGCCCAAGGGCCTGACGCTGCCGGCCGACGCCGAGGTGGTTCGCTCGGAGGAAATCCTGGGCCGCTTCCAGGGCGAGCCGATCTGCGCCTGGATCGAGTACCAGGGCCAGCGTTTCGTGTTCGACCGCGCCGCGCCCGACAACAACCAATCCCTCAGCGCCAGCGAACTGCTGCTGGAAGGCCGGCTGATCTACCGCCAGCAATAAGGCCGCGCGCCCGCCAAGGCGAGTCAGAGCTTGTCCTTGCCATCCGCCGTCCGGCCCACGCCTGCACCCGGCGGCGGATTCGGCGCCTTCCGCGGCGTCACGCCGCATGCTTGGGCCAGCATGTCCAACGCTTGCGATACGGCCGCCATCGCCTGATACGCATCGGCGGTCCCTGCCGCGCCGCCATTCGCCTCGCGCTTTTTGGCGTCGGCCCGCCATTTGCGGATGATCTGGCCCAGCATCGCTCGCTGGGCCTGCAGAATCTCCAGCGCCTGCTCGTCCGCCAATGCGCCCTCTCCTTCCTGCAACGCTTTGCCGGCGCGCACGCACCTCACTTCGCTTTGAATCATGCTCATTGCTTGGTCTCCGAACATCCCCGCGCTGAAACGCGCATTTCCGTCATGCCGCCATCCACCCCGCGCGCGGAGCCAGCCACCGCGATTGGCGGTCGACGGCGTCGCCAGCATGTGAAACGGCCGGACACGGCCGGCCGTTTCGCATTTCAAACCGTACTCACTTCACGCTGGCCGGATAATGGCCAGCCACCCAGCTTTCGAAGCGGTCGAACATCGCCGCGTCGCCTTCCGCGTTGTCGGCGATCCGCTCCGCGCCGTGCACCAGGCGGATATGCGCGTCCAGATCGGCCGGGTATTGCGCCGGATAGTCGCGGGCGGCGGCTTCGGCGATCAGCCGCTGCGCCTCGGCCCAGGCCTCGGCCGCGCTCTGGTTGCAGCTGTCTGCCAGATAGCGCGCGTTGAACGGCTCGCCGGTCAGGCGCACCAGGGTGGCGTTGTGGTTGATGCTGTTGCCCGGGCCCCAGTAGTGCTCGGCCAGCAGCGGGCCGATGGCCGGGTTGTCGGTCAGGTAGCCGAACTTGCCGATGAAGTAGGCGCGGGTCTGGTACACCGCCATATTGGCCAGCAGATAGCCGTGATAGGCGGCGGCCGATTCCTGGTTCAGCAGGTGCGGAATCGCCATCAACGGGCGCGGGCTGACGTCCACGCCCAGGATGCGCTTCTCGCAATCGCGCGCCAGCCGCAGCACGCGCTCGGCGGAGAGTTCGCTCTCCGGCAACGCGTACAGCGCGCGTTCGAAGTAAGCGACGACGGCGATGGAGCGCTCGGCATAGGCGGCGAACGGCTGCGTCGCCTCGATGCGCGCGCGGATCAGCTCGTCCGGGATGGCCTCGCCCTTGCTATCGCGCGCGTAGCGCTTCAGCCAGTCGGCGTCTTCCAGCAGGCTGTCGCAGAACATGCTCTGGGTTTCGGCGTAAGCCATGGAAGTGGGCGCGAACTCCTGCGAGAAGCACGGCGAATTCTGCGTCACATTGGCGAAGTGCGCGGCATGGCCGCCTTCGTGGAACAGGGTGTTGATGGCGCGCGCGCCGCTGCCCACCTGGTCCGGCTTGGCCTCGGCGGTGAAGTTGATCTGGCCCGGCACCCACTGGACGCCGTCATAGAAGGCCGGGATCGGGCCGTGGCAGAAGCCGTTCTGATACTTGCCCTCGCGCTCCACCAGATCCAGCTGCATGGTGGCGCCGCGATACTGGATGCCCAGGCGGCGGAAGCTCAGCACCCAGCGCTCCACCGCCTTGGCGAAGGGCAGGTAGGGGTCCATCTGGCGGGTCACGTCGCCGCTCATGTGGAAGCGCAGGTTGTGGCCCGACAGCGCGTCCGCGCCGTGTTTGGCCTGCAGATCGTCCAGCGCGCGTTGGTTGGCGTCGCGGGTGCGCGCCTCGAAATCGTCCAGAATGGCGAACAGCTGATCCGGCGTCATCTGCTCGTTTTTCTTGACCTTGTATTCGAAATAATCGGCGTAGCCCAGGCTGCGCGCCAGCGCGTTGCGCTTGCTCACGATGGCGAGGAAGCCGTTGTCCAGCGCCCAACGCTCCAGCGCCAGGTAAGCGTCCAGCGAGCTCTTGCGCGCCGCCTCGTCGCGGTTGGTGCCCAAGTTGGTGCTGAGCATGCTCAGCGTCGCCTCTTCGCGCTCTCCAGCCTCGTTGAGGTGATGCATCTTGTAAGCGCGGCGCTTGGCGAACAACGCGGACTCCAGCTCCACCAGCTCGGTCATCAGTTGGCGCGCTTCGTCGCTTTCAATGATGTTGCTGTCGAACAGCGCCAGCCAGCCCTTGAAGCCATGCAGCAAGGCGTCGCGCTCGGCATCGGCCGGCAAGGCCTGCAGCTCGGCGATGGCGTCCTTGGCGCGCGCCAGCCGCGCCGGGCTGGAAATGAAATCCTTGTAGGCTGCCTCGGCGCGGACGAAGCCTGCGTCGTCGTCGGACACCGCCATATAGGTGTCCCAGAACAGGTCTTCCTTGGCCTTGTGCACGGCCAGGTACTCGTGGTTGAGCGCGTCGAACTCGCGGCGCAGCGCTGCCAATGCGGTCATTGCCTTTGTCTCCTGATTAGAATGGCGCAGCCGCTGAAAACGACAACGGCATGCATGAGCAAGTTTCATTTCAGACTGTCAGCAAGGTCAAGCGAATACTGAACTTTGTCGTCAAATAGCATGATTCTTGCGCATTGCTCGCTCAGCAGGCCGGACGATATTCGACGCGGTGCGCCTCGGTCGCCAGCGGCACTTCCCAGTGGCTGAGCATGCGGTCTATCGCCTGGTTGGGCAGCGTGCTGTCGCGGCGGCTGTTGCGCGCCTTGATTTCGCGCTCGCCGTGCTCCAGATAAATGATGCTGACCTCGGCGTGATAGGCGTACAGCAAGTCCAGCGTCTTCTTGCGCATGCGCTCGGACAGATGGGTGGCGTTCCAGATGAACGGCGCCTGGCTTCTCAGCAGCGCCTTGGCCCGGTCCACCGCCAGATGCACGGCGGCGCCAGCGCGCGGGCCGTGTTTCAGCCCCAATTCGGCGCGCGCGTCATCGTAGGAAATCACCGGCAATCCGCCGCCCTCCGCGCGCGTCCAGCTGTCCTTGCCGGAGGCCGGCAAGCCGGACAGCATCACCACCCGGGAACCGGAAGCCTGATAGAACGGGTAGTCGGGCGCGATGCCGCCGCCGGCGCGGAAATAGGCGATGCGGGTATGCTCGTCGGCGAAGGCGCGCGGCGCGTCCAGGCAGCCCTCCTCCCTAGCCAGCTCTCGAAACAGCTCGATATCGTCCAACACCTTGCGCTGGTCGGCGCAGACCCGGCCCAGCATGTCCGCCTCGGCCAGCGCCGCCAGCTCGCGCAGCGATACTTCCCAGGACAACTTGCGCGCCAGATATTCGGCGTCATGGCCGCTGCGGTCGCCGCGTATCGCGTAAAACGGCAGCAGGTGCGCCGCCACCAGGCGGCACACCCGCTCACGCAAGGCGAACGGCACGCCGGCTCGCCACATCAGCACCCGCGCGTCCACCGCGCCGCGGCGGGAATGGCCGGCGCTGGTGACGCGGCCATCCGGCTGCGTCACCGTGCACGGCGGCTTGGCGATGTCGTGCAGCAAGGCGGCGTAAAACAGGACGAAGCGCCGCTCGGCGTCGCCATTCCAGTAATCGGGCAGCTCCAGCATCCGCTCGCATACCATGCGGGTGTGGGTCCATACATCGCCTTCGGCATGATGAACCGGGTCCTGCGGCGTGGCGTCCAGCTCGCGCAGCGCCGGTATCGCCAGCCGCAGCGCCTGCCAGTCCGGCTCGCCGGCCGCCGGCGTCAGCGCGGCCAGGTCCTGATAGCTCGTCATCGCGGCTCTCCCGGCCAAGCCCAGTCCGCCGCCTCGCGCTCGGCGAACAGGTCGATCCCCGTTGCCAGCTGGTTGGGCACGATGGGCCGCGACTGCCAGTGGCTGTCGTTATCGGCCATGGTCTGCAGGAAATCGGCGCGCACCCATTTGTAGCGCTCCACGGTTTCCTCGCCCTCCTCCACCTTGATGTACAGGCCTTCGGCCAGATCGGAGGCTTCGGTTTCGGCCAGCGCGCGCTCGGCGTCCAGTCCCTGCCGGCGGGCGGCCTGCCGCAAGGCGTCGCGCCAGGCCGGCGATTTGGCCAGGGACGGCCGGATCAGCGCCAGCAGATCAGAAAGACGGCGCGGCGCCGGACCGGCATACAGCACCGGCACCGATACCACCGGCGAGCGCGCCTGCTGCGCCAGCACGCGGCGGCGCGCCGGCGTGGACAAGAAGCGGCCGGTTTCGGCGTCGTACAGATCGAACTCCAGAAAAAGATGCGGCAAGCGGTCGTAAAACACCGTGTGCTTGGCATGCATCCACTCGCCGTACATCAGGTAGCGCGCGCCCAGCAGCCCGCGCAGGCGCGCCTCGTGCGCGGCCGCCCAGGTTTTGAACAGCGCGAAATGCTTCTCGCGGCCGCCGCCGCTCAGGTAATGACCGCGGCTCTGCAGCCGCATTGCGCCGTCTTCGGCGAAGCGTAGGCCGGCGTTGGCGCCGTCCATTTTTTCTTCCACCACGATGTGGCGGCCCAGCAGCGCCGCATACGGCGTCTGGTCTCGGTCCTCGTCTCCCGGCTGCAGGCGCGAGCCTTGCAGATGCGGGGTGCGGGGATACTTGATGATGGTATCCATGATCAGGGTCTTTTCTTGTTGTTATCGAATGGCGCGCGCCCTCCCGGACCGCGCCTGGCCCGCCGCGCTCAGGCGGCGAGCAGCAAGTCCAGCCGGCGGCCGTCGCGCAGCGGCTGCATGTCGAAGCCCAGCTTCCGCGCCAGCGACAGCATCGCCACATTGCCGGGCGCGCAATGGGCGCGGATGCGGCGGCACGCCAGCCGCTCGCGGCCGAAGGCCAGCATCAGCCCCGCGGCTTCAACCGCGTAGCCTTGCCGCCAGGCGGCTTCGGCCAGCTCGATGCCGAATTCGGCCTCGCCGGCGTCCACGCCGCGCAGGCCGGCCGAACCGATCAGCGCGCCGTCGGCGCGGACGATGGCCAGCTGCCAATCGCGGCGCGGCGACTGTCTTTGCTGCGCCAGAAAGCCGCTCAGCAAGCGCGCGCTGAAGTCCGCGCGCGTCTGCTCCACCGCGTAATGGCGGCCGAAAGCGGCCCCGCGGCGCACTGCTAGATACGCGTCCAGATCCGACGGCAGGAAATCGCGCAGCCGCAGCCTGCCGTTCGGCTCGGCCAAGGTCAGCATGAGCCATGCTCCAGCCGGCGTTGGTCTACGCGCTGTTCCAGCCGCTGCCTGCGCAGTTGCTCTTGATCCGCCAGCAGTTGTCGCCGCGGCGTTTCGGTGTAAAGGGTGGACGGGGAAACGGGCTCGTCGCCGAGCATGTCGCGCAGCAAGTGGCGCGACAGGATAAAGATCGATGCCATGATGGCGGTACCTGTAAAGAGCGATGAAAGAGCGAGGAGCTGCGCGCGCCGGGCGGCGCCGCGGCTCCGATATGTTCCCGCGCTCAGGGCGCTTTTCAGGATGCGCGAAGGCGGGAGCGCGCAGTCTGCTCCCGCCGATGGCCATTCGTCAAGCATAAGCGGGCAAGCGGGCCGGACTCACCACCGCCGGCGAATCTCCCGGACCGGCGCGCGCGCGGCGCGCCAGCGCCACAGTCCGGTGCGCAACGCGGCATCCATCAGGCCCAGTTGCAGGCCCACCATCACCGCGTACAGCAGCATGCCCCAGCCCACCGGCATCCACGGCACCGCCCACTCGCTCAAATGCGGATACAACAGCCAGGCCAACAGCAGGCCGGCAACCAAGGTGAGCTCCACCGCGCGCCAGGAGCGCGTGCGCAGCGCCAGCCGGACGCCGATGTCGGTCAGAAAGAACACCAGGCAGAGCAGGTAGAGTTCCATTGTCGATTCCCCGAAACCGCGGACGGCGTCGCCGCGGGATGGCTCCGCTGTCCTACATTATCCAGCGCCTGCCGCCTCCCGCGATTCCGGCGCTTCGCTCCCCCTGTTATGCGGTTTATAGCCAAACCCGTCCAAACTACCAGTCCTGTTCTGCATGCAAATGATCTATGTAACCGGCATTGGCGAATCACATTGTCAGACAAAATACGAAAAGCATCGATTCCATAGCGCTTCAGTACAATGTTCTCTCTCTCCCGGCCTCACTATTCTGCGAGGGTCGGCAAACCACCCTCCAGGAGCCACCACATGGCCACCAGCACCCAAGGACACATCCTCGCGCTGCAAGGCAGCGTCAAGGCAATCGGCATCGACGGCAAAACACGCCTGCTGAAAGTGGGCGACATCCTGCTCCCCGGTGAGCAGCTGCAGCTGGAGAACGGCGCCGCCATCGACATCGGCCGGACCGACGGCCAGACGATTCACATCGACGGCACCCGCCAAGTGACGCTGACCGAAGAAGTGCTGCGCCCGCAGCATGCCGACGCCACCGAAGCCGCCATCGCTCCGCTGGCGCCGGAAGCCCAGCAGATTCTCGCCGCGCTGGACAATCCCAACCCGGGCCCCAACGCCAATCCTTTCGACAATCTCGACCCCGCCGCCGCCGGCCTGAACGATCCGGGCGGCGAGAACAGCGGCCACTCCTTCATCCGCATCGGCCGCATTTCGGAATCCCTCTCCAGCCTGTCGCTGGACAGCGCGCCGGTTTCAGCCGCGGCGACGCAGTCCTCTCTGGCCGCGGCCAATGCAACGCCGGACTCGCCGCCGTTCTTCACCAACGCCAACGGCGCGCCGCTGGGCAGCGATCTGAACGTCACCACCAAGGAAGACACCCCGGTCAGCGGCGCGCTGACCGCCAGCGATCCGGACGGAGATCCGCTCACCTTCGTCAAAGGCTCCGATCCCGCCCATGGCGTGGTCATCGTCAATCCCAATGGCAGCTGGACCTACACCCCGGGGCAGGACTACAACGGCAACGACGCCTTCACCGTCACCGTCAACGATGGCCGCGGCGGCACCGCCACCGTCACCGTCAATGTCGGCGTCACTCCGGTCAACGATCCCCCGGTCTTCGGCGGCAACGATCATGGCGTCGTGGTCGAGGATGACGTCACCCAGGTCAGCGGCACCCTGGTGGTCAAAGACCCCGACGCGGGCGAGTCCGGCTTCCAGCCGCAGGCCGACATCACGGTAGACTACGGCACCTTCCATTTCGACAGCGGCACCGGCCAGTGGACCTTCACCCTGGACAACGCCAAGGCCCAGGCGCTGACCAACGCCGACCGTTTCGACCGCGCCTTCACCGTCCAGTCGCTGGACGGCACCACCCATACCGTCACCGTCACCATCCAGGGCAAGGACGATGCCGCCATCATCACCGGCGACAACGGCGCCGTCACCGAGGACAAAAACGTCTCGGCAAGCAACACCCTGGACTACGACGGCAAGCTCAACATCGTCGATCCCGACCAAGGCCAGGCGGTGTTCAACGCCGCCCGCGTGGACAGCCAGGCCGGCAATCTCGGCAGCCTCACCATCGATGCCGCCGGCAACTGGCACTACAGCGTCGACAACGCCAAGGTCCAATACCTGGGACAGGGCGATACCCGCACCGAGTCGTTCACCGTCTACTCGCAGGACGGCACGTCCCACAACGTCGTCGTCGTCGTCAACGGCGTCAACGACCCCGCCAAGATCGGCGGCGCTGGCGACATCGGCGACGGCACCGTCAAGGAAGACACGCCGGCCCAAACGGTGGCCAGCGGCAAACTGACCGTGGCCGATGTCGATCAGGGCCAGGCCCAACTGCAGCCCTCCCAGCAAGTCACCGACTACGGCACCTTCCAGGCCAGCGCCGACGGCACCTGGACCTTCACCATCAACAACGGCAGCGACAAGGTGCAGGCGCTAGGCGAGGGCGACACCGTTCCGCTGCAATTCACCGTCACCTCCAAGGATGGCAGCGCCACCTCCGTGGTCACCATCCATGTGCTGGGCACCAACGACGCCGCCGTGATCGGCGGCGCCGACAATGGCACCGTGATAGAAGACAAACTATTGGATGTGGGCGGCTCGCTCACCGTAAAAGATGTCGATCAAGGGCAATCGTTCTTCCAGGCGCAATCCGGCACCAAAGGCACCTACGGCACGTTCAGCATCGACGCCAGCGGCAACTGGAAGTACGACCTCAACAACAGCGACCCCGCAGTCCAAGCGCTCAACCAGGGCGAGTCCCGCATCGAATCCTTCACGGTCAAGAGCGCTGACGGCACCCCCTCCACCGTCACCGTCACCATTCTCGGCACCAACGACCCCGCGATCATCACCCCGCACACGCCAGACGACGGCCATGGACAGGTCAAGGAAGACACCGTCCTCACCACCCAGGGCAAGCTCGACGTCACCGACGTCGACACCGGACAAGCGTTCTTCCAGGCGCAAAACAACACCACCGGCACCTACGGCGCGTTCAGCATCGACGCCAACGGCAACTGGCATTACAACCTCAACAACAGTGATCCCATCGTCCAGGCACTGAATGAAGGCGAGTCCCGCATCGAATCCTTCATCGTCAAGAGCATCGACGGCACCACCTCCACCGTCACCGTCACCGTCGTCGGCACCAACGACATCCCGGTGTTCTCCGGCGCCGACCACGGCGCCGTCACCGAGGACCTCAACGTCTCCGCCGCCAACACCCTCGACTACATCGGCAAGCTCAACGTCGTCGACCCCGACCAGAACCAGTCGGCAATCGACCCCAGCCGCGTCGGCAGCCACGCCGGCAACCTCGGCAGCCTCACCATCGACGACGCCGGCAACTGGCACTACGCCGTCGACAACGCCAAGGTCCAGTATCTGGGACAGGGCGACACCCTCACCGAGGTCTTCACCGTCTATTCCAAGGACGGCACGGCCCACGACATCACCGTCATCGTCAACGGCGTCAACGACATCCCGGTATTCTCCGGCGCCGACCATGGCGCGGTTACCGAGGACTTCAACGTCTCCGCCGCCAACACCCTCGACTACATCGGCAGGCTCAACGTCGTCGACCCCGACCAGAACCAGTCGGCAATCGACCCCAGCCGCGTCGGCAGCCGCGCCGGCAACCTCGGCAGCCTCACCATCGACGCCGCCGGCAACTGGCACTACGCCGTCGACAACGCCAAGGTCCAGTATCTGGGACAGGGCGATACCCTCACAGAGGTCTTCACCGTCTATTCCAAGGATGGCACGGCCCACGACATCACCGTCATCGTCAACGGCGTCAACGACATCCCGGTATTCTCCGGCGCCGACCATGGCGCGGTTACCGAGGACTTCAACGTCTCCGCCGCCAACACCCTCGACTACATCGGCAAGCTCAACGTCGTCGACCCCGACCAGAACCAGTCGGCAATCGACCCCAGCCGCGTCGGCAGCCGCGCCGGCAACCTCGGCAGCCTCACCATCGACGCCGCCGGCAACTGGCACTACGCCGTCGACAACGCCAAGGTCCAGTCTCTGGGACAGGGCGATACCCTCTCCGAGGTGTTCACCGTCTATTCCAAGGACGGCACGGCTCACGACATCACCGTCATCGTCAACGGCGTCGACGACCTTTCCGTCATCACTGGCCAGGATCAGGGTAGCGTCACAGAAGACCTGAATGTTTCCGCCGCCCAGACGCTGGACTACGCCGGCAAGCTCGACATCACCGATGTCGACCAGCACGACAAGCCTGCCTTCGACCCCTCCCGCATCGACAGCCAAGCCGGCAATCTTGGCTCACTCGTCATTGACGCCGTCGGCAGCTGGCACTACCAAGTCAACAATGCAGATGTCCAGTATCTCGGCCAGGGAGAAACCAAGCTTGAAACCTTCACCGTCTACGGCATAGATGGCTCCAGCCATGCCATCACCGTCATCGTCAATGGCGTCAACGATATCCCGGTGTTCTCCGGCGCCGATCACGGCGCCGTCACCGAGGACCTCAACGTCTCCGCCGCCAACACCCTCGACTACATCGGCAAGCTCAACGTCGTCGACCCCGACCAGAACCAGTCGGCAATCGACCCCAGCCGCGTCGGCAGCCGCGCCGGCAACCTCGGCAGCCTCACCATCGACGCCGCCGGCAACTGGCACTACGCCGTCGACAACGCCAAAGTCCAGTATCTGGGACAAGGCGACACTCTCACCGAGGTGTTCACTGTCTATTCCAAGGACGGCACCTCCCACGACATCTCCGTCATCGTCCACGGCGTCAATGATTCCGCTTTGTTCACGGGCAACTTTACTGGAACCATATTCGACAACAGTCAAAACGCTCCTGTGAAAGGACATATCAACGTATTCGACGTCGATCAAGGCCAGTCGAGTTTCCAATCTCAAAACGATGACGTTCGGCAATATGGCACTTTCACATTCAACAATGTGACTGGCGACTGGACGTTCACCGTTAACGATGCCGCCAAGGCACTCACTTATGGACATAATCAGTCATACACCTTCACTGTCACGTCCTTCGACGGCACCACACAAGACATAGCAATCACCATTATTGGAACGAACAACCTTGCTCCCATCAGCGGCAACGTCCAGGGAGCCGTGACCGAAAATCCTGCCACCGGCATCGCGCTCGAAGCCTCTGCTCCGAACAAAGCAACATCCTCCTCCCATCATGCCGACGCGGTTTCACGTGAAACCAGCAACGTCGTCGCCGCGGCCGGCCACGCCAAAGCTGGCTCCGGCGAGCTCGCCGCCGCTGAGAACCATCCGTACGGCGCGGCTAGCCATGAGTCCAGCATCGTCTACGGCGCGCAGAAAGCCGCCGATGCCGCCGGCGACAGACCAAGCCCATCCCTCGCCCACGACGCGCCACAGTCCGCCGACAGCCGCGTCAGCCACGCCGCGCCGGACAGCCACCACCCGGCGGCAGCCGATGCCGGGGCTCGCGGCGGCGCGGGCATCGACACCTTCAAATGGACGCTGGGCGAGCCAAGCGCCGCCGCCAAGCCGGAGCCGGCGCGGAACGGGGTGGCCGATCACGGCCCGCGGGGCGAGAAGGACGCGCTGGACCTGAAGGACTTGCTGCCGGAAGGCGGCCACCGCGCGGCGAGCCTGGACAGCTATCTGAACGGCCACAAGGAAGGCGCGGACGCGGCGGCGGAGGCCCGCCACCCGAGTCCGGGCGCGCCGGCGGCGCCAGGGCCGGAAAGCGTCGAGCTGGCGCACGCCGCCGTGCTCAGCGACGCGCAGCTGCTGAAAAACCTGCTGGGCCACGGCCAGCAACACGCCGAGTAAGGCCTGGTTTCGGTTGCCGCGCCACGCCCCCCGCCCGCGGCGGGGGGCTTTTCCGCCTTCGCCCGCCAGACCCAGGAGAATGCCATGACAGCCGCCCCCTCCGCTTGGGACCCCGGCGCCCACGCCAGCTGGCAAGCCGGCAAACCGCAGGAGGCCGTCGCCTTGACGCTGGCGGCCGTGAACCGCCACGGCCGCAAGAAACCGGTAGACCTTGTGCTGCAACTCGCCTACTACCTGTTTCTGGCCGGCCAACACCACGCCGCCGCCCAAGCGCTGGCCCAGGTGCGCCCCGACTATCCCGACAACCGGGAAGTCCTGCTCAATCTGGGCGTTTCCCTGGCCCGCAGCCAACAATACGAGCAGGCCATCCCGACGCTGCAAGCCTACCTCGCGCATGATCCCGGCGATGCGCTGGTGCACGCCACGCTCGGCACCTGCTTCCACCGGCTGGGCCGTCTGCAAGAGGCAGCGGAAGCCGGCTCGCGGTCGCTGGCGTTATCCGACAGACGGCATGGCGCGGCGCCCGTCGGCTGGCGGCTGCCCGATGCCGATCCAGCGGCCTTCGCTGCGGGGAAAAGCCAGGTCATCGCCTTTTCATTGTGGGGCGGCAACCCCCGCTACCTGCGCGGCGCCATCGACAACGCGCTGGCCGCCCCCCAGGTCTACCCCGGCTGGCGGCTGCGTTTTTATCTGGATGAAACGGTGCCGGAGGACGTCCGGCGAGAGCTGGCCGCGCTGGGCTGCGAACTGGTGCTGGAAACGCCGGGGCAAAGCCTGCGCCAACGACTGACCTGGCGCTTCCAGGCGGCAAACGACCCGCAAGTGGGCCGTTTTCTGGTGAGGGATGCCGACTCCGTCATCGGCCCGCGCGAAAAGCTGGCGGTCGACGAATGGCTGGCATCCGATCGCTGGTTCCATGTGATGCGGGACTGGTGGACGCATACCGACCTGATCCTGGCCGGCATGTGGGGCGGCGTCGCCGGCGCGCTGCCGCCGCTGGACACGCTGCTGGCCGGTTATCGCTCAGGGCATATGGAAACCCCCAACGTCGATCAATGGTTCTTGCGGGACAAGGTCTGGTCTTACGTCCGCCTCAGCTGCATGGTGCATGACCGTTGCTTCGCGTCCCATGCGGCCCGCCCCTGGCCCGGCCCGCGGCCGGAGGGCAACCGCCATGTGGGCCAGGATGTCTTCGCCAGCCAGCGGGACAGCCAGGAACGGCGGCTGGCGGCATGGATCGGCAAGCTGCCCAGCTTGGCGATCGGCTGAAGCCTGCCCGCGCTTGTCCATGCCGCGCCAGCATGGCTCCGCGGCCGGCTTCGGCCGCCAAGCGCCGCTCCCCAGCTCAGCGGATGGCCGGTCCGGTCAGGCCATCGACGCGCAGCTCCAACAGTGTCCTGGCATCCTCCTCGCTGGCCACGCCCTTGGCCACCAGCTTGGCGCCCATCAGCGACGTCATGCGCTGCACGCCCGTCACCAATACTTGCCGCCCCTGATCCTGATGTATTCCCAGCGTCAGCGCGCCGTCCAGCACCAGATAGTCGATGCCGGCCTGGTTCAGCCTCGCCACCAGCTCCAGCCGGTGGCCGCGGATTTCCACCGCCAGCATGTGGCCGGCATCCTTGATCGCCGCGCCGAAGGCCAGGAAGGCGTCCCAATGCTCGTCCAGCCCGGTTTCGTCGAACTCGAACGCCACCGTGGCTCGGCCGCCGCGCAGAGCATCCAGCGTCCGGCTGCGAAAGTCCTTGTCCGCCAGCGACGCCGGCGACATATTCACCGCCACCCGCGCCGCCGGCGCGTCGGCCAGCGCCAGCCTCAGCGCCTCCAGATCGATCAGATGAGTCAATCCCAAGCGCAAGCTGTGCGACACCAGCCGCAACGCGTTGATCTCCGGCAAACCGTCCCGCGCGGGACAGTACAGCATGCCTTCCTGCCACAGCGGCGCGCGCTGCGCGTCCCTCACCGGAAACCAGCGCAGGCTAAAATGGCGCTGATGGCAGCCGGCTTCGATCAGCGCCCGCCAGTCCCACTCGCTGCCCACATCCGGCCCCCCGCCCTCGACCCGCCGCCACTGGTTGTCTCCCGCCGCCTCGGCCTGGGCCAGCGCCTGGCTGGCGCGCGCCAACAGGCTGGCCAGGCTGTCGCCCCGCGCGATGCCGCACACGCCGACATGCCCGACGCCGTCCTGATCGCACAAGCCCATTCTTTGGTACAGCGCCAGTTGATCGCATAGCGTAGCCGCCAGCTGCCTCGCCGCCTCCGCCTCCAATTCCGGGCAGAACACGGCGAAATCTGCGCCACGCAAACGCGCCGCCAGCCACCCCACCCGCTTGGCGGCCAGATCGTTCAAATCGCTCGCCAGCCGCTTGAGCAGAACATCCGCCCGCTCGCCGCCCAGGCGCTGGTTCAGCTCGGCCAGCCCCGACAAACGCAACAACAACAGGCACCCGCTCAGGTTTTCTTCTTCCGCCAAGGCGCTGGCCACCGCCTGTTCCAATGCTTCCCGGTTGGCCAGGCCTGTCACCGGATCGGACAGCCGCTCGCGGCGCAGCCGCTCCATGTCGGAAGACTGGTCTTGCAAATAGGACTGCAGCCCTTCCACCATCTGGTTCATCGCCAACACCACCCGCGCCAGCTCCGGCACCTTGGGCTCGGTCATGCTCTGAAAGCGGCGCGCGCTGACCGCGCTCGCCTGGCTCACCACCCGCTGCAGATCTCGCCGCAGCTTGAAGATGTCGATGGAGCCCAGCAACCCGGCCAGCAGGCCGGCGCCCAGCAGCCACATCATGGTCTGCAGCGCGCCTTGCCACAGCGACTCGTAGGCATAGCTCAACGCGGCCTCCACCCGGATCTCGCCGGCCTGCAGCCAGCCGGCGGTCACCAGCGCGCTCCCCGGCTGCGGGGACAAGGGCAGCAATGTCTGGAACCACTCCGGCGCGGCCGGGAACACCGCCTGGTTCACGCGGTCCACCAGCACTTTTCCATCCGCGCCGCGCCAGCGGATGTGGTGAAAATACCCCTGGTCGAAAGTCGCGTTTATCAGGGTTTCCGCCATCGCCTTGTCCGCCTTGTGCTGGGTGATCATCAAGGCCAGCGAATTGGCGGCATTGGCGTTTTGCCCGCTCAACTGCTGCTCCAAATAACGGCGGGCATTGTATAAGTCGGCCAGCAGAGCCCCCGTCAGAGACAAGACCACCAGCAGCACCAGCAGCAGCCAAAGCCGTTGAATCAGGGAAAGGTTTTTCATCGCGCCGCCCATCTCGTCGAATCAGAAAGTGAAGCCTTCGTTTTTCATCTTGTCCATCACCTGCCGCCAGCGGGTCAGCTTGGACACGTCGCTGCTGCGGGAGCCCACCCACAGGCCCTGGGCATTGAAACTGAATACCGGCAGCAAGTCCGGGCGCTGGGAAGCGGGGTCGATCGACGTCACCAGGCTGTCCAGGATCAGCGGCTCGGCGCTCGGCGTGGCGTAATACGCCAGCACCATGTGCGCCTGGCTGATCGTGCTGCCGGGCCCGCCTATCCTCGCCTTGACGTAGACAAGGCGCAGTTTGTCGGGCGAGACGCCCAATACCAGCAAGGAAATGTACTTGCCGATGCTGAAGTCTTCGCAGTCCCCCGCGCCCTTGCCGAACATTTCCAGCGGCGTCGCCCAATAGTCCTGAACCCCCCAGTTGTCTATGTCCTCGCGGTACAGGATGCGCCGGTTGAAAAACTGGTTAACCTCCGAAAGCTTCTGCCTCTCCTCAGCCCCCTGCAGGCCGCCCAGCAGCTGGTTCCATTCGCGGTACAACGCCGCGGCGCGCGGCCCGTAACGCGCGGCGGCGCGCTCCGTAGGCAGGCTGGCGGCCGCCACGCACAAACCTGCCAGCAGCAACATGACAGGCAGCAGCCAACGCCGCGGACGACTTGGCCGCCGTCTGAAAACAGGCATGACGAGCTTCATGTTCATTCCACGCCGGCTAATGAAGGCCACTGTAGCAGATAGGGAAATTATACTCCCTTCCGCAAAAATACTCATTTGACATTCTTAACTTATGATTTAACCTGAATGATGTAAGACTTAAAAATATCAGCCCTTGCGCCCGGAGACTATTAACCATGCAACGCTTACAAAAAAGACAGATTCATCTGGCAGTGGCAGCCTTGCTCAGTTTGTCGGCCTCGTTGGCTCAAGCCACCAGCCTGCGTGAAGTCGTGGAAAAAACCGTCGCCAGCAATCCGGATGTCCGCTTCCGCTTCCACGAATTCCGCTCCGCGGCGGAGGAAACCGGCATCGGCCGCGCCGGCTACATGCCTACGGTGGATGTGTCCTACACCTACGCCCGCGAAAACAACAAGGAGCCGTTGATCAACAACGGACCGCAGATAAAAGAGGACTTCACCCGCAAGGGCTGGTCGGCCGACCTCACCCAGAACCTGTTCCAAGGCTTCCAGACCATGAACACGGTGAGCCAGCTGGAATTCAGCAAGCGCGGCAAGTACTACGACTTCGTGGATGCTTCCGAGCAGCAGGGCCTGGAAGCCGCCCGCGCCTATCTGGACGTGCTGCGCTACCGCCAGTTGCTGGATTTCGCCAAGGAAAGCTATGGCGTCCATAAAGGCATCTACGACCAGATCGAACAGAAAGTGAAGGCCGGCGTTGGCCGCCGCGTCGACTTGGAGCAGGCTGCCGGCCGGCTGGCGTTGTCCGAGACCAATATGATCAACGAGACCTCCAATCTGCACGACGTCTCCGCCCGTTACTCCCGTCTGATAGGAGAGGAGCCGCCTACCGACATGGCGCCGGCGCCCTCCTTGCAGGACAAGCTGCCGCGCGATCAGGACCTGATGCGGACCGCCGTGCGGAGCAGCCCGGCCTATCTGTCCTCCGTCGCCAATCTGCGCGCCGCCCAAAGCGATCTGAAGGTCAAGAAAGGCGCCTTCTCCCCCACGCTGGACCTGCGCGCCCACACCGAGAAAACCGACAATCTCGACGCCATCTACGGTCGTCACGACAAGCAGATGGTGCAGCTGGTGTTCAACATCAACCTGTTCCGCGGCGGCGGCGACAAGGCCCGCCTCGGCGTGTCGGCCGAGCGCTACAATTCGGCGCTGGACCTGCGCGACAAGACCTGCCGCGACCTGCAGCAGACGGTGCGCATCGCCAACAACGATGTGCACAAGCTGAACGAGCAGATGGGCTACCTGCGCCAACATGCGCTGTCCACCGAAAAGGCGCGCGACGCCTATCTGAAACAGTTCGACATCGGCCAGCGCACTTTGCTGGACGTGCTGGACAGCGAAAACGAGCTGTATGACTCCAAACGCTCGCTGGCCAACGCCGAATACGACGGCAAGCTGGCCCAGGCCCGCGTGCTGGCGGCCTCCGGCCTGTTGCTGCCCAGCCTGCAGCTGAAGCCTATCGAACAGCAGTCGTTCGAATCCGACGACGCCGAGCAGCAGGAAGCCTGCAGCACCGCCTACACGCCGCCCCAACCGTTCAACACCGCCGGCATCCCCGTCCATCCTTATGTCTCCAGCACAATGGCCGATGCGCCTCCAGCGCCGATCAAAAAATCCGGCAAGGCCGTGAAACATTGAAACTTGGCAGCCCGCGCCCACAAGACCCGCCACGCGGGTCTTTTGGCCATTCGGCGGTCCGCCACGACATGAGACTGCCCGCCGCGGAACGACTTGCCGCGGCAAATTCCCGGCGCTGGAGACCTGCCCCGCAGGCTGTTTCCAGTCGTTCATCCCGGCATGATTGCCGGCCATATCCATGGGAGTGGAAGCATGGCTTCCGAAATATCCAATCCTGACACCGCGCGGCCGTTAAGCGAACAAGCCACCCACCTCGACCCCCTGCTCGACTGCCTGTTCTCGTTGGCCCGCGGCTATGGCATCACCGCCACCCGCGAGTCGCTGGTGGCCGGCATCCCGCTGGTCGACAACCGGCTGTCGCCGTCGATGTTCGCCCGCTCGGCGCGCCGCATCGGCCTGTCCACCCGCGTGGTGCGCCAGCCGCTATCCAGCTTGCGCCAGCCGCTGCTGCCTGCCGTGCTGCTGCTGGAGAACAATACCGCCGGCATCCTGCGCGAGATTCGCGACGGCGTCGCTTTCCTCAGCATGTCCGAGCTGCCCGACGCCGTCGTCGAGATTCCGCTGGAGGATCTGCAACACAGCTTCGAGGGCATCGCCATCCTGGTGAAGCCCCGCTTCCAGTACGAAAAGCGAGCGCCGGAGCTGGCGGAAATCCGTTCCCGCCACTGGTTCTGGCGCACCATCTACGGCAGCCGCTCCCTGTACCGCGACGCCTTGCTCGCCGCCTTCCTGATCAATGTGTTCGCGCTGGTGATACCCATCGTGTCGATGGCGGTCTACGACCGCGTGGTGCCCAATATGGCGCTGGAAACGTTATGGGTGCTGGCGATAGGCGCCGCGCTGGTGCTGGTGTTCGACTTCCTGCTCAAGCTGACCCGCGGCTACCTGATCGATCTGGCCAGCAAGCGCATCGACGTCGCGCTGTCCGCGCTGATCATGGAGCGGGTGCTGGGCATACGGATGGAGTCGCGGCCGGCGTCGGTGGGCGCGTTCGCCGCCAATCTGCGCGCCTTCGAGACCGTGCGCGACTTCATCGCCTCGGCCTCCATCACCGCGCTGATCGACGTGCCCTTCGTGCTGATTTTCCTGGTGGCCATCCTGTGGATTTCGCCATTGATGGCGGTGCCCATGGTGCTCGCCATTTTCTTCATGCT
This sequence comes from Chromobacterium phragmitis, assembly GCF_003325475.1. Lineage (NCBI taxonomy): Bacteria > Pseudomonadati > Pseudomonadota > Betaproteobacteria > Neisseriales > Chromobacteriaceae > Chromobacterium > Chromobacterium phragmitis. The sequence continues at coordinate 1,653,685 of NZ_CP029495.1, forward strand.
GGTATTCGCGCTGCTGGTTCAGGAAAGAATGCAGGCGCTGGTGGAAACCACGCTGCGCGCCGCCTCGCAGCGCAACGCGTATCTGGTGGAAAGCCTGTCGGGCCTGGAAACGGTCAAGGTGCTGGCGGCAGAGGGCGTGCTGCAGGGCAAGTGGGAGCAGGCGACGCTGTTCCTCGCCCAGGTCGGCTCGCGGCTGAAAATCCTGGCCGCCTCCACCATGAACTTCGCCGGCTTCATCCAGCAACTGCTGTCCGTCGCCATGCTGGTGCTGGGCGTGTACGAGATCATGGCCGGCAACGTCTCCATGGGCGGCGTGATCGCAGCGGTGATGCTGTCCAGCCGCGCGATGGCGCCGCTGAGCCAGGTGGTGAGCCTGCTGACCCAATACCACAACGCCAAGACCTCGCTGGTCTCGCTGGACGGCTTCATGAAGATGCCGGTGGAACGCGAAAAGGACGCGGCTTTCTTCCACCGCACCAGCTTCCGCGGCGACATCGATTTCCACAATGTCTCGTTCTGCTATCCGAACAATCCTATGGTGGCGCTGCGCGAAGCGTCGCTCACCATCAAGGCCGGCGAGCGCGTCGCCATCATCGGCCGCGTCGGCTCCGGCAAGAGCACCATCCAGAAGATGATATTGGGCCTCTACCAACCGATGGAAGGCGCGATCCGCATCGACGGCATGGACATCAAGCAGATCGACCCGGCCGAGCTGCGCCGCCAGATCGGCTACGTGCCGCAGGACCCGGTGCTGTTCTACGGCACCATGCGCCAGAACATCGCCATGGGCTCGCCGCACGCCTTCGACGCCAGCATCGCCGCCGCAGCCGAGCAGGCCGGGTTGACCGAGTTCATCAACAGCCACCCGCAAGGCTTCGACATGCTGATCGGCGAGCGCGGCGAATCCCTGTCCGGCGGCCAGCGCAAGGCGGTGACCATCGCCCGCGCGCTGCTGAACTCCCCGCCCATCCTGCTGTTGGACGAGCCGACCAGCAATATGGACCACAGCACAGAGGCGCAGATCCACCAGACGCTGGCTCGGGTATCGGCGGGCAAAACCATGCTGCTGATCACTCATCACAACGCGCTGCTGGACCTGGTGGACCGGCTGATCGTGGTCGACCACGGCGCCATCGTCGCCGATGGTCCCAAACAGCAGGTGATCGAGGCGCTGCAACAAGGCAAGATCGGAAAGGCGGGCGCTTGAAATGGAAATGAACTGGAAACAACGGGTGAACGGCTGGGTGGAGCGCGGCCAGGAACGCACCGGCCCGTACTGGGACAAACTGATGGATTGGGCCTCGGCCCGCGACCTGGCCGACCGCAACGACTTCGCCGCCGACGCCGACTGGGCCATCCTGCAACAGAGCCCCGGACGGCCGCGCATCTTCGTCTGGAGCATGCTGGGCTTCTTTTTCGTCGCCTTCCTGTGGGCGGCCTTCGCCAAAGTGGACGAAGTGTCCCGCGGCGAGGGCAAGGTGATTCCGTCTAGCCAGAACCAGCACCTGCAGAGCCTGGACGGCGGCGTGGTGTCGCAGATCCTGGTCAAGGAAGGCCAGGTGGTGCAGAAGGGACAGTTGCTGCTCAAGGTGGACAACACCCGTTTCGTCTCCTCGCTGGAGGAAAACCAGGCGCAATACCTGGCCCTGCAAGCCAAGACCGCGCGGCTGAAGGCGCTGGCGGGCGGCACGCCGTTCGAGCTGCCGCCCAAGGTGATGCAGCTGGCGCCGGACATCGCCAAACAGGAAATGGACCTGTACAACTCCAAGCAGATGGAACTGAACGCCAGCGTCGGCATCGCCCGCCAGCAACTTGCCCAGCGCAGCCAGGAGCTGAACGAGGTGCGCGCCCGCTACACCCAGGCATTGTCCAGCTACGATCTGACGATGAAAGAACTCACCGTCACCCGGCCGCTGAAGGAGTCCGGCGCGGTATCCGACGTCGACCTGTTGCGGCTGGAGCGCGACGTCGCGCGCTTCCGCGGCGAACGCGACCAGGCCGCCGCCCAGATGCCCAAGATCCAAGCCGCCATCGGCGAAGCCCAGCGCAAGATCCAGGAGGTGGAGCTGGCGATGCGCAACACCGCCAGCGCCGAGTTGTCCGACACCATGGCCAAGGCCAGCAGCCTGTCCGCCGGCAGCGTGGCGCTGGCGGACAAGGTAAAGCTGTCGGAGATCCGCTCGCCGGTGCGCGGCGAGATCAAGCGGTTGTTCATCAACACCATCGGCGGCGTGGTGCAGCCGGGCAAGGACATCATCGAAATCGTGCCGATCGACGACTCGCTGCTGCTGGAAACCCGGATCACGCCGCGCGACATCGCCTTCCTCCATCCCGGCCAGAGCGCGGTGGTGCGATTCACCGCCTACGACTTCACCATCTACGGCGGCATGGAAGGCAGCGTGGCCGAAATCGGCGCCGACACCATCACCGACGAAAAGGGCAACGCCTTCTACATCGTCAAGGTCAAGACCCACGGCTCGCTGCTGGGCAAGGAAAAACTGCCCATCTTCCCCGGCATGGTCGCCCAGGTGGATATCATGACCGGCAAAAAGAGCGTGCTGTCCTATCTGCTGAAGCCGGTGTTGCGCGCCAAGGCGGAAGCGCTGCGGGAGCGCTGACATGGGCCACCTGCTGTTCACCGCCAGCTCGGTGCTGGCCGGCTACTGGGAAGACGCGCTGGGCGAGGCGAGGCGCTGCGAGCGCCTGCCCGTCCCGCCTCGGGACAGGGACGCCGCGCTGTGGCTGGACCTGGCCAGCCTGGGCGCCGCCCAACAGGGCGCCGACTGGCCGAACCTATGCCGATGCTACCGGGTGGTGGCGCTCAGTTCGGCGCCCAACGACGCCGAGGGCATGCACTGGCTGCAATTGGGCGTATCCGGCTACGCCCACGCCTACGCCGGCGCCGACGAGTTGCGCCAGATCGCTGCCAGCGTCGCCGCCGGCGGTACCTGGCTGGGACGCAGCCTGCTGCTGCAGCTATGCCAGCGCTTCGGCGCGCTGGTGCCGCCGACCGAGCGGGCCGACTGGCGGGAACGGGTGTCCAGCCGCGAAGCGGAGGTGATCGCCATCCTGAAACAGGGCCGCTCCAACAAGGAGATCGCGCGCGAGCTGGACATCGCCGAGCGCACGGTCAAAGCCCACCTCACCGCCATTTTCCACAAATTCGGCGTAGAGGACCGTTTCCAGCTGCTGCTCAAGCTGACCCAGTCCGCGCACTGAAACGGTGCGCCGCGCGCAAAAACGGCCATCCGCTGGATGGCCGTTTTTCATGGCGCCACGCATCAAACCGGCTGCCGCCGCCTGCCGCGCCACAAATCGCGCACCCCCACCGCCGAATACAGCAGCAGCGCGCTCCAGATCAGCGCGAATCCCAGCGCCCGGTCGACGCCGAACGGCTCGCCGAACAGCAGCACCCCCAGCGCCAGCTGGATGCTGGGGCCGATGTACTGGATCAAGCCCACGGTGGCCAGCTTCAGCCGGCGCGCGCCGGCGGCGAACATCAATAGCGGCACCGCGGTCACCACGCCGGCCCCGATCAGCAGCGTGCTGCGCAGCGCGTCGGCATGGCCGAAAGCGCCCTCGCCCCGCCACTCGAACCATAGCAGCGCCGCCAGCGCCAGCGGCGACATCAGGAAGGTTTCCAGCGCCAGCCCCGGCAGCGACGCCAGCGGCGCCATCTTGCGCAGCAGGCCATACAGGCCGAAGGTGGCGGCCAGCGACAGCGCGATCCACGGCAGCGAGCCGGCGCTGAAAGTCAGCCAGGCCACGCCGGCTCCCGCCAGCCCCACCGCCAGCTTCTGCGGGCGGCTCAGGCGCTCGGACAGCACCAGCCGTCCCAACAGCACGTTGACCAGCGGGTTGATGAAATAGCCCAGGCTGGACTCCACCACGTGGCCGGCATTCACCGCCCAGATATAGATCAGCCAGTTCAACGACAGCACGCTGGACGACAGCGCGAAAACGCCCAGCTGCCGCGGCCGTCGCAGCGCGGCGGTCACGCCGTCCCACTGCCGCAGCGCGGTCAGGACCAGCGCGACGAACAAGGCCGACCACACGATGCGGTGGCACAGAATTTGCAAAGCCGGCACCGAGTGCAGCGGCTTCCAGTAAAGCGGAAACAGGCCCCAGCAGATGAAGGCGCCGACGGTGTACAGCACGCCGCGGCTATCGCCGGCGGAAGATGAAGAGGACATGCGATTCTCTGCGACACGGAATATTCCAGTTTGCAGCTTACCCGCTTTGCTTTGCCGCCATAACCATCATCTTCTGCACAATCAGTTTACAAACATTTAACAAAGCCGGATTTTGCTGCACTGGCACATAAACCGCATCCGGACGGCATGGCTCGCGATCCTTTTGACGTTGACGTAAACGTAACCTATAGTCGGCGACATTAGGGTGAACACTCTAAGCTGCGACAGCCGCGCATACCCTGGGCACAAGGTATAAAAATAAAGAGTCCCCGGCGGGAGCCGTCACAGCCGCCGCCCGGAACCCGTCGCCCACAAGGCGGCCGCGGGCTGATCGCCACAAGCGAGCACGACAGGAGGAGAAACCATGTCAATCCGCCACGCAGACCTGGAAGAAAAATACACCGCCCCCACCGGCCAGGTTCTGATGACAGGCATTCAGGCGCTGGTGCGCCTGCCCATGCTGCAACAGCAACTGGACCAGGCCGCCGGCCTGAATACCGCCGGCTATGTCACCGGCTACCGCGGATCGCCGCTGGGCAACGTCGACCAGACCATGCTCAAGGCCAAGAAGCACCTGGACGAGCACCAAGTGGTGTTTCATCCCGGCCTCAACGAAGACCTGGCCGCCACCGCGATCTGGGGCACCCAGCAAGTGAACATGTTCGAAGGCGCCAAATACGACGGCGTCTACTCGATGTGGTACGGCAAAGGTCCGGGCGTGGACCGTTCCGGCGACGTGCTCAAGCACGGCAACGTGGCCGGCACCTCGAAACACGGCGGCGTGCTCTTGGTGTGCGGCGACGACCACGCGGCCAAATCGTCCACCTTCCCGCACCAGTCCGACCACATCCTGGCCGCCAGCATGATCCCGGTGCTGTCTCCGTCCGGCGTGCAGGAAGTGCTGGACCTGGGCCTGCATGGCTGGGCGATGAGCCGCTACTCCGGCTGCTGGGTAGCGATCAAGGCGATCACCGACACCATCGAGAGCTCCGCCATCGTCGACATCTCGCCGCAGCGCTTCGAATTCAAGATTCCCAAGGACTTCCCGATTCCCGAGGACGGCCTCAACATCCGCTGGCCGGACACCCCGCTGGCGCAGGAAAAGCGCGTGCTGCACCACCGCCTGTACGCGGCGCTGGCTTACGCCCGCGAGAACCAGCTCAACCGCGTGATGCTGGACTCGCCCAAAGCCCGCCTCGGCATCATCACCTGCGGCAAGAGCTACCTCGACGTGATGCAGGCGATGGACGACCTGGGCATAGACGAAAAACTGGCCGCCGACATCGGCCTGCGCATCTTCAAGGTGGGCATGGTGTGGCCGCTGGAGCCGGAAGGCGTCCGCCATTTCGCCGAGGGACTGGAGGAAATCCTGGTCATCGAGGAAAAGCGCCAGATCATCGAATACCAACTGAAGGAACAGTTGTACAACTGGCGCGACGACGTTCGCCCGCGCGTGGTGGGCAAGTTCGCCGAAAAGGGCGAATGGGCGCTGCCGCACGGCGACTGGCTGCTGCCGGCCGCCGGCGAGCTGACGCCGGCCATCATCGCCCGCGCGCTGGCCAGCCGGCTGGCGCTGATCTTCGACAGCCCGGTGATCCACGACCGGCTGAAGTTCTACGACGATAAAGAGGCCCAGCTGGTCAAGCCGCGCGAATCCATCGCCCGCGTGCCGCACTACTGCTCCGGCTGCCCGCACAACACCTCCACCAAGCTGCCGGAAGGCAGCCGCGCCGTGGCCGGCATCGGCTGCCACTACATGGCGCACTGGATCAGCCCGGAAAACACCAAGACCTTCACCCAGATGGGCGGCGAAGGCATCACCTGGCTGGGCCAGGCGCCGTTCACCACCACCCGCCACATTTTCACCAATCTGGGCGACGGCACCTACTTCCACTCCGGCATCCTGGCCATCCGCGCCGCGGTGGCCGGCAAAGTGAACATCACCTACAAGATCCTGTACAACGACGCGGTGGCGATGACCGGCGGCCAGCACGTGGACGGCTACCTGGACGTGCCGATGATGACGCGCCAGCTGGCGGCCGAAGGCGTCAAGCGCATCGTCATCACCAGCGACGACCCGGACAAGTACCAGAACGCGCAGGGCATGGCTCCCGGCATCGACGTGTTCCACCGCCGCGAACTGGACCGCGTGCAGCGCGAGCTTCGCGACACCGAGGGCGTGACCATCCTGATCCACGACCAGACCTGCGCCGCCGAAAAGCGCCGCCGCCGCAAGCGCGGCGAATTTCCCGACCCGGCCAAGCGCGCCTTCATCAACGAACGGGTGTGCGAAGGCTGCGGCGATTGCAGCAAGAAGTCCGGCTGCCTGTCGGTGCTGCCGCAGGAAACGCCGCTGGGCCGCAAGCGCAAGATCGACCAGTCCAGCTGCAACAAGGACTACTCCTGTGTCGAGGGCTTCTGCCCCAGCTTCGTCACGGTGGAGGGCGGCAAGCTGAAGAAGCCGGCCGGCGCCAGCGCCGATCTGGCCAAGATGCCGCCCCTCCCCGAGCCCCAGATTCCGCAGGTGCATGAGCCGTTCGGCATCATGGTCACCGGCGTCGGCGGCACCGGCGTGGTCACCATCGGCCAGGTGCTGGGCATGGCGGCGTATCTGGACAACAAGGGCGTCACCGTGCTGGACATGGCCGGCCTGGCGCAGAAAGGCGGCTCGGTGTGGTCGCACGTGCGCATCGCCGACAGCCAGGAAAAACTGCACGCGGTGCGCATCGCCGCCGGCGACGCCAACCTGGTGCTGGGCTGCGACCTGGTGGTGACCGCCGCCGAGGAAGCGCTGGCCAAGATGCGCGAAGGCTTCAGCCACGTCATCGTCAACAACTACGAATCGCCGACCAGCGGTTTCCTGAAAAACCCAGACCTGCGCTTCCCGGCCAAGGCGATGAAGGACGCCATCGTCGAATCGGTCGGCGCCGGCCGCTTCAACGAGGTGAACGCCAACAAGCTGGCCACCGCGCTGATGGGCGACGCCATCGCCAGCAATATGTTCATGCTCGGCTACGCCTGGCAAAAGGGCCTGGTGCCGGTATCGCTGGAAGCCATCATGGAAGCGGTGCGGCTCAACGGCGCCGCGGTGAAATTCAACCAGGACGCCTTCAGCTGGGGCCGCCACGCCGCGCACGACCAAGCGCGCGTGGAAGCGCTGGTGACGCCTAGCGCCGTGGTGGCGTTCGTTCCACGTGAAACGCCGGACGCGGTGGTGCATCACCGCGCCACCCTGCTCGCCGCCTACCAGAACCAGGCGCTGGCCGAACGCTACAAAACCCTGGTGCAGCAAGTGCGCCAGGCCGAGGAAGCGGCCCAGCCAGGCAGCAGCGCGCTGACGCTGGCCGCCGCCCGCGCCTACTACCATCTGCTGGCCTACAAGGACGAATACGAAGTGGCGAGGCTGTACAGCGACGGCGAGTTCCTGCGCGACGTGGCCAGCCAATTCGATGGCGACTACAAGCTGCGCTTCCACATCGGCGTAGCCTGGCTCACCGGCGGCCAGGCGCGCAAGATCCCGTTCGGCCCCTGGCTGATGCCGGCGATGAAGCTGCTGGCCAAGTTCCGCTTCCTGCGCGGCAGCGCGCTGGACCCGTTCGCCTGGCAGGCCGATCGCAAGCTGGAGCGGCGGCTGATCGCCGAATTCGAGCGCGAGCTGCCCGCCGTGCTGGCCAAGCTGAACCCGGACGCGCTGTCGCGAGCGACGGAATGGGTGAAAGCCTGGGAAGGCGTGCGCGGCTTCGGCCACATCAAGCTGGCCAACTACCAGCAAGCCCGCGCGCGCCAGGCGGAGCTGCTGGGCCAGTCCAGCCAGCCGGGCAAGCCGGCCGCCAAGGCCGCCGTGGCCTGATCCAGATGGTTTCCGCAGTGTTGGGCGTCGGCGCTTGCCGGCGCCTTTTTTCCATCCATCGCCTAAAATGACATTTGATTATAACGGCCGACCTATCCGCCTCCGCGCCTGCTGCAAGCCGCTCCGGATATTGCCGCGCCTCGCTCCGCCAACGCCCCCACGCCCTTCAGGGAGAAAATCCATGTCCACTCCGCTGCGCAGCCTTTTCCTCGCGTCCTTCGGCCTGCTGCTGGCCGCCTGCTCCACCACCCCGCCGCCGCAATTGACGCAGCCCGGCTGCGTTGGCGGCGTGGCGCCTCCGCCCGCCGGCATGCGCGCCGCGCAAAACGCCGAGCTGCTGGCCAAGGCGGTGGGCGTGCCCGGCAAAGGCGGCCTGTGCGAAGGCGCCGTCTATCAGCAGGACGGCGCGACTGCCGGCGCCATCGTCTACCGGGTATGGGACAGCGCCAAGCCAGGCTCCCGTCTGGGCCGCTGGTGGTCATTCCACAAGCCGCAAGGCACGGTCGCCCAATACCAGGCAGCCAACGCCATCTGCCCGGCCTGGAGCCAGCTCAACAGCGTGGTTCGTTGCCAGTTGAAAGCCGGCGCGCAAGTGGCGGTGGGCCCGGGCCAGAGCGCCGACTGCGCGCCCGATCCCGCCTTGCCGCCGTCGCCGGTCAATCAGGTATATGTTCCCAACAGCAGCCCGGACGCGATCTTGGTGGAAAACTGCGAAGACGAGGGCGCGTTCCCGGCGGCGCTGTGATTAGTGTGGCGCTCAGCCGCCGAACCAGCGGACGAAGAAGTCGATCAGGGCGCGAGACTTGGCCGGCTGCGGCGTTTTCTTGGGATACACCAGGTAGACCGGCCGCGCCGGCGTCTCCCAGCCGGCCAGCACCCGCGCCAGCCTGCCGCCTTGCAGCGCGGGCGCGGCGACGAAATCCGGCAAGCGGGCGAAACCGGCGCCCGCCTCGGCCAAGCGCTGGTTCAAACTGTAATCGCCAACCTGCAGCCAATGCGCCACCTCAACCTCCTCGGCCCGCCCATCCCGCTCGAACAGCCAGCGCGCGCCGCCATGGTAGCGGCTATGCACCACGCAAGGCCGCCGCGCCAGGTCGGCCGGCTCGGCCGGCGCGCCGCGTTCTGCCAGCAGCGACGGCGCGGCCACCACCCAGTCGCGGGTCAGGAACAACTGGCGCGCCACCAGCTGCGGCGGCAGCGCCCGGCTGGAACGAATGGCCAGATCGAAGCCTTCTTCTTCCAAGTCCCGCTCGGCCACGCTGACGTCCAGCTCCACCGAAATGCGCGGATACTGTTGATGAAAAGCCAACAATAGTTCGGCTCCGAACGCGCCGGCGAACATCTGCGGCACCGTCAGCCTCACCGTGCCGTCCGCATCGCCGCTCAAGCCGCGCACCGCCGCGGCCGACTCCCGCAGCAAGGCCCGCAGCCGGCGGCAGTAGCCGAGATAGGCATGGCCGGCCTCGGTCAGCGTCAGCTTGCGGGTGCTGCGAAACAGCAGCTGCGCGCCCAATAGCGCCTCCAGCCGGCTCAGTTGCTTGCTGACCTGCGACTTGGAGGTGGCCAGCCGCTCCGCGGCGGCGGTGATGCTGCCCGCCTCCGCCACTTCGAGGAAGGCCAGCGCCAATTCGGACGAGGGTTCGATTGTTTCCATAGTGATTCCAATGCTTCCACGTTTGCCCAGTTTTTCCAAGCCGCGCGCGCGCCTAAGCTGGCGGCTCCTCCACTCAAAGCTGAAAGGAAAACGAGATGAAGATCCTGCTGATAGGCGGCAGCGGCAATATCGGCCGCGCCATCGTCGACGAACTGGCCGGACGCCACGAAATCATCACGGCCGGCCGCCATCACGGCGATATCCAAATGGACATAGAAAACGAGCAAAGCATCATCGAGATGTACCGCCGGCTGCCCCGGCTGGACGCGGTGGCGGTGGCCACCGGCGGCCGCAACGGCCACGTGGGGCCGCTGGCCGAGATGAGCGCCGAACGCTACCGCGTCGGCCTCGACTCCAAGCTGATGGGCCAGGTCAACGTGGTGCTGCGCGGCATCGAGAAGCTCAACGATGGCGGCTCCTTCACCCTAGTGGGCGGCGCCTGGCAGCCGCAGGCCATCGCGCCGCTGCTGAGCAACGTCTACATGGCCAACGCCGCGCTGGAGGGCTTCGTCAACGCCGCCGCGGTGGAGTTGCCGCGCGGGCTGCGCATCAATCTGGTCAGCCCCTTGCTGCTGGCGGAGTCGGAAGCGGAATACGGGCCGCTGTTCCGCGGCGTGCCACTGGTGGAAGCGCGCCAGGCGGCGCGCGCCTATAGCCTGAGCATGGAAGGCGCGCAAACCGGCCAGACCTATCGGCTGGGTCGATTCGACTGACGCCCGCCGCCGGCCGGGCGGCATCGCCCGGGACTGTCCACCTCAGGATGCCGCGGACAAGCGGCCGCAGGTCTCGCCGATGCCGCCTTGAACGCAAAGATCGAACAAGGCGTCGAAGCGGGTCGGCGTGTAATTGATCAGCGCGCAGGGAATGCCGGCCTGCGCCGCCTCCACCGGAATCAAGTTGACCGGAGACACCTCCAGCGACGATCCCATCACCAGCAGCAGATCGGCGTTCAGCGCCGCCTGGAACGCCACGTCGATCAAGGGCACCGCCTCGCCGTACAGCACCACGTCCGGCTTCAGCGCCGCCCCGCAGCGGCGGCATAGCGGCAGTTCGTGCTGCTGCACATAGTCCAGCCCATGCGGCGCGCGGCAGTCCGGACAGCTGGCGGTCAACAAGGTGCCGTGCAGCTCCAGCACGCGCCGGTTGCCGGCGCGGCCGTGCAGGCCGTCTATGTTTTGGGTGAGGATGGTGACTTCCTTGCCGTCCGCCTCCAGCGCGGCGAGATAGCGGTGGCCGGCGTTGGGCTGGTAACCGCCCACCAGCTTGATGCGGAAGATGTCGCGGAAGACGCGCCAGAAGCCGGCGGGATCGCGGCGGAAGTAGTCGATGGAGATCGCCTCGGCCAAGCTCATGTCCTTGGACCACAGGCCATTGGCGGAGCGGAAATCGGGGATGCCGGATTCGGTGCTCATGCCGGCGCCGGTCAGCACCGCGATGCGGTTCGCTCCGTCCACCAACTGCCGCAGGTACTGCAATTGCTGCTCTGTCGCGCCCATTCACCGCATCCTTGCCGCCGGCCACACCATGGCCACTATAGCGTAAGGGTCAAGGCGCAGGATATTTTATTGCATTCTTGACCATCTTATCTCGAACGGCCTCATCCAGATCCACGCCCGTCACCATCGCCAACCGCGTCAAATACAACAACACGTCGGCGATCTCCTCCTGCAGATGGATGAATGCGGCGGGATCGTCGCGCAGCCGAGCGGCCGCGTCGTCGTCCAGCCACTGGAAGATCTCGGCCAGTTCGCCCACTTCGCCCACCAGCGCCAGCAGCAGATTGCGCGGCGAGTGGTGGCGGTTCCAATCGCGCGCGTCGGCGAAGCGCTGCAACGCGTCGGTCAAGCCGCGGGTGTCGATCAATGTTTCATCATTCATGCCATCGCTCCGGTTTCACGTGGAACATCAGTGGTTTGTCGCCGCGGATTCCGCCATTCGGCATCACGGCGCCTGTCGGGTTCAAGCCAGTATCTTGCGCGCCGCCCGCTCGCCCCACCACGCCGCCTCCTCGAACAGCGACAGGCCGCTGAGATCGGAGTGGGCGAACAACAGCGGGCCATCCGCCTCCCGCAGCGCCAGCAAGCCGGGGTTGGACAGGAAGCCGGGCGCGGGACTGGCCATCGCGTGGCCGCGCAGCGTCATTTCCGCCTGCCGCAGGTTCTTGCGGAAACGCCAGCCATACACCTCGGACAGATCGGCGGCGGCGAGGTCGAACAGCGCGTCGGAGTCGGCCCGCTCCAGCCAGCGCCGCGCGGCCATGGGGTCGCCGCCGGCGAAGGCGTGATAGGCGGTGAACACGCTGCGCTCCGGCTTGGCGGCGCGGATCAGCTGATGGGTGGACACCACGAAGCCCAGGCTTTGGCTGCCGTAGACCACATTATCCCAAGCCAGCGGCATGTCATGCGGTTCTTCGGGAAAGCGGTCGATCAGAAAATTGGCCGTCAGCCACGACGCGCGCGGCGGCAAATGGCGAGATTGAAAGCCCAGGGACGGCAAAGCGTCGCACAGATGCGCGGCGACGAACAAGGGCGTCGCCACGACCACTCGCTCGGCGCTCAGCCGCCGGCTGCCCCCCTGCCCGTCCAGGTAATCCACCTCGGCCCGCCCTCGTCTCTCCCTTATCCTCCAGGCCGCGCCATCCAGCTGCCGCGCCGCGCCGATGCGCGCGCGCATGTGGCGCATCACCGGGTTCAATCCATCCGGCCAAGTCAGCACCGCGCCTTCCTCGGCATTGGCGGCCAGGCCGCCCCGGCTGCAGAAATAATGCAGGCCGGCCCAGGCGGACACCTGCGCCGGCCGTGCGCCGTAATCGTCGCGGCAGCAATAGTCCAGATACCAGCGCAGGCCGGGCGCGCGGTAGCCGTTGGCGTCCAGCCAGGCGGCGAAGCTGATCCGGTCCAGCGCGGTCCAGGCCGGATCGCGCGAGGACAGCGCCAGCGGAATGCAGAAGGCCTTGCGCCCGTCCGCGCCGCGCGCCGCGCGCAGCCGGCCCATCTCGGCCAGGAAGCGCGCCTGCTCCGCCAATTCCGCCTTGCCCATGCCCAGCCTGGGCAGCAGGCCTTCCTGCCAGCGGCCATCCCGCCACAGCCGCTCGTCCGGCGCGTGCACCGTCACCCGCTCGTCGAAGCGCGGCCGCTCGGCGTAGGGGGCCGCCTCGATCACGCCCATCTCGGCCAACAGCTCGCGCACATGGGTCGATTCCCGCGACGGCAGCGGCAGATAGTGGGCTCCAGTCGGATAGCGGCATTCGCCGAAGGCGCCGCCGGCGGCGTTGCCGTCCGGCTCCGGACCGTTCAGCACCAGCACGTCGTCCAGGCCTTCCTTGCGCAAGCGCCAGGCGGCGAACAAGCCGGCGGCCCCGCTGCCCACCACCGCTACCCGGCAGCGCCGCTCGCCCGCCGGTTCAGGCGGCGTCAGCCCGGCGCGCAGGCGGTGGCCCTCGTCCATGCCGGGCCGGTTGAGCCGGACCGGCAGGCCCAGCCGCAACACCCGCTCGCAGCCTTGCATCAAGGGCAGTCCGGCCAGCGCCGCCGCCAACCGCAACACCTCGCGCCGCCGCATCAACGCAGCACCTGCGACCAGTCTTGCTCGAAGTAATGCACCAGTTGCTGGTTGTTCAGCTCGTTGGGTTTCACGTCCCAGCGCCGCATGTCGGGGGGGAAGAAGAACATCTGGCGCGTGGTTTCTTTGTCCAGGAAGCGCAGCGGCACCGGGAAGCGCTCCGGCGGCGCATAGCCCGGCCGCTTGGCGGCGATGATGAAGCCCCACTCGCCGAAGGACGGCACGTAGACATGGTAGGGCGTGGTATGGAAGCCGGCCTCGCGCAGCGTGGCGTCCACGCTCCAGTAAGAACGCGGCGCGTTGTACGGCGAAGTGGACTGCACCACCGCCAGGCCGTTTTCGGCCAGGTGGCGCGCCAGCAGCCGGTATATCGGCGTCGAATACAGCTTGCCCAACGCGAAGTTGGATGGATCGGGGAAGTCGACGATCACCGCGTCGTAGCTGCCCTCATGGTGTTCCAGCCAGCGCGCGGCGTCGTCGTTGACCACGGTCACGCGCTTGTCGGCCAGCGAGCCCTTGTTCAGCGCCAGCAGCGGCTCGGAGCGGCTGAACAGCCGCGTCATCGCCGGGTCCAGGTCCACCAGGGTGACATGGACGATGCCGGGATATTTCAGGATTTCGCGCACCGCCAGGCCATCGCCGCCGCCCAGCACCAGCACGTTGCGCGCCCATGGCAGCCGCGCCAGCACCGGATGCACCAATGCCTCGTGGTAGCGGTACTCGTCGCGGCTGGAGAACTGCAGATTGCCGTTGATGTACAGCCGCATGTCGTTCTTCCACTTGGTGATCACCAGCCGCTGGTAGGGCGTGGTCTCGGCATGGATGATCTCGTCGCCGTACACCGCCTTCTCGCTCCAGTCGGTCAGCCGGTCCGAGGTGGCGAACATCGCCCCCAGGATCAGCAGCACCACGCCGCTGCGCGCCAGCTGCAGTCCGGGCCGGGCCAGCTCGCGCTTGAAGCTGTGGCAGGCCCACAGCGCCACCCCGGCGTTGAGCAGGCCGAACAGCAGCGCGCTGCGCGCCAGGCCCAGCTTGGGCGCCAGCAACAGCGGAAACAGCAGCGACACCGCCAACGCGCCCAGGTAATCGAAGGTGAGCACCCGGCTCACCAGGTCGGCGAAGTCGGTCTGGCGCTGGTTCAGCACCCGCATCACCAGCGGGATCTCCATGCCCACCAGCACGCCTATCGAGAACACCAGCGCGTACAACACCAGCCGGAACGGCTCGCCGGCCAGCGCGAACACCACGAACAGCAGCGAGGCCGACACGCCGCCGATCAGGCCCACCAGCAGCTCGATCTCGACGAAGGCGTCCAGCAGCCGCTCCTCCTTCACGTATTTGGACAAATGGGAGCCGGCGCCCATCGCGAACAAGTAACAGCCTATGATGGAAGAGAACTGCAGCACGGTGTCGCCCAGCAGGTAGCTGGCCAGCGCGCCGGTGATCAGTTCGTAGGCGAGGCCGCAGGAGGCGACGATGAAGACGGAGAGGATCAGCAGGCGGTTGCGCATCGAATTGTCATTGCGGGTAAAATAGCCGTCATTATATGCCCTAGCCTGCGAGGACACCGTTATGTTTGCCGGACTCCTGCCCGCCTTCCTGGCCTATCTGACCTACCTCGGCAGCGGCCTGGCGCTGCTGGCGCTGTTCGCCTGGCTGTACTGCAAAATCACGCCGCTGGACGAATTGAAGCTGATCCGCGACCACGGCCACGCCGCAGCCGTCTCCTTCGCCGGCGCCCTGCTCGGCTTTTCGCTGACGCTGGCTTCCAGCGCCTGGCACCTCAACGACTGGCAAAGCTTCATGACCTGGGCGCTGCTGGCGATGCTGGTGCAAATCCTGGTCCACCTGGTGGTGGCGCGCTGTCTGAAGGACCTGACCCGCGCGCTGATAGACAATAACCTGGCCATGGGCATCCTGGCCGGGTCCATCCACTTGGCGGTCGGCTTGGTCAACGCGGGCAGCCTGTCCTGACGCCGCGTCCATTCATTTGACGGAGTAGCAAAATGAGCCTGATGTCTTTCATCCAGAAACAGTTCATCGACATCCTGGAGTGGCAGGAGGACGAGGACGGCGTGCTGGCCTGGTGTTATCCGATGCAGGACAACGAAATCCAGTACGGCGCCAGCCTCACCGTGCGCGAGTCGCAAATGGCGGTGTTCGTCAACGAAGGCAAGATCGCCGACGTATTCGGCCCCGGCATGTACAAGCTCACCACCCAGACGCTGCCGGTGCTCACCTACCTGAAGAACTGGGACAAGCTGTTCGAATCGCCCTTCAAGTCCGACGTCTACTTCTTCAGCACCCGGGTGCAGCTCGGCCGCAAATGGGGCACCGCCCAGCCGGTGACCATACGCGACAGCGACTTCGGCATGGTGCGGCTGCGCGCCTTCGGCATCTATTCCTACCGCATCGCCGATCCCAGAACCTTCTACACCGAGGTCAGCGGCACCCGCGAACTGTACACCTGCGACGACATGGAGCAGCAGCTGCGCAACCAGGTGATCGCCACCATGACCACCACGCTGGGCGGCAGCGGCGTGCCCTTCCTCGACATGGCCGGCAACCAGGGCCTGATGGGCGAGAAGATACGCGAATCGCTGCTGGCGGTGTTCCAGCGCTACGGCCTGGCGCTGGACAGCTTCGCGGTGGAGAACATCTCGCTGCCGGAAGAGCTGCAGAAGGCCATAGACAAGCGCATCGCGATGGGCATGGCCGGCGACCTCAACCAGTACACCCGCTACCAGGCGGCGGAAAGCCTGCCGCTGGCCGCGCAGAACGAAGGCGGCCTCGCCTCGCTCGGCGCCGGCCTGGCGGCGGGCGTCGGCGTCGGCCAGCTGATGGGCCAGGCGCTGCAACAGGGCCTGCAGCAACCGGCGCCGGCCCAGCCCGCCCCGGCCGCGGCACCGCAGGAAGCCGCCGCGCCCGCCGGCGACAACCCGCAGGCCAAGCTGGCCCAGCTCAAGGCCCTGCTCGATCAAGGCCTGATCACCCAGGCCGACTACGACGCCGCCAAGGCCGACGTGCTGAAGAAACTGGTGGGTTAAGCCGACGCATGTACCGTATCGCCTGCCCCTCCTGCGGCGCCGACGTCTCGTTCCGCGCCGCCAGCTCCGTGCTGGCGGTGTGCGAGTATTGCCGCAGCACTCTGGTCCGCGACGCCGACAGCGTGCGCGACATCGGCAAGATGGCCGAACTGCTGGACGACTACTCGCCGCTGCAGATCACCAGCGCCGGCCGCTTCATCGACCGCAACTTCAGCATCGTCGGCCGCATCCAGCTGCGCTACGACGCCGGCGTATGGAACGAATGGTATCTGCTGTTCGACGACGGCAGCGGCGGCTGGCTGTCGGAAAGCGTCGGCCAGTACGTGCTGACGCTGCCGCTGGGCCCGATCGATCAGGCTCCGGCCTTCGACAGCCTCGCCCCCGGCCAGCGTTACCGCCACGGCAGCCACGACTTCGTCTTTTCCGACGTGCGCCAGGCCCAATGCGTAGCCGGCGAAGGCGAGCTACCGTTCCGCGTCGGCGACGGCTGGCAGGCCCGGGTGGCCGACGCCCGCTGCCAGCAGCAATTCCTGACGCTGGACTACTCCGACGACCCCGCCCGTCCCGAGCTGTTCCTGGGCCAGGCGGCGACGCTGCCGCAGCTGAACATGCAGCTGCTGCGCGACAACCGGATGATCCAGGAGAAAACCGGCAAGCTGAAGGGCAGCGTCGCCACGCTGGCCTGCCTCGGCTGCGCCGCGCCGCTGGACTACCGCGCCGGCGCCGCCGCCCAGCTCACCTGCGGCCATTGCGGCAGCCAGACCGACGTCACCGGCGACGTCGCCACCGTGATCGGCCTGCACAAGGGGGGCGGCCAGGCGCCGGCGCTGACGCTGGAGCTGGGCGCCACCGCCCAGATCGAGCGCATTCCGTGGACGCTGACCGGCGTAATGGTGTGGCGCGAGGACGAGGACGCGTCCAGCGAATGGAGCGAATACCTGCTCTACAACGTCGACAAGGGCTTCCGCTGGCTGGTGGAAAGCGGCGAGGGCTGGTTCCTCGGCGCGTTGATGGACGTGTGGGTGGACAGCGAGCGCGGCGGCTACGCGGCGCTGGGCCAGCAAACCTTCTCCCGGGCCTGCCCGGACTACCGCGCCAGCGTGGCCTACGCCGCCGGCGCCTTCCCCTGGCGCGCCAAGCTGGGCGACAGCATGCTGCTCAGCGAATACCAGTCATCCGACCGCAAGCTGAGGCTGTCGCGCGAGATGAACGCCCAAGAGCTGGTGTGGACCCGCAGCGACCGCGTCGAGGACGCGGCGATAGGCGGCTGGTTCAACCAGGGCCCCATCGCCTCGCGCTACGCGACAGGCGCGGCCGCCAGCCCCGGCAAGCTGAAGATCGCGTTGACGGCGACGCTGGTCCTGTTGTTCATCAATTTGCCGATGGCGGCGCTGGGCGGCCATTTCGGCGGCCGGCTGCTGGTCAGCTTCATCGCCGTGGCGCTGCTGGCGATGCCCTTGTTCCAGTCGGCAACAGAAGAAGAATGAATGTCACCGCAAACCTATAAAGCCTATTGCGTGCTGATCGTGATCATCACCACCGTCGTCAACCTGCTCAATCTGGGCGACGGCCTGGGCAGCGGCGGCTCCTCGCGCAGCTGGGGCAGCGGCCACAGCTCCGGCTGGAGCAGCGGCGGCCACAAATGAGCCAACCATTGGGCCGCCATCTGCTGGCGGACTTCCACGACTGCCCGCCGGCGGCGCTGGCCGATCCGGCGGCGATGGAAAACGCCTTGCGCGAGGCGGCCCGCCTGGCCGGCGCCACGGTGCTGGCCGGCCATGTCCACCACTTCGGCGGCGGCCAGGGCGTGACCGGCATCCTGCTGCTGATGGAGTCCCATCTCAGCGTCCACACCTGGCCGGAGCACGGCTACGCTGCGCTGGACCTGTTCATGTGCGGCGAGCCGCAGCTGGAAGCCGCCCTCGCCCATCTGGCGGCCGCGCTGCGGCCCGGCCGCCAGGAAACCCGCCAGGTCGAGCGCGGCCGGCTGCCATGAAAAACGGGGGCCTGGCCCCCGTTTCGCGTTCCCGATCAAACGGCTCTCCGCTTACTCCGCCAGCTCCAGCGTCACCGAGCCGTCGCCGTTGTCCCTCACCAGCTTGAACGGCTTCCGCTCGGCCAGGTAACGCAGCGCGCCGGCGCCGGTGTCGAAACGCAGGCCCACGCCCGCCACCGGCAGCACCCGCCAGTTGTCGCCCTGCCCCAGGTCTATCGTCTTCTTGCTGGCGAGATAGGCGGCCAGCGCCGCGCGGTTCTCGTCCGGCGCGTCCACCACGATCTTGTCGGCGGTGATGCCCGGGAAGTTGCCGCCGCCGCTGGCGCGGTAATTATTGGTCACCACGATGAAGCGCTGCGCCGGGTCGATCGGCTTGCCGTTGAAAGTCAGGTTGACGATGCGATGGCTGTCCGGCGCGGCGAGCTTGCCGTCGCCGTCGTAGCGCGCCGGGCGGGTGACGTCGATCTGGTAGCTGACGCCGTACAGGCTGTCGAAATTGTAGGAGCGGAATTCCGGATGGATCAGCGCCTGCGCCGCCGCGCCCTTGGGGTCGATGCGATTGAACTGGCCGGCCGACATCTCCAGCCACTCGCGCACGTCGGCGCCGGTGATCTTCACCGCCTTGATGGTGTTGGGATAGATGTAGAGGTCGGCCAGGTTGCGGATGGCCAGCTTGCCGGCCGGGATGTCGGTGTAGTAGCTCCAGCCCTGGCGGCCGCCTGCCTTGAACGGCGCGGCGGCGGACAGGATGGGCAGCTTCTCGTATTCGGTGCCCTGCAACGCCCGCTGCATGTACCAGCGCTGCGCCTCGGCGACGATGGCCACCGACGGATCGTCGGCCGCCTGGGCGAAATAGCTGTAGATCGGCCGGCGGGTGGCGGCCACCTCGCCGCGCACGTAGTCCAGCGTGTCCGCGTGCTCCTGGCCGATCAGTCCCTTCACCCGCGGATCGGCATCCGCCAGCGGCTTCTTTGCCTGCTTGTCGAAAATGGGCCTGAGCGCGGCCTGCTTGCCGACGACGCGCCACTTGCCGTCCGCCTGCTCCAGCGTCAGGTCTATCACGCCCAAATGATCTCCCCAGCGGCCCGGCATCGTAGCCGGCACGCCGTGGATGGTGCCGGCCTGCAGATCCACGCCGGGATAGCCGGCGAAGGCGGCAGATGGAAACTCGGCGTGGGCGTGGCCGAACAGGATGGCGTCTATGCCCGGCACCTCGGCCAAGCCGGACACCGCGTTCTCGGCGAAGCGCGGCAGCTCGCCCTTTTCGAAGCCGGAGTGCGGCACCGCGATCACCACGTCGGCGCCGGCGGCGCGCATCTTGGGCACGTAGTCTCGCGCGGTCTCCAGGATGTCGCGCACCGTGACCTTGCCCTGCAGATTGTTCTTGTCCCACTGCAGAATCTGCGGCGGGACGAAACCGATCACGCCCACGGTCAGCGCCTGCGTCTTGCCCTCGTCATCCTTCACCTCGCGCTTGAGCAGCGCGTAAGGCGTGAACATCGGCTGCCCGGTCCTGGCATCCAGCACATTGGCGTTGACGTAGGGGAAGGCCGCGCCTTTCAGCGATTGCTGCAGGAAAGGCAGGCCGTAGTTGAATTCGTGGTTGCCCAGATTGCCGGCATCGTACTGCAAGGCATTGAGCACCTTGTAGGCCGGATGGGTTTCGCCCGCCCGCAGCGGCTTGACCCTGGCCACCAGATCGCCCATCGGGCTGCCCTGCAGCAAGTCGCCGTTGTCGATCAACAGGCTGTTGGGCGCTTCGGCGCGGGCGGCGGCGATCAGGCTGGCGGCGCGTTCCAGCCCGAAGTCGGCCGCCGGCTTGTCCTGGTAGTAGTCGTAGGCCAGCAGGTTCATGTGGACGTCCGAGGTTTCCAGCACCCGCAACTGGACCGGAGCGGCCCAGACGGAGATGGCGAAAGCGGCGGCGAAAGCGGCGGACAAGGGCGCGAGTTTCATCGGGAAGGGCCTTTTCTGTGTTTTTATCGCGTCCGCATTATACGCCCGGCCAGCCCCGTCTCTCCGCGCAAAGCGCCGCGCAAAAAAAGCCCGGCACGGGCCGGGCATCGCGTCACCGCGCGGACAGTCGCTTTACTTGAGCAGACCTTCCGCCTTCAGCGCCTGCTGCGTCGCAGGCAGCGCGGCCACGCGCTTGAGGAAGTCCAGCAACGCCGGATAGTCGGCCAGCGAACGCTGCAGATACTGCGCCCAGGACAGGCAAGTGAACAGGTAGGCATCGGCCACGCTGAACTGTCCGCCCAGCAGATAAGGCGTCTTTTCCAGTTGCGCCTGCAACAAGGCGAAGCGCGGCTGCAGCCTGGACCATGCGTCGTCCTTCACTTCATCGGTCTTGCCGAAGAAAATGGGGGAGAAATTCTTGTGCACCTCGGTGGAGATGAAGTTCAGCCACTCCTGCAGCCGGTAGCGCGGCAGCGTGCCGTTGGCAGGCGCCAGCTGCTTGTCCGGCGCCTGGTCGGCGACGTATTGCATGATGGCCACGCCCTCGGTCAGCAATTCGCCGTTGTCCAGTTGCAAAGCCGGCACATAACCCTTGGGATTGATGGTGGAGAAGACCGCTCCGCTGGCGGTGGTGTGCGGCGTATCGCTCAGGCTGACCGATTCCGAATCGAATCGCAGGCCGCTGGCGAACAACACGATGTGGGAGGCGAGCGAGCAGGCGCCGGGGGAGTAGTACAGTTTCATCGCAATGCTCCTGTGGGAAGGATGGGACAAACCGCAACCGCGCCAGCCTGGGCCAAAATCATGCCGATTGCAACCCCCTTCCCCGCGGGTCTCGCTCTCCCTTCAACTGGATTTCTTGCCGAACAGCCGCGGCCGATTGTCCGCCGGCCTGGACTTCATTTCGACATACAGCGCCTCCACCTTGGCGCGCGCCCACGGCGTGCGGCGCAGAAACGCCAGGCTGGACTTGACGCTGGGATCGTTGCGGAAGCAGCGGATATCCACCCGCGCCGCCAGTCCGTCCCAGCCGTAATGCGCTTGCAGCTGTTCCAGCATCATTTCCAGCGTAACGCCGTGGGTGGGGTTGTTGGCCTGGCCGCTCATCGAAAACATCCTGTAAAAGCAAAAGCGGCGAGTGTAAGCCGCCGCCCGCCGCCTGGCAAAACTACTTGGCGGCCGTCTTTTTGCGTCCGCCCGTTCGCCGGGGCTTCTTCAGCTCCACGCCGGCGCCGGGGTCCGGGACTTCGCCCTGGGTCACGCCCATCGCCAGCGCCACCCGCCCCAGCCGCTGCTGCTTCTCCACGCTGATCGGCCCGGCGGCGGCCAGCAGCAGCATCACCAGCTCCAGCGCCATCGCCCGCTGCTCGTCGCCGGGCAGCAGATCCCGGATGGTGGCCAGCGCGCGCTTCTCATCGTTGCGCACCAGCCAGGTCTGGCGCCGCACCGCCTGCTTGAATTCCTCCAGCGACAGCTCCTCGCCCAGGCCGGTGTCCTGCATCACGCGGCGTATCGCGTTGAACGGCCGCACGTCGACCACGCCGTTGCCGATGGCGACATAGATCAGCAGCCGCAGGAAGCCGTCCACCGCGCCGCCCTCGGAATAATGCTGCTCCAGCTCGCGCCGCTTCAGCCTCAGCATTTCGTCGCGCTCCCAGCCGCCGTGGTAGCCGCGCACGCGGTAGGGCCGATGCGGATGCAGCCCCACCAGCGCGGCGGTCAGCGGCGCGTCGTAGACGGCGCGGAAGGTCATTTCCTTCAGCGCGTCGCGCTGGTCGCGCCAGCCGTCCAGCCAGCTCGCGGTCCAGTCGGACACGGTCTGCTGCCATTGCCAGAACGGATTGTCGCCGGCCACCGGCTTGCGTTCCGCCCTCACCTTGTCCGCCCATTCCGCCAAGCCGGTCAGCAACGGATTGCGGCTGGAGAACCAGCGGCGCTCGAAGCGCGACGGGTGCATCTCGCGCAGCCAGTGCGCAGTTTGCGGCGTGGTACTGGCCTGCAGCCACGGCGACACGAAGCAGTCGTACAGCTGCTGGTTGATCTCGGCCACCCGCTTCACCACCTGGAACGCGCGCTCGCCCTCGCGGCCGTCGCCCAGCGCCAGGATGTCCTCCACCTCGCGCGGCTCGAAGCGGATCACGTAGCGGCCCTGCAGGTACTGCAGGCCGGGCATTTCCGGGTAGGTGTCGGTGATCACCGCCTCGTAAAGGCCGGGCGGCAGCACGTCGATCAGGTCCAGGGCGCTGGCCAGCTCGCTGTGCTCCTTGTTGGCGACGCCGGCGGACACGAAGATGCCGAGGTGGCCGATCTGCTCGTGCAGGCAGTAGACGATGGTCTGCTCGTTGCTGCGGATGTCGGCCACATCCTTGTACAGATCGGCGATCCAGAACAGCGCCTGCTGCGGCGGCGTGATGTTGTCGCCCCAGGACGCGAACACGATGATGGGCGAGCGGATCTGCCTCAAGTCGATGCGGGTGGCGCCGTCCTCCAGATACACCTCGCCGCGGCTCAGCCGATTGCCAACGAACAGGTTCTGGCTGATCCACTCCATCTCCTCCTTGTTGAGCAGGTAGTGGCCGCCCCACCAGCGCTCGAACTCCAGGAAGCGATGACGCTCCTTGTCGATGTTGGAATACAGGTGGTAGCCCTTTTTCCAATAGGTGTTGGCCGGGTCAAGCTGCTCGAAATTGGACACCAGGTGCGCGCCGTCGAACTGGCCATGGCCCATATCGCCGGTCAACGAGGCCAGCCAGGTGCCGCCCAGCATGCCGCCCTGGTAGCGCATCGGATTCTTGCCAGCCACGCCGGCCCAATAGGACAACGGCGAGCCGGCCAGCAAGATGGGGCCGACGTCCTGCGGCGACGACGCCGCCACCATCGCCAGCGCCCAGCCTCCCTGGCAATTGCCGATCACGAACGGTTTGCCGGCGGTGCTGGGGTGCAGCTCGCGCACCTTCTGCATGAAGGCCTTTTCCGCCCGCCACACGCACTCTATGGTCTGGCCGGGCACCGGCACTGGGAAGAACATCACGAAATAGCAGGAATGCCCTTGGCGCAGCGCGATGCCGATCTCGCTGTCCATCTTGAAGCCGCCGATGCCCGGCCCGTGTCCGGCGCGCGGGTCTATCACCACGAAGGGCCGCAATTCTGGGTCGGCCGGCGGGCAGTTGGCCGGCGGCCGGATCGCCGCCAGCGCGTAATTGACCGGCTCATCCAATTCGCGGCCGTCGACAATGATGTCGTAGTCGAATACCAGCACCGGCGGGTTGCCGGACGCAGAATGCTCCAGATAGGTGTCGCCGCGCTCGCGCAGCACGTCGCAGAACAGCAGGCCGCGCTGAGCGGCGTCGGCCCAGTAGTCCACCCACTGCTGGCCCCACGACCACCATCCCCCCTTGTCGCTCTCCGCCATGCCGATCTCCCGGTTGTCAGCAGCTTTCACTGTAGCCCACGGCCGCGGCCGCAACCGCTCGATGGCAAGAGTATCAAGCAGTTATTGCAGGTTAATAGTCATAAACATATGCCCCCTTCACAGCAAAACTCGCCAGACAATTGCGTCCGATACTGCAGCCATCGATAGCTCAACGCGAAGGAAAACCGTCATGACCAAGCTGCTCACCTCCCTGCTCGTCTCCGGCCTGCTTTTGGCCGGCTCCGCCGCCGTCCACGCCGAAGACGCCGCGCCCGGCATGCCCGAACACGGCGCGCGCATGATGGACCCGGCCAAACGCGACGCGATGATGGCCAAGCGCATGCAGGCGCTGCACGACAAGCTGAAAATCCAGCCGAACCAGGAGGCCGCCTGGCAAACGTTCGCCGCATCGATGAAACCGGAAAAGATGGAAAAACCGCCGATGAGCGACAAGGCGACCGCGCCGCAACGGATGGAAGACATGATGCAGCGCCAACAGGCCCACATGCAGCAGCGCCTGGACGCGCTGAAAGCCTTCTACGCCCAACTGACGCCGGAGCAGCAGAAGATCATGGATCAAATGCATGGTCCGCGCGGCAAGGAGCCGCGCCACAAGAAGGGCGCCCCGCCGGCCAACGGCTGATCGCGCGGCGGCCCTGCCCTCGCCGGCCGCAAGCCCGCTACGACATCTCCTACCAGCAAATGCATGTGCGCCAAGGGCAACCCGTTGCCCGGCCAGGCGGGCCTATCCGCCTCCGCCTCGCCAATGTCATCCCCGGAAGTGAAATGGAATCCATTTCGAATGACATTAACATGCTGAAACAAAAAGGGAATTTGCCGAAATACATTCGGTCGAATTGATATTAATACTGAAAGTACGCCCGCTACCTTTCCGGGGCAGCAATAGGAAAAACAGGGCGATCCATTCAACAACATCAAAGGAATCCGCCATGCTCAGACTGATCATGCCCACGCTGGCCTTATTGCTGGCCAGCGCTTTCGCCAGCGCCCAAGACGCCAATGTCCGCCCCTTCGACAACCCGCGGGTTCCGCCCAGCGTGCCCATCTCGATGCAGGACATGAACCCGTCTCCTCCCGCGCCGGCTCCGACGCCGCAGACGACAAGCCCGCAGCAATAATCCCCTCAATCCGCCGGCCAAGCCGGCGTTTATTTTGCCTGCTCCCGCGCGACAATGTCGTTGACATGGCCAAAACCGCTCGCCTGGCCTACAAACACGAGATGGACAATCCTTCCGAACGGGACGAGCAATGGGCAATCTTTCGATCAAGTGGCAAATGGTCCTGCTGGCCTGCTGCAGCTTGGCCGCCAGCCTCATCGTCGGCATCGTCGGCTATTTCAACACCGGCCACCTGTCCAACACCATAGGCCAGCTGCTGGAAGGGCAATCCTCGGTGCGCAGGCAGATGGACGCCGACATGATGCACGACGCCATCCACGCCGATGTGCTGGCCATGCTATTGGCGGTCAAAGAGGCGGATGCCAAGCGCCAGCCCCCGCTGCAAAAGGACAATCAAGAGCATAACCAGCGTTTCCTGAAGGCGATGCGGGAAAACCAGGCCCAGTATCCATCCGGCGAAGTCAATCGCAAGCTGACGGAAATCCTGCCCATCATCCAGCGTTACACCGAAAGCGCCGCCTTCATTCTGGCCAACGCCTTTTCCCATCCCGCCGAGGCAGAACAGCGGCTATCGCCTTTCCTGCGCGATTTCGAAACGCTGGAAGACATGATGGAGAAGGTATCTGACGCGATAGAACAGGAGTCGAAAAAGCAGAACGACCAGGCGATGAGCCAGGTCGACAACGCCGCCGTCCTGACCGTGGCGGTCGCCTTGCTCTCCGCGCTGCTGCTGGCCATCCTGTGCTACTGGGTGGGCGTGTCCCTGCTCCGCCCCGTGCAGGCCCTGCACAAAACCGCACAAGCCGTGCACCGCGACGGCAATCTGTCGCTTCGCGTCGGCATCCGCCAATCCAACGAAATCGGCACCGCCATCGCCGCCTTCGACCGCTTGCTGGACTCGCTGCACAATGTGGTGGGGACGGTGGGCAGCACCTCGGAGTCGCTGGGCGGCTCTGTGCGGCAAATCACCGAAGTGGTGGACAAGGTGGAGCAGAACGCCTCGCTGCAGAACGCCTCGGCCAATACCGTATCCCAATCCATTTCCGAGCTGACCGATCAACTGGTGTCCGCATCCTCCGAGGCCGATGCCACGCTGCGCATCGCCGCCGAAGTGGGCCACTTTTCGCTCAAGGGCAACCAGGCGATGCAGGAAACGGTGGAAAATATCCGGCGGCTGGCGGACACGGTCAGCCAGAGCGCCCAGGAGATCGGCGAGCTCACCGCCAACATCCGGCAGATCAACGGCATGGTCGACACCATCCGCGACATCGCCGACCAAACCAATTTGCTGGCTCTGAACGCGGCGATTGAAGCCGCGCGCGCCGGCGAAACCGGCCGCGGCTTCGCCGTGGTGGCCGACGAGGTGCGGGCGCTGGCCGAACGCACCACCCTGGCCACCGGGGAAATCGTCGGCGTGATAGACAAGCTGCACGCCAGCGCCGACTTGGTCACCGCCAGCATGCAGGACAGCGTCAGCCGGGTGGAGCAAGGGGTCAGCCTCGCGTCCCAGGCGGGCAGCATGGTCAACCAGATCGGCGAGCAGGCTCGCAGCGCGGAACAGCGCATCCACGACATCTCGCGCATTCTGGAAGAGCAGCGCAATTCCGGACAAAGCATCGTGGAGACCGTGCAGCAGGTTTCCTCTCTGGCCGGCACCACTTGCCATTCGGTCGGCGAGGTGCAGCAGGAACTGGAGCGGCTGACCCTGCACTTCCAAAGCCTGGATCAATCCATACAGCACATGCGGGTGTAAGCGCCCCGATTCGTTACCCTCCATGCCTTCCTGAACAAGCTGAAGAAGGCGCCGGCCATCAGCCGTTGTTCCACGTGGAACGCTTCGCTCTCACGTCCGCGAGCCCAACGCTTGGCCTTCGGATGCCGGGCGCCGAGACCACTCCTGCCGCGGCCTGCAACGGCGGATCAATGGCTTCCGCAGCGGCCCCGCCATTTTTGGCAACTGGGCAAGATGAAGCGGCTTACTTGGCGCGCGGACGGCTGTCGCGGGTATAGGCGCAAAAGCCCGGCTTGGGGCCGATCTTGGGATGGTTGCGGCAGGTATTGGGGCGGCGCTCGTAAATGGTGCAGCGCCGGGTCTGCGCATCCAGATACAGGCAGTCGCCATTGGCGCGCTGCGCCAGCGTGAACAGGCTGTTCTTGAAATTGAAATGCTGGATCACCCGCTGTTTTTCCAGCCGCTTGGCGATGTTCTTGATCGGCTCTTCCAGCTCGAACGCGTCCACCACGCCGATGCGCACCAGATCCGGCAGCTTCACTTCCACCGGCATCGTGCAACAGGACGCCATGCAGTCGCCGCACAGGCCGTTCTTGTACTTGATCCAGGTTTCCAGGCGGTTGATGTCGGCCACGGCTCGTCCTTAACACATTGAATACGCGAAACTTTCCCATCGCGGGAAAGCGCGCATTCTACGGACGATGGCTCACGCCGGCAAGATGCCCGCCAACAGCCGCCTGGCCTCGGCCGGGCTGCGCGGCGCCAGCCAAGCCGCTCCGGCATGGGCATCCCGCAAGTCCGACAGCGCCAGGCGGCGGCGGCGGCAGTAGCCGCGCCACATCCACAGCAGCAGGGAATTTCGCGAAAACAGCGCGCCGCGCAGCGTCTCGCGGTTGCCGTGCGCCAGCGCCTCCCGCCGCCAGGCCCGGCGCAGGCTGCGCCGGACGATGCGCCAGGCCAGCAGCGAGCGGGGATAGTCCAGCCAGATCACCAGCTCGGCGCGCGGCAGCAAGCGCTCCAGCGCCGACGCGTAGCTGCCTTCCGCCACCCAGCGCGGCTGAGCCGCCAGCGCCTCCACATCGGAGGAGAACGCATCGCGCCGCGTCCAGCCCGGCCCCCAGAACCAGGCGTCCAGCTCGGCCAGCGGCGCGCCCGAGGCGGCGGCCAGCCTGGCCGCCAGCGTGCTCTTGCCGGCGCCGCTGCCGCCTACGATCAATACCCGGCCGGGCAAGGGGGCGGTCATTGGTAATGCGCCGCCGCGCGCTGGATTTTCCCTGCCTCGTCCAGCCACAACACCTCGGCCGCCAGGCCGCGCGCGGCGCGGTAATGTATCGTCAGCGAATCGGCTCCGGTCAGCGTGGCCAGATGCTCGAAACGCAGGTCCGGCAGCCGCCGCAGCGCCTCGGCCCAGTAGGCGGCCACCGCCGGCTTGCCTTGCAGCCGGCCGGACGGCTCGCCGGCCATCTCGGCGATGTACGGCGAGCTCATTTCGAAATCGTCGCGGTAATGCGCCAGGATGCGCGCCAGATCATGGCTGTTCCAGGCGTCTATCCATTCCCGCGCCAGTGCCTCGGCGAATGACTTGTCCAGCATCGGCGTGACCTTTTCAGACCTGGGCCTAAACGGCCAGCAGCGTGGATGGATGGGCGGCGCGCCTGGCGCGCGGCAGCACCTCGGGCAGATAGATAGTCTGGATCGCGTCCAGCTTGCCGTGCGCCTCCCAGTGCGCGCGGCTTTCCCAATGCTCGACCAGCACGAACACCTTGGGATCGGCCTCGGAATGGTAGGCCTCCCACAGCAGGCAGCCGGGCTCGGCCAGGCACAGCGGCCGCATCCGCGCCAGCGCGGCGGCGATGGCCGGCGCATCGGCCTCTGTTTTCGCTTGCAGCGTCACAATCAAAGGAAACATCGCGCCCTCCACGCCATCAGCCAGGCAAAACCGCCTCGGCTTCGATCTCGATCAAACATTCCGGCAGTTGGCCGAAATCGCAGGAAGGCGGACCATCCGCCCCCCGCCGTCCATCTCAATAAAACGCCATCCGCCGCAGGCCGACATAGCGCGGCGCGGTGAAACCCTGCTCCCGATCGCGCCAGTAGTCGCTCAGCAGCATCGGCGGGAACACGGTTTTGCCGGCGAAGTCGTCGCGCGACAGCCAGGCCGCCTCGACAATATGCTCGCGAGTCGCCTGTTCCGCGCCGCAATCGATTTCGCCGCCCTGCAGCGCGCCGATGAACCAGAATTTGCATTCGCGGGTTTCCGGGCTGGCGAACTCCTCGACGTAGGCCAGTTGCCCAACTTCCACCCGCAGCCCGCACTCCTCCAACACCTCGCGGCGCGCGGCGTCGGCCAAGGGCTCGTCATCAATCGCGCCGCCCCCCGGCGCCACCCAGAAATCGTAGATCCCCGGCTTGCAGTGGCGGACCATCAGTATCTTGCCTTCGCGCTCGATGATCGCGCCAGCGGCGATTCTATGTTTCATGCCGCCTCCCCAAACGAAACAGCATAGCACCGACATTATTCCATTGAAATATCAATGCCAGCGGCCGCACGTTTTTCCAAGATCGCCGGGCGAGTCGCCGCTTAAGCTCGGGCTTCCACACCCAGCAAAGGAAATCGTCATGCCATTGAAAGCCGCCTTCATCTTCATCGCCCCCCACGGCGACCCTCAACGCCATCGCGCCCTCACCGCGACGCCGGAAGTGGAGGTCATCACCCTCGCCGTCTCCAGCTACCGCCAGGCCGGCGAAGTCGCCCGGGAACTGGCGGAGCAAGGCTGCGCCGCCATCGAGCTGTGCGGCGGCTTCGGCCACCAGGGCGTCGCCATCGTCGCCGCCGCGGTCGGCGAACTGGCCGCGGTCGGCGCGGTGCGCTTCGATCCTCACCCCTTGCTCGGCCACCGCTCGGGCGACGAACTGGCCTGAGCGCCGCTCAACGGGGAATAAAACAGCGGCAGCGCCGGGTCGCGCAACAGACGCGCCGGCGGCTGTCCGCCGAAAGCCAGCGCGTCGCGGTGCAGATGGGATTGGTCGCAATAGCCATGCTCCCAGGCCAGACCGGCCAGGGAAGGCCTGGGCTGGAACGCGGCATCGCGCAGAAAGCGTTCGAAGCGGCACAGCCGGTGGAACAGCTTGGCGGTCACGCCCTGGCTGGCGTGGAAGCGGCGGGACAGACCGAACCGTCCCTCGCCCGTTCCCGCCGCGTGCTCGCCCAACGCGAAGCCGGCGCTGTCGGCGAACATCTTCCGCGCCAGCAGCCGCATCCGCTCCAGCTCCGGCTCCGGCCGCAGCCGCGCCCTTAAAAAACGGCCGGCCACCTCGCACTGCGCGTCGAAATCGGCGGTCCCCATCCGCGCCCACCCGTCTCCGGCCTCCGGCCACGCGCGTTCCGGCGGCGTGACCTGATCCACCATTTCCGCCAGCGGAAGGCGGCAAAGCTGCGGCAGCGCGCCGGCGTGGAAGCGCACCACGAACACCGAGCCCGCCGGCCGCGC
This sequence comes from Chromobacterium phragmitis, assembly GCF_003325475.1. Taxonomy (NCBI): domain Bacteria; kingdom Pseudomonadati; phylum Pseudomonadota; class Betaproteobacteria; order Neisseriales; family Chromobacteriaceae; genus Chromobacterium; species Chromobacterium phragmitis. Next base: position 1,683,716 of record NZ_CP029495.1, read on the forward strand.
GACGCGCAAGATGCGCCGGCGGGGGCACAGCAGCCCAGGCCCGCCATCCGCGCCCAGCCACAGCTCCGCGCCGGTGCCGGGCAGCAACGTCAATATCCCGGGGTCGCCCGCCTCGAAACGATAACGGCGATAGCTATGCACCCATGGCTCCAGCCCCGGCTCGGGCGGGCGTTGCAACGTCTGCATCGGCGATTTCCTGAAAGAAGCGGCGGCCAGTCTGCCGGCAAGCCGGCCATCGCCGCTTGCAAAAATGTGCCGCTCAGGGCCGTCGGACGATCAGCGGAATCGCCTGCTCGTCCGGATGGACGCCGGCATGCACGCCGGCCAGACGCAACGGTTTCTCGCCCGGCAACGTGTCGCGCAGATTCCAGCCCGGCTTGGCGATCAGCGTCACATCGCCGCAGTGCCGCGCCAAGTCCGGCCGCTGGGGCCCGGGCCCAAATGCGCCTGCGGCCAGCAAGTCGCGGCTTCTGACCGCCCAACAGGCATGGCCCAACCGCTCGCGCGCCAATAATAGGAAACGTTCCGCGCAAGCCGGCTTGACGTGGCAATACGCCAGCCGCGTCTCGCCGGACAAGGGCAGCGCCAGCAATCCGTAAAGCTCGGCATCGGCATCCACATCCGCCCAACACTCGGGCGCCGCGGCGACGAAACCATGATCGGCGATGGCCACCATCGCCGCGTCGCAGGCATCCGCCTGCGGCAGCAGCGCGGCAAAATGCGCGTCTATCTCGGCCAGCAAGACGCGCGCGGCCGCCGCATCCGGCCCCTGCTCGTGCATCAAGGTGTCCAGTTGCGGCAGATACAGGTAATGAAAGGCAGGCCCCGCACCATTCACCCCCCGCGCCAACTGGGCGAAGCCATCGGCCAGGCCTCCATAGGCCACGCGCGGCGCGCGGCCGGCATGGAAGCGGCTGCTGGGGCTCTCGGCGATGAAGTCCGGCAAGTAGAGGAACGCTGGACGCCCCAGCCGGTCAAAGAGGGGCCGCGCGCGGTAAAGGGTGTCCGCGCGTCTTTGCTCCCCCCCACCGCGACTCGCCGGATAGCGCGCGTACAGCGGCAGCGGCGCGATGATTTCCTCGCCGTGCAGCTGGTGCCAGCCGATCAGGCCATGCTCGGCCGGCGCGCTTCCCGTCAGCACCGTGGTGACGGCGGCCGCGGTGGTGGGCGGAAACACGCTGCTGATCGTTTCGCGCTGATGCGCGCGCAGGCGGCTGTCCGGGCCGAGGCTCGCCAGCTGCGCGGCGCCCAGGCCGTCGATCAGGATCAGGCAGACGTGGCGATGGCGGCCGATGCCGGCCAAAGCGGCCGATGCCAGCGGCGCATGGCCCAGATCGGGCCCGCCCAGTTCCCGGCTCAGCGTCTGCATCAGATTGAGCAGGCCGCCGCCTTGATAATCGGCCCAGGCGGCGTCCGGGCAAAGGGAAGACAGATCGGCCATCGACGCTCCGCGGAAAAGGGAAAGGATGCGGTTCATTCTCGGCAGACGCCCCCAGTGCGTCAACGCGCGGTTTGGCGGCAAACTGAAATCCAAAACCCAACATTCGCTAACAATATGATACAGCCGGCCGCCGCATAAACCAGTATGCTGCGTCCAGTTCAAGTTTTTTGCAGGAGATATCGCATGAAGCGCGCATTTGTCATCATTTCCATCGGTCTGGCAGGCTTGTCCGCCATCGCGCAGGCGGACACGTCCACCATCGTCGGCGGCGCGCTGGGCGGCGCCGCGGGCGCGGCGGTGGGCGAAGCCGTGGGCGGCCGCAACGGCGCCATCATCGGCGGCGCGGTAGGCGGCGGCGCGGGCGCGGCCATCGGCCACGACTACGGCCGCAAGCCGGAACCCAAGAAGGACGATCGCCGCTACCGCAAGCACCGCCACCATCATCACGGCAAGGGGTACTTCTGTCCGCCGGGGCAAGGCAAGAAGGGCCGCTGCTAAGCGCGGCCGGCCGCAGTATCACTGCCTGGACAAGGCGCGCCGATCCAGGCAGTGCACGACCAGGATGGTCGCTAGCGGCGCAGTCCCTCCAGGCTGTAGCGCACCGGCTGCCAGAGATAGCCGTCGCCGGATCGCCGAACATGGCCGATGCCGGGAAAGCCGATGTGCGCGGCGGCCACCAGCCAGCCCTGGCGGGCGGCCTCGTCCATCCTCGCCAGCCGCTGCCGGGCGGCGGCGGCGGCGTCCACGTCGAAGCGTATGGTCACGCCGGGCTTGGCAAACTGCACGTCCTGCGCGTGGATCAAATCCCCCCATAACACCAGTTTCTTGCCTTCGCTCTCCACCAGGTACAGCGAGTGGCCCGGGGTATGGCCGGCCCCCGCCACCGCGCGGATGCCCGGCAGCAGCTCCGTCTCGCCGTCGAACGGCTTGAGCCGGCCGGCTTCGATGTACGGCCGCAGCGCCGCCTCGGCGTCGGCGAAGGCGTGGCGCTCTTCCTTCGCCACCTTGCCGGCGTTGGCCGGATTCAGCCAGAAATCCACATCCCGCTGGTCCACCCGGATGTCGGCGGCGGGGAACATCCGTTTGCCTTGCCGCGTCAGGCCGCCGGAATGGTCGGCGTGGATGTGGGTCAGCAACACGGTGTCGATGTCTTCCGGCCGGTAACCGGCCGCGCGGATGCTGTCCAGCAGCCTGCCGCCGTCTTTGCCAAACAAATCGCCGGCCCCGGCGTCCACCAGCGCCAGGTGGCTGCCGGTATGGATCAGGAAGGCGTTGATCGAGGTTTCCGCCCGCGTGCCCAAGTGGGCCTGCGCCAGCCGGCTCGCGGTGTCCTCAGGCGGATTGCGCAGCAACTGGTCCAGCGGAACCGCCACCGTGCCGTCGGACAGCGCAGTCACCTCGAACGCGCCCAGCATCATCCGATAGAATCCCGGCGCCTGAGTCCGGACCTGGGCGGGCGGTTGAACCGGCTGCGCCGCCTGGATGGAGGTGGCGCTCGCCGCCAACGCGGCGGCCAAGGGCAGCATGCGGATGGCGCGGACGGCGGCATGGTATGGTGTGGACATGAAGCGCATGGGGTATTCCTTTCCGGGAGGGGAGTTCAAGTGTCCCGATGATGCGGCGGCCGGCCATGCCATTCAAATCGATTGGACTGATGATGAGTATCAGGGAAAAAGATTTCCGCGGCGTGGACCTGAACCTGCTGGTCACGCTCGCCGTGCTGCTGCGCGAGCGCAGCGTGTCGCGTGCCGCGGCCTGCCTCCATCTGGGCCAGCCGGCGGTCAGCGGGGCGCTGGCCCGGCTGCGCGAGCTGTTCGGCGACGAATTGCTGGTGCGGGTGCCGCAGGGCATGGCGCCCACCGTCCGGGCGCTGGCTTTGCAGAGCGAGTTGACGCCCCTGCTGGAGCGGCTGCAAACGCTGCTGTTCGCCGAAGCCTCGTTCGAGCCGGCGTCCGCCGCGCGCGCGTTCTCGCTGGGCATGAGCGACTGGGTGGAAATCTGGCTGGCGCCCAAGCTGCTGCCGCGGCTGCGGGCGCTGGCGCCCAAGCTGCGAATCGCGCTGGAGACCACCGACCCGTTCACCGGCAGCGCGATGCTGGAGCAGGGCCGGATGGAGCTGGGCGTATCGGTGTTCGCCCCCGGCCCCGCCTGGCAGCAAACCCGGCCGCTGCGCTCGATGGGCTTCGCCGTCGTCTACGATCCCAAGCAGCTGCCGCTGCCCGCCCCGCTGAGCCTGGACGACTACCTCGCCCACCAGCACGCGCTGGTCAGCTACCGCGGCGCGCGCCAGGGCACCGCGGATCGGGCGCTGGCCGAGCGCGGCCTGTCGCGCGTGGTCAGCCACACCGCCTCCCGCTTCGCCTCGCTGCCGCCGCTGCTGAAAGCCCTGCCGCTGCTGGCCACCGTGCCGGAAGCGCTGGCCGACGAATGGGTCGCCAGCCACGGCCTCTGCGCCAGTCCGCCGCCGCTGGATCTGCCGCCGTTCACCGTCTCGCTGATCCGCCACGCCGCCAGCGGCGGCGACCCCGGGCTGGATTGGCTGGAAGCGCAGATACTGGGCATCGCCGGCGAAGCTCAGGCCGTCTGATCCGAGCAAGGCCTGATCCGCAGCCTGGGCCGCAACAACGGCAGATGGAAACGGCGGAGATTCAGCTCCCAATAGTCCCCGCCGCCGAAATCCAGCAACGCATGGCAGGGGCTCCTCCACTCGATGCCGCTTAGCAAGAATGAGCAGTACCACGCGCCTATCGACCGGCTGCATAGCTTCCGCAGCCGGAGATCCAGCAAGGTGAACACCGTCACCTCTTCAAACGGACAGTCAAAGTCGCTGATCAGCAGATAGCCATCGGCCAACCGGAACTGATGCGACAAGGATAGCCCCTTGAGCCGCGTGGAAGTCCGCCTGCCGTTCATCCATAACCAAGAATAGATTCGATCGGGCTGACTCTCAGGCGGCGGCTCCAAGCTGAAATCGCTTATCGGCTCCATACGGGCCCCGCTTCCGGACAAGCCGCCTTCGCGCAATGCGTCAATCGAGCCCCTCCGTTCCGTGATGGCCGCCCCAGGCCAGGTCGCCCTTCGTCCCGGCCAGCCCGGCGATGCCATCCTCCAGCAAGCGCATCCATGCCGAGCGCCATGCTTCGCCATCCATCGTCACGCGGCCTTTCGCAATTGAATCTCCGCAGCATACGCGTCCCAGCCTAGCGCGGCGATTCGCGTCTCGCCTCCAGGCCATTTTCCTCCGCTCCCGGCTCATGCCAATCTTCGCCGAAAATCTCCAGCGGATGCTGGGTGCGACTGCTGCCGTTGCCGCAAGCCATGTCCTTGGCCGGGCAATATTTGTCACATCCCCAGCAGATGCGCTCGGGGTATCGGGGGTGAATGGGAAATTTCTTGGCCATGGCCGCCACCATCATGCAAACCGGATCATTGTCGGCGCCAGCGCCGGCATCAGGCCTTGATCTGCATTAGGCAATCTCCCGACGCCATGCAGCGCGTCGCTCACAGGCGGAACAGCAGCCAGATCCACATCGCCAGCAGCAGGATGTTGGACGCCAGGAAAGCCAGGAAACGGTGTATCGGTTGATTGTAGGAAAGATGGATGGCGGAATGCGCGACGCGCGCCGCCACGTAGCACCAAGCCAATCCCAGCGGGACGGGCCCAGCCAGATTCTTGGCGATGACGATGGCGCCGAACACGTAGAACAGCACCGGCGCCTCGAACAGATTGGAGAAATTGCGCGCCAGCTTCAACTCCGCCTCCGGCGGCGCATCGCCCTGCATCAGACGGTAATAACCGCCCTTCACCCGCCCGGAGCGGGCGTTGGCGAAACGGCTGGAGCCGAGGCGGACGCCGACGAAAAAGGTCAGCAATACCAGCGCGAACATCGGGTAGATCATCGCTCTCTCCTGGTGGAAGTGCCCGACGCCTCAATCCAGGCGCGCCACCTCGCCGTTGTGCGGCGTCGCGTTTTCGTGAAACAGGTCTTCCAGGTATTGCGCCAGATCGCTGGCCGCCAGATCGTCGGGGATGATGAAGTCGGCCGGACGGCGCTTGCCGTCGCCGCCGCTCCAGAAGGCCCGCCAGCCGCCCTCTCGCCGTTCCACGGCCAAAACCTGGCCATAGACATTGAAGCGCAGCCGGCCTGCGGCGATGGAGGCCACCACCGCCCCGTTCTCTGGCGAGGCCCGCCAGTGAAAACGCAGCGTCCGGCTGCCGTCTTCTTCCCGCCACGCTTCGCCGCGCGCCATCCCGGCTTTGCACAACACCCGCTGCGAGGCCAGATTCTCCTCCGCCACAGTGGCGATGATATGGCGCAGCCCCCACTCGGCGGCGGCATGCTCTATCATCGCCGCGGCCGTTTCGCTGGCCAGGCCCCGGCCCCTGTGGGCGGGCAGGAACGCGTATTTCAGTTCCGGCTCCGCTTTGCCGCCAGGGTGGGCCAGGCCGCAAAAGCCCAGAGTGGCGCCATCGCCGCGGCTGACGACAGCGAACATGCCATAGCCGCGCGCCGCGTAATCGCGCCGCGTCACGTCCAGCCAGCGCAGGCAATCCTCCCGCGCCAACGCTTGGCCCTCGCCGACCCAGCGCATAGCCGCGGCGTCGCCATACGCCGCCAGCAGCGCATCGACATCGACGTCGCGCCAGCGGCGGACAAGCACCCGCTCGGTCTGGAACAGAATGTCCGATTGTGGCTCCATCATGCCCCCATGATATGGCGCCGGGTCAGAACAGCGCCTTGGCCAGCGGCTGAAAACGGTCGTTGACCTCGCCGGCCAGCCCTTCCTGGTCCGGATTCAAGATGTGCGCAACCTGCCCGCCGGAAAAATCTATCTTGTCCAAGTCTACCCGCAGCAGGCTAGGGCTGCTGGCCAGCTCGAAGAAATACTGCTTGTTGGTCAGGTCCGCCACCGTGCGGTATTCGGTGTCGTAGGTGGCGCCCGGCGTCTTGTACGGCGCGTTGAACGGCACCGAAACATTGCGCGCGATGGACAGGATGGACGCCACCGCCTGGCGCTGGGTTTGCGGCTCGCGCAGCGTATCGAGAAAATAGCTGGCGCGGATGAAGCGGTCCACCGGATTGACGTTGCCCGGCAGCGGCGTTTCGCGCGTGGCCTGGGAGAAGTCCCGCTTCTTCAGCTCCGCCAGTTGCCGCTCGTAGGGCGGATCGTTGGTCAGCACGCGATATTCACGGCCGTGGTAGATGTGCGGTTTGCCATCGATATACTGGATCAGCGCCGAATCGCCGCTGGCGTCTTCTATCGCCAGATGCAGCGAAGACTTGAAGCCGGCATATTCCACCATCACCGGCTGGATGGCCTGCATCGCCTGCAGCGCCTCGCTCACCGTGGCCGCGTTGTCCAGCAGATACTGGCCCCATAACCCGGCTTGCACGCCCTGCTTACCCGGCTCTCGCGCGCCGTAGTCGGTGGCTGTGAGAAACAGCAGATGCATGGCCAAACCCTTCTCGTTGACGCCATCCACCGCGCCGACGCCGTAGGCCGAGGTCACCACGCTGCCGTATTGGGACGTCCAGCGCGCCGCATTGTCCTTGACCACGGTGGCCGGCCCCAGCTTGCCGCCGTCGCGCGCCATGCCGCGCGGCAGGATCAGCAGCCTGGGTTGGGTGGACTCGGACCAGTCCATGGAACGGCTGGCCACCACCGCCTGTTGGTTGGTATTCCACAAGGCGCGGGTACAGGCGTCCGCAATGGGCGACCACAGCGCCAGCGAAGCGGTCGACGAAATCAACAGGCCATGCAAAGCGGTTTTTCTTTTCATTTCACCCTCTATTCCATTTTATTATCAAAACCTTATGGACAACACAGTCTTGGCCGAGGTTCCACTTAAGAAGGCAAAAACAGCAGACGGCGTTGCGCGTCACGGCGCACCGCGCCGAAATGACAGTAGTCGAGATAGCCCAGCTATCGCGCTTTGCCATAGGCGATCAGGTGCATGTCCGGCTTGATGGCTCTTGCCGGTCCCATGCGCGCATAACCCAGCTTTTCATACAAATGGCAATTGCCGGGCTCTTCCAAAATAGTATCGAGCCGCCAACCATGGCGAGGCTGATGCAAACGCTCCACCAGCCGCATCGCCGCCTGCGCGATGCCCTGTTTTTGAAAATCAGGCAGGATGAACAGCGGACTGATGCGGCATAGTCCTCTTTCGGGCAGATCCACCACCCGCAAGCCCCCGGCCACCCGATGACCCCGTTCGATCAGATAAAAACAGGAATGGGGTTGCTCAATCTTGTCCCGCAGTTTTTCCAGAGGCTCCATTGCCGGACTCATTTCATTATCTTGGTATTTCAACAACAGCGGCATGAATGACTCGACTTGCATGCCATGCAGCCGTTCCGCATCAGCCAGTCCCGCCTTTTTCAAAACCACACTCATAGCCGTTCCCATATCAAGTGGATTCGTCGCCTACTCGGTATACGGCATGCGGTAGAACACCCGGGGAAAGCCGAACCCTCTCCGCACAATATGCCAAAGGAGCAAAATAGAGAATCAGCTTGATAAAACAAAAGGGCAAGCCATCCTGGCTTGCCCTTGCTTGTCGGCGGTCGGCTATTTATTGCGGCCGCTGCTTGAAAAAGGTCATCGGCGCGGAAGCCGGAATCTCGCTTGGCGGCGGCGATTTCAGGATGTGCTTCTTCATCTTGCCCATCACGTGCATCTCGCAGGGGCGGCATTCAAACTTCAAGGTGTAGGTCTCGTCGCCGGACTTCAGGATCATCGGATCGGCGCGCACCTGGCCCATCACGCCCTTCACCCCCTTGGCCTGCTTCGGACACAGGTTGTAGGAGAAGCGCAGGCAGTGCTTGGTGATCATCAGGCTGACTTCGCCCTCTTCCTGATGCGCCTCGTAGGCCGGCTCGATCACTTCCACGCCGTGCTGCTTGTAGAAGTCCCAGGCCAGCGCGTTGTAGACGTTGGCCAGATAGCTCAGTTCCTTCTGCGGGAAGACCGCCGGCGGCTTGACGGCGGCCTTGCGCTGGGGGCGGACCCAGGCGGCGGCGCGGGCGGCTTCCAGCTTTTCCGCCGCGTCGCGGCGCAGGCCGTTGATCACCGAAGCCGGCACGAACCACGGCTGGCTCAGATTCAGCGCGACGTCGTGCGCCTGGAACATGGTGTTGCCCAGCTTGGCGGCAGCGTCGCGCAGGCTCTGCTCGGCGCGGGCGGCGTCCTTGGCCGGCTCCAGCGCCAAATCCACGCGGGCGCTGGCGCTGCAGCCGTCGGCGTCGGTATAAGTCAGTTCCAGTCCACTGGCGGTTTCCGACAACGCGCCCCACACGCCGACGCGGCGCTCGGCCGATTTCTTCAGCAGCGCCAGTTCCCAGGCGTGGTCGCGGTTGCGGCTGATGTCGACGCCCGGCTTCAGGCCAGCCAGCGCCGCCGGGTCGTTAGGCTCGCAGCGCCACAGCAACAGCCCGCCCTCGGCCTTGCCCACCTGCTTGACGGTGTTGAGCTGCATGCCCACCACTTCGCGCTTCTTCATGAAGTTGATGCCGTCGCCGTTGGACATCTGCTCGCTGGTGGCGATTTCCAGCCAGGCGTCGCCCACCTTGTGCACGGCGCCCAGGCCGACGCCGACGAACTTGGGCGAATCGAAGGCGCCGATGTCCTGCTTGCGGCCGGTGGCGAAGTAATCGGTGGCGCCGCGGTGGAAAGTCTTGTCCGGGTCCGGCGTGAAGAAGATTTCGCTCGTGCCGCTGGCGGCCGGCGCCAGCTCCGGGCGGCGCTCGAAAATCTCGTCCAACAGCAGGCGGTAATGGGCGGTGATGTTCTTGACGTAGGACACGTCCTTGTAGCGGCCCTCTATCTTCAAAGACCGCACGCCGGCGTCCAGCAGCGCTTCCAGGTTGGCGCTCTGGTTGTTGTCCTTCATCGACAGCAAATGCTTGTCGAAGGCCACCACGCCGCCCTTTTCGTCGGTCAGCGTGTACGGCAGCCTACAGGCCTGCGAGCAGTCGCCGCGGTTGGCGCTGCGGCCGGTGTCGGCGTGGCTGATGAAGCACTGGCCGGAGAAGGCCACGCACAGCGCGCCGTGGATGAAGTATTCGACGGTGGCGGAATCGGCCACGCGGTCGGCGATCTTCTTGATCTGCGGAATGGTCAGCTCGCGCGCCAGCACCACCTGGCTGAAGCCGGCGTCGGACAGGAAGCGCGCCTTGTCGGCGTCGCGGATGTCGCACTGGGTGGAAGCGTGCAGCTGGATCGGCGGCAAGTCCATCTGCAGGATGCCCATATCCTGGATGATCAGCGCGTCCACGCCGGCGTCGTACAACTGCCAGATCAGTTTGCGCGCGCCTTCCAGCTCGGCGTCGTGCAGGATGGTGTTCAGCGTGGCGAAGATGCGCGCGTGATAGCGGTGGGCGAAGGCGGTCAACCCGGCGATGTCTTCCACGCTGTTGCAGGCGTTGTGGCGCGCGCCGAACGACGGCCCGCCGATGTACACCGCGTCCGCGCCGTGCAGGATGGCTTCGCGGCCGATTTCGGCGGTTTTGGCGGGCGACAACAGTTCGACTTGATGCGGCAACAGGCTCATGGCGGTTCCGGGCTGATCGCTCTGGCGATCCAAAGATGGATGGGGGCGGAATTATAACGGAATCATGGGCTTATAGGTAGATGGCGCGTGTTGCGCCATTGCCTAGGTATGACTACCTAGAACCACTCATTCATATTGAATGGCCAAATGGCGGCTGCTAACCCGAAGAATATTGGAAATTGCATCCTCCATAACCGCGAGCCCGCCATGTTCAACGCCCTCACCATCGCCAAGCGCCTAGCCATCATGGTATGTGCGCTGCTTGCCATTCCCGTGCTGGTCGGCTGGTATGGCCTCCACACCCAGGAAGGCATACTGGGAGACTTCGCCACCACCTACAACGACCGCGTGGTCTGCCTGAAACAGCTGAAAACCGTCGGCGACGGCTACGCGGTGGGCATCGTCGACAACGCGCAGAAGCTGCGCAACCAGAGCCAGACCGCGGCCGGCTTCCTCGCCAACCTGCAAAAAGCCCAGGCCGACGTCAAACAGCAATGGGGCGACTACCGCTCCACCTATCTGACGCCGGAGGAAAAGCAGCTGGCCGATCAGGCCGAAGCGGCGATGGACAATGCCAACCGCAGCGTGGAAAAGCTGAAGCAGATCGCGCAAGCCGGCGACGCGGCGGCGCTGCAGCATTACGTGGATCAGGAAATGTATCCGGCGCTGGACCCGGTGTCGCAGCGCATCGCCGCGCTGGTGGACCTGCAGCTGCGGGTGGCGGCGCAGGAATTCGCCCAGTCCCGGCAGCGCGCCGCCTGGAGCCATGCCGCCAATATCGCGCTGATCATCATCGGCGTGGCGGTGGGCGTGCTGCTGGCATGGATCATCGTGCGCAATCTGCTGGCCGAGCTGGGCGGCGAACCGCGCGACGTCGTCGCGCTGGCGGGGCGCATCGCCGACGGCGATCTGGGCCAGAAGCTGGTGGTCAAGCCCGGCGACCGCCACAGCCTGGTCGCCTCGATGGCGCAGATGCAAAGCTCGCTGATCCAGCTGGTGCGCAATATGCAGGGCATCACCCTGAAGCTGTCCAACAGCGCCACCGAGCTTGCCGCCGCGTCGGAACAGGTGGCCAGCAGCGCCGAGGAGCAAACCCGCGCCGCTTCGTCGATGTCGGCGGCTGTGGAGCAGCTGTCGGTCAGCATCTGCTCGGTCAACGACAACGCCAGCGACGTGACCCAGGATTCGGTGTCCAACGGCGAGCTGGCGCAACAGGGCGAGGCCATCATCGACGAAACGCTGCAGACGATACGCCGCGTCGCCGAGCAAGCACGCTCGTCGCAGCAGCAGGCGGACCTGATGGGCAGCCGCTCGCAGGAAATCGCCAACGTGATCCAGGTGATACGCGATGTGGCCGAGCAGACCAATCTGTTGGCGCTGAACGCCGCCATCGAGGCCGCCCGCGCCGGCGAGCAAGGCCGCGGCTTCGCCGTGGTGGCCGACGAGGTGCGCAAGCTTTCTGAGCGCACCTCCCAATCCACCACCGAGATCAGCGGCAGCATCCGCGAGATGCTGGACAGCAGCCAGCACGTGGTGGACAACATCCATCACACCGTCGACCAGATGGAAGTGGGCCTCAGCCAGGCCACCCGCGCCCGCGAGGCGATCGCCGGCATCTCCGGCAACGTCGACCGGGTCAAGCAATCGCTGTCCACCATTTCCATCTCTCTGAACGAGCAACAGCAGGCCGGCACCAGCATCGCCGCCAATGTCGAGCAAGTGGCGCAAATGTCGGAGGAAACCAGCGCGGCGGCGACGCAAACCGCCGAGGCCGCCGGCCAGGTGGAACAGATGGCCGGCTCGCTGCAATCCGCGATCAGCCGCTTCAAGCTGCCGGCGGGCGGCCAGCCGCAGACAACGGACGCCACGCCCCAGGCGCAAGCCGCAGCCGCCTGGCAAGCCTGAAGCCGCTTGGCGGACGCCCGCCTGGACAAGCCATTTTCCCCGGGAGGCAACCCTCCCTTTACCTTCCTCTCTCTTTCCGCCCGCCCTGCGCGGGCGTTTTTCTATGCCGCCGCCGACACAACCGCAGATCCCGCGTTGCGCTGCCCGCGCCGGGCCAGGTTCGGATGCCCCGCTTGGCTTTGCCGGCGCGGCTTAGAGCGGCTAACAAAATTCAGTTTTACGCCTGAGGCAAGGCGCGCCGACGCAGACAGCACAAGGCGTACGCCAAGTCGGCGCAACGCAGCATCAGGATTTGTGTTGGCCGCGCTTGGCCAAGCCTGGCGACAGTATTCCCGTCAGGGAATGCGAACAGGCGCGCCACATCCGCGGCCAACGAAGACTCCCGCGGCGAAACCCGATCGCGTCAATTCGCCCATCCAATAATGCTGCATTGCAAAATTCGCAAAAAACAATTCCATTTTCACTTCTAATCATCGCCAACTGGTATTTGATTGGTTCATTTTCTCTCTCAATCAAATACCATTTCCAAAGCGCTACGCAAGGGACTTAAAATGCGATTGTTTGCTAATTAATAGTTTATTTATTGAAAACAATGATCATTAACAGCATTTTTATTAAATTAATTACCTTGCATGGCAACATTGCAACGCCATGACATTCCATTCCAACTGGAATTGTCTCATACCAATTGAAGACCAATATAAGACCATATATGGTGCACCCAGGACGTCCCACCTGAATTCGGCAATCGGACCTGGAGCAATATCATGCACAAGCAACGCGTCTTATTCCTGGTAGTTCTGGCCGCGCTATCCGGCCACGCCATGGCGGCGGAAGAATCTTCCGTTCCTCCCGGCAGCGACGGCCCGGCGTTGAAAGGCACCTCGCAAGCCATTCCGGAAAGCAATGTCTACGACTTGCTATCCAAGTCGGAAACCACGCTCAGCATCCAATATTACGGCCGCGATCGGCAGGCGCAGTGGGATGATCCCAGCAAGCAAAACCGCCACGACATCCACGTCAACGCGCTCAACCTGGGGCTGAATTTCAAATCCGGCTACGCCTGGGATCGCCTGGGCTTCGACGCCGCCGCCCATACCGCGATTCGCCTCGCCAACGGCCAAGGCTGGTCGGAAGTGCTGTACCACGATCTGAACGACACCAGCGACCCTGACGAAAACGGCGGCGGCAAGGACAAGAGCAGCGCGGTGCTGAGCCAGGCCGCGCTGAAATTCCGCCAGAACGGCGACGGCCAGGGATTCTCGGCGCGCGCTGGCTATACACCCATCAGCATCGGCACGCTGGGCACGTCTGGCGGCCTGCAGTCGCATGCCTATCGCGGTTTCGAAGGCAAATACAAGGCGGGCGATTTCGAAGCGGGTTACGGCTGGGCCGACCAGTTCCGCAACGAATGGGACACCCGCTTTCGCGACATGACCAACCAGTGGCACCAGAACCGCGCCCCTTACAGCGACGGCCGCAAGGTGGATTACGTCCACAGCATCGGCTTCCGCTACGCACCCGCCAATTATTTCGTCGACGTCGGCTTCGGGGAAGGCAAGGACTACCGCCGCAACGCGCAGATCGCCGCGTCCTACACCTGGACGCTGGGCGCAGACAAGCTGACCGCCACCGGTTACTACTTCACCGGCAAATACCAGACCGCGCTGTCCGGCATCGCCAATCCCAAGAACGAGTGGCACGCCAGCGGCAGCCTCAGCTACGCCACCGGCGGCTGGACGCTGATGGGAGGTTACGGCGCCACCCACGCCCCCGACTCCGGCGAGCTCAACTTCCGGCTGACGCCGTGGGGCAACTCCGACAACCGCAATTTCATCCAGACCTGGGGCCAGGACGATGACTTTGTCTGGGACGGCATGCGGGTCGTCAAGATAGGCGTCAGCTATGACTTCGCCAAGCTGGGCGTTCCCGGCTTGACCATGGGCGCCTCCGCCAACTACGCCAATCGCGTCAAAAACCAATACGACAGCGCGCGGCCGAACCTGGGCGACACCCACTTCAACGAGGTGGACTTGAGCGTGGCCTACACAGTGCAAGGCGGACCGTTCAAGGGCGCCAGCATAGGCGTCTACCCGGCCCAGCTGCGCACCCATGGCTTCACCGGCGACAAGAGCAACCGCAACGACGTGAAAGTGATCGCTTCCTACAGCAAAACCTTCTGATCTCAGCCGCAAGTGGCCGGTATGCCAGTACCGGCCATTTCGCCTATCGGCTCCGATAAGCCGAAGCCTCCAAGGAGAAACCGTCAATGAAGCTGAAAACCCTGAGCCTGTCGCTGCTGATCGCCGCCGGCCTCGCCGCGCCGCTGGCCGCCCACGCCGCCGACAAACCGGTGCTGGAAGTGTGGACCATGAGCCTGTCGCCCAAGTTCGACGGCTATTTCAAGGAGCTGGTCAGCAAGTACAACGCCCAACATCCGAATGTGGAAGTGAAGTGGACCGACTACCCCTGGGACGTGATCCAGGCCAAGTTCACCGCCGCCGTCGGCGCAGGCAAGCCTCCCGCGCTGGTCAACCTGAACGTGCCCTGGGCCTACGACTACCAACAGGAGAGCCTGATCCAGCCGCTGGACAGCGTGATCGACAAGAACCAGTACGTGGCCGGCGCGCTGAAGGACGTCACCTTCAACGGCAAGGTTTACGCCTTCCCGCACTACAACGGTGCCAACGTCATCACCTACAACGCGGCCCTGTTCAAGAAAGCCGGCCTGGACCCGAACCTGCCGCCCAAATCGTTTGACCAGGAGCTGCAGTACGCCAAGATCATCAAGGCCAAGACCGGCGTGGCCGGTTTCGCGCCGACCCTGGGTCCGACCAAGATCGAGGCGCTGCTGATGCAAAACGGCCTGGACGTGGTCAAGGACGGCAAACCGGCCTTCAACAGCCCGGCCCACGTCGCCTTCGTCAAGAAGCTGGCCGACGCCTACAAGGCCGGCGCGCTGCTGAAGGACAATCTGTTCTCGCAGGACAACTTCCAGGTGGCGATGGCAGCCTACAACAGCGGCCGCCTGGCCATGCTGGAGTCGACGCCCACCACGCTGACCCGCGTGCGCGACGAAGCGCCCAAGGTCTACCGCGACACCCGCGTCGCCGCCGCGCCGCTGGGCTCCACCGGCATCGCCGCCGGCGGCTGGATGTTCAACTTCGCCGTCGCGCGCAACGTGGACAAGGCGCTGCTGCCGGAAATCGGCAAGTTCGGCAATTACCTGACCAACGCCGACAACCAGCTGGCCTTCGCCAAGCTGGCCGGCACCCTGCCCACCGCGCGCAAGGCGGCGCAGGACCCGCATTTCCAGAAAGTGGCCAATAACGCCGGCCCGGCCGAACGCGCCGTCGGCATCGCCGCCGCCAATCTGGACAAGACCCGCACCCTGTTCCTGTCGGTGAAGAACGCCGACACGCTGTCGGCCAGGCTGTCGGCCGCGGTGGAAAAGGCTGTGACCGGCCGCCAGGACGTCAAGGCCGCGCTGGACGAGGCGGCCGCCTACTGGAACGGCAAGCTGTAAGCCGCCCGCTTTCCCCGTCCGCCGCCGCGCGCGGCGGGCAGGCGTTTTCGCAACCACACAGGGGATGCCGGCCATGCGCCATACCCGCAAGACCACCCTGCAAGCCTACCTGTTCCTGGCCCCGGCCCTGCTGCTGCTGGCCATCTTCTCTTTCTGGCCAGTAGGGTTCGGCTCCCTGCTCGCCTTCACCCGCTACAACCTGATAGACGCGCCGCAATGGGTGGGCTGGGACAATTTCCGCGATCTGTTCGGCGACGAGCTGTTTTTGTCGGCATTGAAAAACTCCGCGCTGTATCTCCTGGTGGTGCCGGTGATCCAGCTGCTGGCCATGCTGCTGGCAGTGCTGGTCAACAACAACCTGCCCGGCATCAAGCTGTTCCGCGCCGCCTACTATCTGCCGGTAGTCACCTCGGTGTCGGTGATCGGCATCATCTGGAACTTCATGTACACCGAGGACGGCGTGCTCAACGCCGCATTGCGCTGGCTGCATCTGATCAACGATCCGGTGGGCTGGCTCACCGATGACCACATCGCCTTGTTCGCGGTGATGTTCATCACCGTCTGGCGCGGCATCGGCTGGTATATGGTGTTGTACCTGGCCGGCCTGCAGGCGGTGCCGGCGGACGTGCACGAGGCGGCGCAGCTGGACGGCGCCAACCGCTGGCAGCGCTTCTGGCGCATCACCGTGCCTTTGCTCGCCCCCACCATCCTCTTGTGCTCCATCATGTCCATGCTGGCGGCGGTGAAGGCCTTCGAGGAGGTGCAGATCCTGACCAAGGGCGGGCCGATGCAGTCCACCTACACCGCGCTGTATTACGCCTACGAGTTCGGCATCAAATCGCTGAACTTCGGCCGCGCGCTGGCCGCCAGCCTGGTGATGTCGGCCTTCTGCATCGTGCTGGCCTGGCTGAATTTCCGTTACCTGCAACCGCGCGACCGCTGAGGAGGCGAGATGCATTCTTCCACCACCCTGCCCGTTCCGGCCGCCCGCGCGCGGCAGCGGCTGGACCGCCTGGGCAACCGCTCGCTCCATTATCTGGTGCTGGCCGCCATCGGCCTGATCACCGTCTACCCCTTCTGGTGGACGCTGGTGACGGCGCTGTCCGGCGACGGCGAAGTGTTCGCCTTCCCGCCGCCCTTGCTGCCCACGGCGCCGACGCTGGCCAACTTCCGCGAGGCCGTGTCCAGCATCGACATGCTGGCCTTTTACCACAACTCCTTCGCCATCACCGCGCTGACCGTGGCTGGCACGCTGCTGGTCAGCGCGCTGGCCGCCTACCCGCTGGCGCGCATGCCGTTTCCCGGCCGGCGGCTGGTGTTCGGCGCCATCCTGGCCACCATGATTCTGCCCAGCGAGGTCAACTTCCTGGTCAACTTCATCACCGTGTCCAAGCTGCAGCTGACCGACAGCTATAGCGGCGTGGTATTGCCGACCCTGGCCGGCGCGGTAGGCATCTTTTTGATGAAGCAGGCCTTCGAGGCGGTGCCGCAAGACCTGCTGGACGCCGCGCGCGTGGATGGCGCGTCGGAGTGGCAAATCTTCTGGAAGATCATGCTGCCGCTGTCGCGTCCGGCGCTGGCGGCGCTGACCATCCTCACCACGGTGTCGGCCTGGAACCAGTACATCTGGCCGTCCATCGTGATGTCCAGCCCGGACAAGTTCCCCCTGTCCGTCGGCGTGCTGTATCTGGCCGGCGCCTTCAGCTTCAAAACGCGGGTGGTGGCGGCCGGCGCGGTGCTGACCGTGCTGCCCATCCTGATCGTCTTCCTGTTCACCCAGCGCTACTTCCTGCGCGGCTTCGATGGAGCGGTGAAATGACCCTGAGCAAGGAACAACTGGAGCAACTGGCCGGCCGCTGCCTGATGGTGGACGTGGCAGGCCCGGTATTAAGCGAAGAAGAAGCGGCGCGGCTGCAACGCATGCGGGTGCGCGCCATCTGCCTGTTCCGCCGCAATGTGCCGGACGCCGCCTCTACCCGCCGCCTGGCGGCGGACCTCAAGCGCGCGCTGGGCGACGACATCCTGATCGCACTGGACCAGGAGGGCGGCGGCGTGATGCGCACGCTGTTCCTGCCGCAAGCGCCGGCCGCGATGGCGCTGGCCGCCGTCGGCGACGACGAGCTGGCCCGCCGCGTCGGCGGCGCGGTGGCGCGCGGGCTGAAGAGCCTGGGCGTCAACTGGAACTTCGCCCCGGTGCTGGACCTGAACAATAATCCGGCCAACCCGGTGATAGGCGAACGCTCCTTCGGCGCCGATCCCGCCCGCGCCGCCGCTCTGGCCCGCGCCTGGATGGAAGGCCATCTGGCCGAAGGCGTGGCCTGCTGCGTCAAGCACTTCCCCGGCCATGGCGACACCCATACCGATTCCCACCTGGACCTGCCGGTGGTGGACAAGCCGCAGGCCGAGCTGCGCGATTACGAACTGGCGCCGTTCAAGGCGCTGTCCGCCCACGCGCCGGCGCTGATGAGCGCCCACATCCGCTTCCCCAGCCTGGACCCGGAATGGCCGGCCACCTTGTCGCCCGCCATCCTCACCGGCCTGCTGCGGCGCGAGCTGGGCTTTGCCGGCGTAGCCATCACCGACGCGCTGAACATGAAGGCGATACGCGAGCGCTGGGGTCAGGCCGCCGGCTCGGTGCAAACCTTGAAAGCCGGCGCCGACCTGTCGCTGGTCTTGCAATTTCCGGAGGAAATGGAAGCCAGTTTCGAGGCGCTGCGGGCGGCCCTGCAAAGCGGCGAGCTGGCCCAGGCGCGGCTGGAAGAAGCCGCCGAACGGGTGGACGCCTTGATCCGCCGCTATCCCAGCCGCGACGATTACGACTACGCCGCCGAGCAGCGCGCGGCCGACGAAGCCTTGTTCGCCGACGCCTGGCGGCGCGCGTTGACGCCCTACGGCGACGCGCCCACGCTGCCGGCCGGCCAGCGGCTGCGGCTGGTGGTGCAGGATCAAGCCCCGTCCGACGGCGTGTCCGAAGCCGGCCTGTCCGCCAGCAAGCTGGTGGCCGCGCTGTCGCATCGCCACGCCTTGGAAGTGGTGCGCTTCCAGCAGCGCGCCGCGCTGGACTGGTCCACCTTGCCCCAAGACGGCGTATTCACCGTCCTGGCCTCCACCACGCGCGAGCGCTACGGCCGTCGCGAGCAGCAAACCTGGAAACCTGACTTGCATCTGGCATTATGGAACCCCTACGCCGCCGCCGACATCGCCGCGCCGGCCTTGATCAGCTACGGCTTCGCCGACGCCGCGCTGGAAGCCGTCAGCCGCCGCCTGGCCGGCGAGATCGCCGCCGCCGGCCGCCTGCCGGTGGAGCTGGGCCAACCCTATCAGGAGCAATGAGATGTCCCGACTCTCGCTGAAAAACATCCGCAAGGTTTACGACGACGGCAACGCCGTGATTCACGGCGTCAGCCTGGACATCCGCGACGGCGAATTCATGGTCTTCGTCGGCCCGTCCGGCTGCGGTAAATCCACCATGATGCGCATGATCGCCGGCCTGGAGGACATCAGCGCCGGCGAGCTGTGGATAGACGACAAATTGGCCAACGACATCGACCCGGCCAAGCGCGGCCTGGCCATGGTGTTTCAAAGCTACGCGCTGTATCCGCACATGACGGTGCGCGACAATATGGCCTTCAGCCTGAAACTGGCCGGCCACAGCAAGGCGGAAATCGACGCCGCCGTGCACCGCGCCGCGCTGACGCTGCAGATCGAACACCTGCTGGACCGCAAGCCCAAGGCCCTGTCCGGCGGCCAGCGCCAGCGCGTGGCCATAGGCCGCGCCATCGTGCGCAAACCCGGCGTGTTCCTGTTCGACGAACCGCTGTCCAATCTGGACGCGGCGCTCAGGGTGCAGATGCGCATCGAGCTGGCGCGGCTGCACCAGGAGCTGGGCAGCACCATGATCTACGTCACCCACGACCAGGTGGAGGCGATGACCCTGGGCCACCGCATCGCGGTGTTCAACGCCGGCCGCATCGAGCAGGTGGGCACGCCGCTGGAGCTGTACAACCGCCCGGCCAACCGCTTCGTCGCCGGCTTCCTCGGCTCGCCGAAGATGAACTTCATTCCCGCCCAGGCGCTGCGGCGCGACATCGCCGGCGTAGAGCTGCGGCTGCCCGGCGACTGCCGGCTGACCCTGCCCTTCGCCGAAACGGGAAGCGGCGAGCTGGCGCTGGGCGTCCGCGCCGAGCATCTTTACTTCGCCGAATCCGGCCTGCCGGCCACGGTGCAGCTGGTGGAGCATCTGGGCGACCAGCAGATCGTCTACCTGCGCCATGAAGGCGAAGGCGAGCCCATCGCGATGAAGCTGCCCGGCCACGAGGCCGAGCCGCGTCCCGGCGAGCGCCGCTGCCTGGCGCCGGATCCGCGCCATTGCCACCTGTTCGACGACGGCGGCCGGGCGCTCGCTCGCGTGGACGCATCGCTGCAGCAAGAAGCGGCGCTGATCGCGTGATGCCAGGATCAGCGGCGCTTATCCACAGCGCCGCTCAAACCGCCAACTTACCCACACCCCTCCGCCGCACACGCCCTGTCATTCTCGCAAAACCCGTAAACCTCGATTCGGCGAGATTATCCACAACGGTCTGGCAAATTCCGACTTGCCCACAGCCAATTCAATCACAGGAAAATCATGAAAAACCTTTGATTCGACTAAGTAATTATTCGTAAGACATGGCGAACTGCCCTACAACTAGAACAGCAATGTTCTTGTTCGGAGTATCACAATGGATCGCCAAACCTCTCTGGCCGGGCAACTGGCCGCCATCGTCGGCCTGGTGGTCGCCATTCTGCTGTTCTCCTCGCTGCTTTCGCTGTACCAACTGTGGGGCGGCATCCGCACCTTCCGCGACCAAGTGGCCGCCGACCAGCAAAGCGTGCAGCAGGTGCTGACCATGCAGGTGGACTTCAAGAAGCAGGTGCAGGAGTGGAAGGACACGCTGCTGCGCGGCCAGGATCCCGCCAAGCTGGCCAAATACTGGGGCAACTTCGAGAAGAAAGAACAGCAAGTGCGCGACGAGGGCAACGCGCTGGCGGCCCAGGCGCCGGACCCGCAGGCGCAGCAGTTGCTGCAGCAATTCGTCGCCGCCCACCAGAAAATGGGCGACGACTACCGCAAGGGACTGGACGCCTACAAGCAGGCCGGCGCCGACTTCAAAGCCGGCGACAAGCAGGTCGCCGGCATGGACCGCCCGCCGACCGAGCTGCTGACCCAGGCCAGCGACATGCTGGACAAGCGAGCCAAGGCCAACGCGATAGCGGCCGTCTCCAACGCCAACGCCGCGCTGTGGCGGGTCGTCGTCGTGATGGCCATCGGCACCGTGCTCGGCATCGCGCTGTTCCTGTACTACGTCCACCGCGTCATCGTCGCCCGCGCCCGCTCGCTGGTGGCGGACCTGACCCGGCTGGCCGACGGCGACTTCACCCAGCCGTTCCATCCGGGGCGGATGGATGAGATCGGCCAGATCGCCGCCTGCAGCGAAACGGTGCGCACCCACCTGGGCGCGTTGATCGCCGAACTGGTCAACGCCGCCAAGAAAGTGGGCGACACCAGCCACGAGCTGGGCCGCTCCGCCCGCTCGCTGGCCAGCGGCGCGGAAGCGCAGAACGACGCCATCGCCGGCAACGCCGCCTCGCTGGAGGAAATGGCCACCAGCATAGACACCATCGCCGACCAGACCGCCCGCATCAGCGACGACTCCCGCAACAGCGCGCAGAAAACCCGGGAAGGCTTGGACGAGGTGGAGCGGCTTCGCCGCCAGGCCGAGACCATAGACTCGGTGATGGGGCAGGTGGACCAGGCTTCGCAGGCCTTCCGCGACAGCACCCAGGCCATCGGCCAACTGACCAGCCAAATCCGCGACATCGCCGAACAAACCAATCTGTTGGCGTTGAATGCGGCGATCGAGGCGGCGCGCGCCGGCGAAATGGGCCGCGGCTTCGCCGTGGTGGCCGACGAGGTGCGCAAGCTGGCGGAAAACTCGGCCAAGGCGGCCAGCGAAATCAAGGCCGTGACCGAGCAGCTGAATCAGAACGCGCAATCGGTGGGCGGCACGGTGCAGAACGGCCTGGACGCCACCCGCCAGAGCCGCGACACCATGACCACGGTGATGAGCAATCTGCAGGCGGCCAACGACAGCGTGCAGGAAGCCAGCGGCGGCGTCGGCCAGATCCGCGACGCCATCGCCGAGCAAAAGAGCGTCTGCAACAGCATCGCCCAGCGCTTCGAAACCGTGGCGCAGATGGTGGCCGACAATTCGGAAGCCGCCGGCGAGCTGCACGGCGCGGTGGTCAGCCTCAACGGCCTGGCCGAACACATGCAAGGCATGGTCGGCAAGTTCCGCCTATAGCGCGGGCTCGGCGCGCCGCGGATCAGGCGGCGAAAACGGGGCTGGCGGCGTCCAGCCGGAAGCGCAACAGCGCGCCGGCATGCGGCGCCAGCTTTTCCTCCAGCCAGTCCATGCCGGCCTCGCCGGACGGAAAGCCGCCATCCGGCCGTTCGCTGACGAACACCGCGTTGCGGCTCTCCGCCGTCAGCTTGAAACGATCCGACTCCAGCCAGTTCAGGCAGCGGCACACCACCTCGCGCTCCCCGTTCAGCCAGGCCGCCTCGCCCGGCTGCGGCCGCTCGGCCTCGGTCCGGCCCAAGGGCAGGAAGCGTTCGTCGCCGCGCGCCAAATCCAGCGTCAACTCGCCGCCCAGCGGGTCCGCATCCTCGCCGCCGAACGGCGCCAGGCTGAGCAAGGACGCCTGGTTGTACAGGTCCACCAGCGGCAGGATGCTGCGCAGCTTGCCCTTTTGCGCCGCCTTCACCAGATATTCCAGCGAGCAGCGCGCCTTCTTGTCGCCCGGCAACTCGCGGTAGACGTCCTTCCAGCGCCGCAACAGCGCGTCCAGATCCACCTCGCTTTCCGGGAGCGACGGCGTCGTCGCCGGCAGCGCGGCGATATTCAAGTCCAGGGCCAGCAGCCCGCTCACTTCCATTTCCGGCATCCGGCTCAACAACGCCGGGCTCAACGCGATGCGCATCGTCCGCTCCTTCGTTTCCATCCCGCTCATGCTAGCCAAACCGGTGGCGGCAGTGAAACGAAAGCTTTTAATGGGTCATTAGCGCGGCGGCGAAATCTGCAAGACCCGGCCCGCACAAGCGCGGACACTGCGGGCATCCACACCTGAAGGAATGCCGCGATGCATGTCTCCTCCCTGGCCCCGGCGCAAGGCCTGGCCTCCCTGTCTCGCCGCGACGACTCTGCGGCGGCCTCCGCGTTGGCCGCCCGGCTCAGCGGGCTGGGCAATGTGCCGCTGGACCCGCCCGGTTTTCCCGCCGCGACGGTCAGCCGCCATGGCGGCGGCCTGTTCGACCGCATGCGCATGCTGCTGGCCAACCCTTTCGAGAAGACCTTGAACGCGCAGGGCGGCGCCGACCAGACCCTGATCTTCGACCAGAAACAGGCGGTGCTGACGCCCTGCCGCGCCGATTTGGCCAAGCTGGGCCTGACCGACATGAAAGAGGGCGTGTGCAACGGCTTGTCCTACACCTGGGCCGAAGAACAGCTGAAAACCGGCAACGGCGCGAACATGCTGCAATGGATAGGACAGGTGGCCGCCAGCGACAGCTTGGTCCATGGCCTTCGCGGCCAAGCCGCGCCGTCTCCGCACAGCCAGGCGCGCATTCCGTTGCTCAACCAGTTGAAGAAGATGCAGGACTTCCAGTTCAGCCAGTTCGCCAACACGGGCAGCGCCAAGCAGGACATGCGCAACTATCTGCAAGCGGTCCAAGATTGGAGCAGCCAGCGCGGCGTGACTGCCGGCGTGGACATCCTCAACCCCGGCGCGATGCCGGCCGAGCGCCAGCTGTGCGCGCGCCTGCCCGCGCATGGCGACGGCGCGCTGGTGTTCCGCACCGCCGAGCACACGATGGCCCTGTCCAGCCGCGGCGGCGTCTACAGCTTCTTCGAACCCAACTACGGCATGGCCAGCTTCCAGGACAAGAACCGCTTCGACGATTTCGTCGCCGCCTTCCTGCTGGCCGAAGGCCACAAGCCGCCGTTCATGCTGACCGAAATGAAGCTCGATCCCGCCGCCGCGCCATCGCCGACGCGGATGGCCATGCTGGCCGAGATCGGCTGAGACCATGAAAAAGCCCGGCGCAGGCCGGGCTGGGACAGGCAAACCAGGGCATCAGGCGCTCAGCGCCTCTCGCGGCGGCTGCGCGCGCGCGGCCAGCCAGGCATCCACCACCTCGGCGGCATTGGCCGGCAGGTGCAGCTTCAGCTTGGAGCGCCGCCACAGGATGTCCTCGCTGCGGGTCGCCCACTCGGCGTCGGCCAGATAGGCCAGCTCGGCTTCATACAGGCCCGGCAGCACCTCCTTGCCCAGGCCGTCCAGGTTGCCCGCCTTGCCGATCAGCTTGGCAACGCGGGTGCCGTAGGCGCGGGCCCAGCGCTCCGCCAACGCCTCCGGCAGCCACGGATGGCGCTGGCGCAGGCCTTGCAGGAAACGGCCGAAATCCGCGCCCGGCATGTCGCCGCCCGGCAACGGCGCGTCGGCGGTCCAGGTGGCTTTGCCGCAGCCCAGCAGCGGCGCCACCTTGTCCACCGCCTCCTCCGCCAGCTTGCGGAAGGTGGTGATCTTGCCGCCGAACACCGACAACAGCGGCGCGCCTTGCAGGTCCATTTCCAACGCGTAGTCGCGGGTGACGCTGGAGGCGTTGTCGGACGCGTCGTCCAGCAGCGGGCGCACGCCGGAATAGGTGGACAGCACGTCGTCCGGCGCGATCTGGCTGTGGAAATAGCGGTTGCTCATCTCGCACAGGTAGCGGATTTCGTCGCCGTCTATCGCCACCTCGTTCGGATCGCCCCGGTATTCGACGTCGGTGGTGCCGATCAGCGTGAAGTCCTTCTCGTACGGAATGGCGAAGATGATGCGCTTGTCCGGGTTCTGGAAAATGTAGGCGAACGGGTGGTCGAAAATCTTCTTCACCACGATGTGGCTGCCCTTGACCAGGCGGATGGACTTGCTGGACGGCATCGCCAGCTTGTCCTCGATCAGGCTCTGCACCCAGGGGCCGGCGGCGTTGACCAGCGCGCGGGCGCGCACTTCGAAGCGGCTGCCATCCTCCCGTTCCAGCGTGGCCAGCCAATGTTCGCCATCGCGGCGGGCGGCGACGCAGGCGGTGCGGGTGTGGATGCGGGCGCCGTGCTCGGCCGCGTCCATCGCGTTGAGCACCACCAGCCGCGCGTCCTGCACCCAGCCGTCGGAATAGACGAAGCCGCGCTTGAAGTCGGCCTTCAACGGACCGCCGGCCGGGTGGCGGGAGAAGCTGACGGTCTCCGAGCCGGGCAGCACTTCGCGGCGGGCCAGGTGGTCGTACAGGAATAGGCCGCAGCGGATCATCCACTCCGGACGCTGGTCCCGCGCGTGCGGCATCACGAAGCGCAGCGGCCAGATGATGTGCGGGGCGGCCTTCAGCAGCACCTCGCGCTCCTGCAGCGCCTTGCGCACCAGGCCGAACTCATAATATTCCAGGTAGCGCAGCCCGCCGTGGATCAGCTTGGTGCTGGCCGACGAGGTATGAGAAGCCAGGTCGTCCTTCTCGCACAGCAGCACCGACATGCCGCGCCCGGCGGCGTCGCGCGCGATGCCCGCGCCGTTGATGCCGCCGCCTATGATTACCAGATCGTAAATTTCCACTACGCGCCTCGCTGAAGTCCGGACTGGTCTGGCCAGCCACACTACCCAGAATAATTAAAAACGAACTAAAATTCAACATTAAATGTTCGTTTTGGGTTTTATATTGATCGTTTTACGTGCGAAATCTGTCTGTTTGGCGGCCTGCCGCTTCCTGGCCGCCGCATACACACTCAGGCCGCGGCCAACTTGTCCTGCCGATGGCCATGCCAGGTGGTCAGCCCCAGCAGCACGATGGCGGCGACGCAGGAACCGATCAGCAGCGCGAAGCCGCCGTCCCAGCCGAAATGGTCGACGGTGTAGCCGACCGCCGCGTTGGCGGCCACCGAGCCGCCCAGATAGCCGAACAGGCCGGTGAAGCCGGCGGCGGTGCCGGCGGCCTTCTTCGGCGCCAGCTCCAGCGCGTGCAGGCCCACCAGCATCACCGGGCCGTAGATCAGGAAGCCGATGGCGATCAGCGCCAGCATGTCCACGGTGGGGTTGCCGGCCGGGTTCAGCCAGTAGACGACGGTGGCCAGGGTCACCAGCGCCATGAAGAACACGCCGGTGGCGCCGCGATTGCCGCGGAACAGCTTGTCCGACATCCAGCCGCACAGCAGCGTGCCGGGGATGCCGGCCCATTCGTACAGGAAGTAGGCCCACGACGACTTGTCGACCGAGAAGTGCTTGACCTCCTTCAGATAGGTCGGCGCCCAGTCCAGCACGCCGTAGCGCAGCAGGTAGATGAAGACATTGGCCAGCGCGATGTACCACAGCAGCTTGTTGGGCAGGATGTACTTGCGGAAGATCTCGCGCGCGGTCAGCTCCTGCTCATGCTGGTCGCTGTAGTCTTCCGGGTAGTCGTTCCGGTAGGCCTCCACCGGCGGCAGGCCGCAAGACTGCGGCGTGTCGCGCATGGTCAGCCAGGCGAAGACGGCGACGCCGATCGCGGCGGCGGCCGGCACGTAGAAGGCGGCGCGCCAGTCGTTGAACCAGCCCATGCCCAGGATGAACAGCGGACCGATCAGGCCGCCGCCGACGTTGTGCGCGCAGTTCCAGATCGACACCACGCCGCCGCGCTCCTTCTGCGACCACCAATGCACCATGGTGCGGCCGCAGGCCGGCCAGCCCATGCCCTGGAACCAGCCGTTGAGAAACAGCAGCACGAACATCACCGCCACGCTGGACGTGGCCCAGGGAACAAAGCCCATCAGCAGGAACACGGCGGCGGACAACACCAGGCCGGCGCACAGGAACACGCGGGGATTGGAACGGTCGGACACCGCGCCCATCAGGAACTTGGACAGGCCGTAGGCGATGGCGACGCCGGACATGGCGAAACCGAGATCGCCGCGCGAGAAGCCCTGCTCCACCAGGTAGGGCATGGCCAGCGAGAAATTCTTGCGGACCAGGTAGTAGCCGGCGTAGCCGATGAAGATGCCGAGGAAGATCTGCCAGCGCAGCCGGCGATAGAGGGCGTGCTGCTGCTCGCCGGGCAGCGGGGGGAGATGTGGCGCGGGTTTGAACAGGCTGATCATTTACTTCTTTCCGAGTTGTGGTGCGGACAACCGCCATCCGCCGGCTCGGGCGAAACCATAAGGCGTCGCCCAGGGGGCGGATCGCTCCGGCGGGCCGCGCGCTCTGTCGGCGGCGGTTCCGCTTGGGCCAGTCTTGCGCTGGCTTGTGAAAACGCCGCCGTGCGGACACGGCGGCGTCGAAACAACTAGAACATCAAAGCGGCAGCGTGAAAGCCAGCGCCGCCAGCGCGCCGCCGATCAGCGAGCCGACCACCGGCACCCAGGCGTAGCCCCAGTCGCTGTCGCGCTTGCCGGGAATGGGCAGGATGGCGTGCATGATGCGCGGCGCCAGATCGCGCGCCGGGCTCATCGCGTAGCCGGTGGTGCCGCCCAGCGACACACCGATGCCCAGCACCAGCAGGGCCACCGGCAGCGCGTCGATCGCGCCCAGCGACATCTTGGGGGCCACCATCGACAGGATGGCGAACACCAGCACGAAGGTGGCGACGATCTCGGACACCAGATTGCCCGGCAGGCTGCGGATGGCCGGGCCGGTGCAGAAAGTGGCCAGCTTGGTGTCGGCGCAATCGGTGGTTTCATAGTGCTTGCGATAGATCAGCCACATCAGGCCGGCGCCGGCCATGCCGCCCAGCATCTGCGCGGCGACATAGCCCGGCACCTTGTCCCACGGGAATTTGCCGGCCACCGCCAACGCCACCGAAACCGCCGGATTCAGGTGGGCCCCGCTGATCGCCGCCACACTGAATACGCCGACGAACACCGCCATCGCCCAGCCGAAGGCCACCACGATCAGGCCGCTGTTATGGCCCTTGGTGTTTTTCAGCAATACGTTGGCCACCACGCCGTTGCCCAGCAGCACCAGCAAGGCGGTGCCGATGAATTCGCCCATCAAAGGATTCATGATTGTCTCTTTCCAACTTTATCTTGAGTTGCCCGCCGCTTGGCGCTGCGGGTCATGCCGTCATCGCCCGGGCACGGCCGGCAGCGAGTTGCGCCGGCCCGCGCGCCGTCAGTCTTGGTCGTCGGCCCACACCTTGGCGGCGTTGACCGCGCGTTGCCAGCCCTTGACGCTGGCGGCCACTTCGCCGGCCGGCATCGCCGGCTGGAAGCGGCGGTCCAGCTGCCACTGGCCCTGGATGTCGTCCACGCTCTTCCAGTAGCCGACGGCGAGGCCGGCCAGGTAAGCGGCGCCCAGCGCGGTGGTTTCGGTGATCTTGGGGCGCACCACGTTCACGGCCAGGATGTCGGACTGGAACTGCATCAGCAGCTCATTGACGGTGGCGCCGCCGTCGACGCGCAGCTCGGCGATGCTCATGCCGGCGTCGGCTTCCATCGCCTTCAGCACGTCGCGGGTCTGGTAGGCGATGCTGTCCAGCGCGGCGCGGGCGATGTGGGCGGCCTTGGTGCCCAGCGTGGCGCCGACGATGGTGCCGCGGGCGCTGGCGTTCCAGTGCGGCGCGCCCAGGCCGGCGAAGGCCGGCACCAGGTAAACGCCGTCGCTGTCCTTCACTTCCTGCGCCAGCGGGCCGACGTCGGCCGAGTGGCGGATGATGCCCAGGCCGTCGCGCAGCCACTTCACCACCGCGCCGCCGATGAAGATCGAGCCTTCCAGCGCGTACTGCACCTTGCCGTCCACTTTCCAGGCGATGGTGGTCAGCAGGTTGTTCTTGGATTCGATCGGCTTGTCGCCGGTGTTCAGCATCATGAAGCAGCCGGTGCCGTAGGTGTTCTTCACCATGCCCGGCGTGGTGCACTGCTGGCCGAACAGCGCCGCCTGCTGGTCGCCGGCGACGCCGGCGATCGGGATTTCGCGGCCCAGATGGGCGGCGTGGGTGTGGCCGTACACTTCGCTGGAGCTTTTCACTTCCGGCAGCATCGAGGCCGGAATGCCCATGATGTCCAGCAGCTCGGCGTCCCATTCCAGGGTGTGGATGTTGTACAGCATGGTGCGCGAGGCGTTGGACACGTCGGTCACGTGCACTTTTCCATGGGTGAAGTTCCAGATCAGCCAGCTGTCGACGGTGCCGAAAGCCAGCTTGCCGTCCCGGGCGCGGTCGCGCGCGCCGGGCACATTGTCCAGAATCCACTTGATCTTGCTGCCGGAGAAATAGGCGTCGACCAGCAGGCCGGTCTTGGAGCGGATCAATTCGCCCAGGCCGCGGGCTTTCAGCTCGTCGCAGAACTCGGCGGTGCGGCGGTCCTGCCAGACGATGGCGTTGTACACCGGCTGGCCGGTTTCGCGGTCCCAGACGATGGTGGTTTCGCGCTGGTTGGTGATGCCGATGGCGGCGATGCTGCGGCCGTCGATGCCGGCCTTGGCCACCGCTTCCGCGGCCACGCCCACCTGCCCGCCCCAGATTTCCTGCGGATCATGCTCGACCCAGCCCGGCTGCGGATAGATTTGGCGGAATTCCTTTTGCGCCAGCGATACGATGTCGCCGCCGCGGTTGAATAGGATGGCGCGGGAACTGGTGGTGCCCTGGTCCAGGGCCAGCACGTACTGATCGGTCATGACTTTCTCCTGTTTGCCGGTAAGGCGGCATGATGGACATGCCTGGGTATCGACGTTGCGCGAATGTTTGTTTTTTTGCTTATGACGTTCGTTTTATTTGCGGACAATTCTAGGCCTGATCAGAACCTTGTCAATCTTCCGGTAAAAAAAAATACATTTTCCGCGCCGCAACCAAACATCACCCCTATTCTGAAACCATTAAATTCCTTTGATATCAACATGATGAAAACTGTAATGCCGCGCTACATTTTCGCACCGCCCTGCGCCATCCAGGCGAAACCGGGAAAAATATCGCGGTGGACTGCCAGCCAATGCAATAACGGCAAGGCATGATGATGAATGGAAGGTAAAAAACGCCGATTCCGCAGCGCAGCAAGCCTTTTCATGCGTTACATGGCGATGTGGACAAACGAAAAAATAAGAAAATAATCGAACATAAAAACGAAAAACAATGCGCAGAACAATGTAGCGAAACGTTGTTTCGCCAACAAATGGCCGCCAATACGTAATCCTGCCGCTACAACGCAGTTATGGCAGCATTGACGCTGACGCCGGACCGCTTTTCCGCCGCGCCGAAAGCTTGGCGTTCGACCCAGCGCAAGAAAGCGAAAACGGCGATATGGCATCATCGCCGTCAGCGGGTAGGCGACGCGGCCCGCGATGCCTCCGCCGCCGGCAAGAGAAAGCCACACGCAAGGGTTCCAAGATCATCGGCCGCATGGGCCGCAAAGGACTGTCATGCTACGCAATACCAAAATACTCGCCACGCTCGGCCCCTCCTCCAGCTCCCCGGAAAAAATCCTGGAACTGGCCCGCTCCGGGGTCAACATCTTCCGGCTCAACATGAGCCATGGCAGCCATGACGACCACCGCGCCCGCCTGGCCGCCATCCGCGCCGCCGAAAAAGCGCTGGACCGGCCGATCGGCGTGCTGGTGGACCTGCAGGGCCCCAAGCTGCGCATCGGCAAGTTTCCGCAGCCGGCCACGGTGAAAACCGGCGACCGCTACGAATTCACGCTGGACGAGACCGACGGCGGCGCCGAGCGCGCCACCCTGCCGCACCCGGAAGCATTCGAGGCGCTGGAGCCCGGCCACCGCATCCTGGTGAACGACGGCAAGCTGGCGTTCGAGGTGACGGAAATGCATCCGCGCCGCATCGTCACCCGCGTCGCCGTCGGCGGCGAGTTGTCCAGCAACAAGGGCTTCAACTTGCCGCACACCGTGCTGCCGCTGTCGGCCATCACCGACAAGGACCGCAAGGACGCCGAGTTCGCCCTGGCCGAAGGGGCCGACTGGGTGGCGATGTCCTTCGTCCAGACCGCGGCCGACGTCAAAGAGCTGCGCGGCATCGTCGGCAAGCGCGCCGGCATCGTCGCCAAGATCGAGAAGCCGTCCGCGGTGGAGGATCTGGAAGCCATCGCCGAGCTGGCCGACGGCGTGATGGTGGCCCGCGGCGACCTGGGGGTGGAGTTGCCGCCGGAAGACGTGCCGGTGGTGCAGCGCCGCATCGTCCACCACTGCCGCCACTTGGGCCGCCCGGTGATCGTGGCTACCCAAATGCTGGAATCGATGATCACCGCGCCGACGCCGACCCGTGCCGAAGCCAATGACGTGGCCACCGCGGTCTACGAGGGCGCGGACGCGGTGATGCTGTCGGCCGAAACCGCCGCCGGCCAATATCCCGTGGAAGCGGTGCAGATCATGGACCGCATCATCCGCCGCGTCGAAGGCGCGCCCGATTACCGCAAGGTGATGGCGCTGGACTATAGCGCCGCCGACGAGCCGGATCGCACTGACGCCATCGCCGCCTGCGTGCGCAAGGTCAGCACGCTGCTGCCGGTCACAGTGGCGGTTGCCTTCACCACCAGCGGCGCCTCCTGCCTGTCGCTGGCGCGCGAGCGCCCGTCCACTCCCATCCTGGGCATTTCGCCCAGGCTGGAAACCGCCCGCCGGCTGACCCTGGTATGGGGCGTGGTGGCCTGGCATGGCCCTGACGCGGAAAACCTGGAAGACATGGTGGTGAAGACCACCTTCAGCGCCACCAAGCTGGGCCTGGCCGAGCAAGGCAAGCCGATGGTGATCATCGCCGGCGTGCCCTTCGGCACCCCCGGCTCCACCAATCTTTTGCGCATCGTCTACCCGTAAACGCAGCCGGCGTCGCCACAAAAACGGAGCCTAAGGGTTCCGTTTTTTCTTGTCCGCCAGCCTTCCCCCAGACAGGTACTATGCTGCAAGGGTGGCTTTTTTCCGGTACCTGAATCCCATGCGGCAGACGTTTTTCCGTATCGCGCTGGCGCTTTGGCTGGCCATGGCCGGCAGTGGCGGCCAGGCAGGCGAGCCGCCGGGGCTGATCGTGGACTTCGACGACAGCAACCCGCCGATGATGTACGCCGGCAAGCAGGGCGCGTCCGGGCTGTACCCGGCGCTGGTGGCGAAAATCTGCGAACGCGCCGGCATTGCCGTCACGCTGCGCGCCGGCTCCTGGCGAATGGCGCTGCAGGAGTTGCGCGAAGGCCGCGCCGCCGCAGGCGGCATCATCAAGACCGCCAGTCGGGAGAAGCTGTTCGACTTCAGCCATCCGCTGTACTACGAACGGGTGGTGATGGCCGCGCCCACGCATGCCCCTCCGTTCCGCAAGCTGGAAGACCTGTACGGCAAGCGGGTGGGGGTGATGGCGGGCTGGAGCTATGGCGACGCCTTCGACCTGGCCAGGAAGGACGGCAAGTTCGCCGCCTTCGACGGCGACAGCGACGAACAGAACCTGCGGCAGATGAAGCTGGGCAGGCTGGACGTGGTGCTGGGCATACGCGAGCCGCTGCTGCTGGCGCTGCGCAATGGCGGCTATTCCGGCTTCGCGCTGTCGAAGGAGGCACTGGTGACCAACCCCTCCTTCCTCGCCATCAGCAAGACTTCGCAACAGCAGGCCTTGCTGACCCGCTTCAATCTGGCGCTGGAGGAAATGCGCCGCGACGGCAGCTACGACAAGCTGGTTCGCGGCGTCTTCAACGCCCGCGACGAATGATCCTCAACCGCCGCGGATCTGGGCCAGCGCGCCGTACAAATCAGCGCAGCTCCAGTGTTCGGCGTACTTGCCGCCGCGCACCACCACGATGTCCATCGCGGAAATCGCGATGCGCTTGCCGCTGGCGGCCTGGCCGAAGAAGGCGCCGGTGTGGGTGGCTTCTATGGTCTTGCGCGTCACCACCTTGCCGTTTTCCTCGATCTGCTCGTGGATATGCACGCGGATGTCGGACAGCGCCGAATGCAGCATGCCGGTGAAGAAGCCGGCGAAGCCGTCCGGCCCCGGCGATACGCCGGGCGGCGCCGAATGGTTGACGAAGTCGGGCGCCACCAGCTCGGCGAACGCCGCCATGTCTCCGTTTTCTATCACCTCGCGGTTGAAGCGTTGAATCACTGCCTTGCTGCTATCCATGAGATCGCCCTGGGTATTGGCGCCGGCACTCGTCCGGCGTCAGGTTGAATCGCCGGCCACCCGGCAATGACGTTGAATTAAACGACAAGCGCCAACTCATTTCAATAACATAAAAAAGACAGTGTTCAAGCTATTCGACATCATGGCGGCCCATCTCCGGGAAAGTCAAAAACTGTAGCTGCTGACCTCCACCAAATTCCCGTCCGGATCGTTGAAATACACCGAGGTGATGGAGCCCATCGCGCCGCTGCGGGTAATGGGACCTTCGACGATGGCCACGCCCTCGCGCTTGAGATGTTGGATCACCTCAGGCAACGGCACGGAAGCGATCAGGCACAAATCGCCGCAGCCTATCGTCGCGTGGTTGCGCGTCTCCTGGCCCAGGATCTGCAGATTGATCTTCTGGTTGCCGAAACGCAGCGCGCGGCGGCCGTTGCCGAAAGTCACCGCCTCCAGCTTCAAAGCGCGCTGGTAAAAAGCCGCAGCCGCCTCGATGTCGCGCACGGTCAGGACGATGTGGTCGATATGGCTGATCATGGCCAGCTCCGGATTGAACGAACGGGCTGTCCACACTGCCACAAGCGCGCGGCCTTGTCATGCTCGCGGCATTCCATGCGAACGCTTGCCGCTGGTATAGTCTTCATTCCATCTTTTCCTTCCCTGGCCATGACTTTCCATCTTTCGCTGCAGCAAGCCCGCCACCTGCAACTAGCCGCCCAGGGCCTGCTGAGCGCGCCGCGCCGCAAGGCGTCCAAGGCCGACGCGCTGGCCGCCGTCAGACGCATGGCGCTGCTGCAGATCGACACCATCAGCGTAGTGGCGCGCAGCCCCTACCTGGTGTTGTACAGCCGCATCGGCCACTACGACCCGGCCTGGCTGGACCAGCTGCTGGCCGAAGGCGCGCTGTTCGAATACTGGGCGCACGAGGCCTGCTTCGTGCCAGTGGAGGACTATCGCCTGCTGCGCCACCGGATGCTGAACGCAGAGGGGATGGGTTGGAAGTTCTCTCAGCGCTGGTATGAACAGCACCGCGCCGAGGTCGAAGCCATCATCGAGCGCATCCGCGAACGCGGCCCGGCGCGCTCGGCCGATTTCGAACGCAAACACGGTAAAGGCAATGGCTGGTGGGACTGGAAACCGGAAAAGCGCCACCTGGAAACACTGTTCACGCTGGGCCGGCTGATGGTGAAAGAGCGGCGCGCCTTCCAGCGCGTCTACGACCTGGCCGAGCGCGTGTTGCCGGACTGGGACGACGCGCGCGACCTGCCCGCTCCCGAAGACGTCCGGCTGGAGCAAGTGCGCAACAGCTGCCGCGCGCTGGGACTGGCCAAGCCGGCATGGGTGGCCGACTACTACCGGCTCAAGCGCGCGCCCTACGGCGAGATGCTGCGCGGCCTGGCCGACCAGGGCGAGCTGATCCCGGTGAAAGTGGAGGGCTGGAGCCACGACGCTTTCGTCCACGCCAGCCTGGCCGCCGAACTGGAGCTGGCGGCCGCCGGCAAGCTAAGCAGCGGCAATACCGCCATCCTGTCGCCGTTCGATCCGCTGGTATGGGACCGCAAACGCGCGCTGGAACTGTTCGGCTTCGATTACAAGATCGAGTGCTACACCCCGGCGCCCAAGCGCAAGTATGGCTATTTCACTCTGCCGATACTGAACCGCGGCAAGCTCGCGGGCCGGCTGGACGCGAAGGCCCACCGCGCGCAGGGCGTGTTCGAGGTCAAATCGCTGCACCTGGAGCCCGGCGTGCGCGTCAGCCAGCGGCTGGCGGACGACCTGTCCTCGGCGCTGCGGCGGCTGGCCGCCTGGCATGGAACCGGCCGCCTGGCGATAAGCCAGGCCCCGGGCGACCTGGCCGCGCGCATCCTCGCCTGAGCTACTGCGCGTTGGCGTACCAGCCGCTGACGCCCGGCTGGCGCTCGTCGCAAAGCGCGACCTCGCTGTACTGGAAGAGCGGCTGGATGTCGGTGTAGTTGGGAACATCGCCCATGATGCGCGCGGCCACCGGGCCGAAAGCCTGCTGGAAGGTTTGCACCGAGTCGCACAGCAGCGTCGCCTGCGCGACGAAGCCCGGCGTGCTGCCGGCCTCGGCGCCGGACAGGCCGCGGTCCACCCGCACGCCTTTCAGCGCATGGCCCAGCAGCTGCTGCACCATGGGCATGTGCTGGCGTAGATAATAATCAAAGTCGAAATGCGCGCCGGGACGCTGGGGATAGGTGACGCTGACGGTGATCATCGCGGACTCCGTGGCGGTGAGGGGAAACCACAACTTACCTCCAAACACCAAGATTGCCAATGTCATCAACATCGAAGGCCCGCCCTTGCGCCAGTTGGGCGGAACTTGCTGCGCCGCGGCCGCTCTGTAGCAACATCGCCACCAAAGGACCCCGCCATGCGCACCATGATGATCGCCGCCAGCAGCGCCTTGCTGCTCGCTGGCTGCAACCAGCAACAAACCGCCCAGCTGCAACAAGCCGCCTCCGCCGCCATCGGCAGCGTGCACCAGGGCGTGGATACCGCCAGCGCGCCGCTGGGCCAATTGAAGGAACAAGCCAGCGCCGCCTTGGGCGCCGCCAAACAGGTGGGCGCCGCCGCCACTCTGCTCAATCCGGAACTGAAGGAGCAGGTGGACAAGCTGAAGGAGCAGGCCTCGGCGATCAAGGGCGCGATCCAGCCGCCCAAGGACGCCGACCAATAGCATTGACGGCATTTTGACGCCCGCCGGCCGCATCTTTAGCTTCCGTTTAGCCTCGTCGGCCTAGCATGAGCCTGCATCCCCAAACAGGAGAAAGACCATGCAAACCCTGGCCGACATCTGCCGCCGCGGCGATATCCTGCTGGACGTGGACCTGGCGGACGAACGCGAATTGTTCGAATTCATCGCCCGCCAACTGGGCCAACGCCACGCGTTGAGCGCGCCGTCGCTGCGCGCCGCGTTGCGGCAGCGCGAACAAACCGGCAGCACCGCGCTGGGCCACGGCCTGGCCTTGCCGCATGCCCGCATCGAGGGCCTGGCCGAAGTCCGCGCGCTGTTCATCGGCTTGCGGCGGAGCCTGGATTTCCACGCTCCGGACGGCGAGCCTGTCAGCCGGCTGCTGGCGCTGCTGCTGCCGCGCGATGCCCGCGCCTGCCATCTGAAACTGCTGGCCGAAATCGCGCGCATCTTCGGCGAACGTCCTTTCCGCGCCGATCTGCAAGCCTGCCGCAGCCCGGAGCAGGTGGATAGGCTGTTCCAGCGCTGGTCCGATCCCGAGCCCGGCAACGATCCCCATTTTTTGCTGGACAGCAACCGTTACTTCCTCGACGCCGAAGCCAGCCTGCGCCCCGATTTCAGCGTCCGCCGCAAGGTGACCGCCCGCTTCTGAGCGTGACAGCGCGAAAACGCCTTTGCTAGGATGAAGCGATGGCTTCATCTCCCCGCGACAGGCTCGCATGTCCAATTCCCTTCTGATCATGGTGTCGCTGGCCATCGCCAGCATCGGCCTCATCACCTGGCAGCACAGCGTGCGCTCCGACCTGATCCGGGCCCGGCGCCGCTGGCTGCAGGCCTCGCTGCTGCTGGCCGCCGGCATGCTGGTGGAAGGCTTTGTCGAACCCGGCAAAGGCGAGATGGTGCGCCTGGCGCTGGGCAGCGCCATGAGCAACGCCGGCATCGCGCTGCAGCTGACCATCATCGCCCGCGTCACCGGGCTCAAGCCGCCGCACTGGCTGTGGCTGGCCGTGGGCGCCCTCTCGCTGCTGGACAAGCTGCTGCCCTACCGCCCGCTGATGTCGGTGCTGGAAAGCGCCGAGATCCCGCTTCTCTACCTGGCGGCGGCTTGGCTGTACCAGCGCGCCGAGCGGCTGGTCAGCCATAACCGCTTCAGCCCCACCGCACTGCTGTTCCTGCTGGGCGCGCTGCTGTTCGTCTGGCGCGACGCCGGCGATTTCCTGCTCCGCGCGCAGGGCCTGCCCGACAGCATCGACTACCTGGACCGCCAGCACCAGCTGGCGCTGACCTTCGCCGCGGCGGCGCAGATCTGCGGCTCGGTGGGTTTTCTCAACATCGTGCTGCAGCGCCAGCACAACCGGCTGGAAGACGCGGCCAACCTGGACCCGCTGACCGGCGCCGGCAATCGCCGCGCGCTGCAGTACTGGCTGCGCACGCTGGAGGCGTCGGTGGAGCGGGTGTGCGTGGTGATGCTGGACATCGACCATTTCAAGCTGATCAACGACCGCTACGGCCATCCGGCCGGCGACGCGGTGCTGCAGACGCTGGCCGAGCTGTTGCGGCAAGGCATACGCGAAAACGACATGCTGATCCGCTACGGCGGCGAGGAGTTCTGCTTGCTGATGCCGGATGCCGATGCAGACGACGGCGCTCAGGCGGCGGAGAGGCTGCTGCGGGCATTCCGCGCGCAAACGCCGCTGCCCGGCCATCCGGAGCTGCGCGCCGCCTTTTCCGCAGGCGTCCATGAATGGCGCTGCCGGCAGCAGGATTTCGCCGACGCGCAACAAAAAGCGGACCAGGCGTTGTACCAGGCCAAGCAGGCAGGCCGCGGACAGGTGCGCCGGCTTTAACGTCCGGCCGCCGGCGCCGCCTCCCCCTCATCCTCGCCCAGTCCATTCTCTTCCGCCTTGCCCGCCCCCGCCTGGCGGCCCTCGCGCAGCCGATTGCGCTGCTTCATCTCGTACATGCGCTGGTCGGCCATTCCCACCAGCGACTCGGGCGACAGGAACTCCTCCGGCCCGGTTTCGACGCTACCCACGCTCAGGCTGATGTCCGGCTGCAGACCCGCCAGCTCCGCGCGCAGCCGTTCGACGAAGGTTTCCTCCGCCTGCTTCTGGTCGCAATTGGGCAGCACGATGCAGAACTCGTCGCCGCCGTAGCGGAAGCAGCCATCCTCCACCCGCGTGATGCGGTTGATGATTTCGCCCAGGCTGCGCAGGATTTCGTCGCCGCACTGATGGCCCAGGCTGTCGTTGATCAGCTTGAAATGGTCGACGTCCAGATACACCAGCGTCACCGTCTCGTTGCGCCGCTGCGCGCTGCGCAGCACCCGGGTCAGCGTTTCGTCCAGATAGCGGCGGTTGAGCAGTCCGGTCAGCGGGTCAGTGCGCGACAGTTCTTCCAGCTGGCGGGTGCGCACCGCCACCTTTTCCTCCAGCGAGCGGGCGTACTGCTCGGACTTGTTGCGGGAGGTCTCGATTTCGGCCACCAGGCTGCGGATATAGGTTTCGAACACCAGCGCCACATCGAACATCACCAGCTTGTCCACCGCAAGCAACGTGTGGCGCCTGACCTCGATGTCCGGAATCAGCTCGCTGATCAGATTGGACAGCAGCGTCTTCAGCGTCTGCACCGCCGCCAGGTACAACTTGGGCTCGACGCCGATGCGCTTGTGCACCAGGCCGATGCGCAAGCGGTTGTTTACGTACTCCAGATCGTAGACGCCGCTGAACAGGTCTATCACGTAGCGGCGCTGGGCATTGCGCAGCCGCTGCAGCGTATCGGCGTCGCCGATCAGCAGCGCGATTTCCGGGGTGCTGGTCTGCAGCTCGTAAAAGCGGGCGACCAGCTCGTCCAGATGCGACTCCACCAAGGCGCCGGCGGCGCGCAGCAGCAATTCGTCCCGCGGCTCCAGCGCGAACAGCTGCTTGCGTTGCTCGATTTCGAAATCGGTGATGCGCAGCTGTTCCAACAGGGTCTGATCGGTCTGTTTCATCCCGCTCCCCAGAGCACGGTATCCCTTAAAGCTATATGCCATCGGGCTGATATTCAATGCCCTTAGCCGGAATCAGGCCTTCCAGTCAGCCGCTTGTCCAAGCAAGGCCCGCGCCAGTCTCGCCACGCCCTGCCGCAGCCGCGCCTCTTCCAGGTCGGCGTAGCACAGCCGGATGCCGTGCACCGCCGCGCCGTCGCCGGTGAAGTGGCTGCCGGGCAGGATCTTGAGCCCGTGCCGCCGCGCGTCGGCAACCAGTCTGTCCATGTCCAGGCGCGGGTCCAGACGCAGCCAGATGGCGAGGCCGCCGGCCGGCAGGTCGAATTCGGCCAAACCCGCCAACTCGGCGCGCAAGGCCTCGATCAACGCCTCCCGCCGCCGCAGGTAGGTTCGCCAGGCGCGGCGCAGGTGGCGCTTCAGTTCGCCGCTGCCCATCAGCTCCTCCACCGCCAGTTCGGTCACCGGATTGCCCTGGCGGTCGATCAGCAGGATCTGCTCCACGCAGCGCGCCGTCAGCTCCGCGTCCGCCACCAGATAGCCGACGCGCAACCCGGGCGCCAGCACCTTGGACAGCGAGCCGACATAGACCACGCGCCGGCCGCCGGCCGCCGGGCAGCGTGGCCAGCGGCGGCATCGGCCGATGGGTGAAATGGAATTCGTGGTCGCAGTCGTCCTCGATGATGCGGAAGTCGTAGCGCTCGGCCAGCGCCAGCAACTGCAGCCGCCGCTCGGCCGGCATCATCACCGTGGTCGGAAACTGGTGATGCGGCGTCAAATACACCGCCTTTACCGCGTGGCGGCGGCACAGCGCCGCCAGCGCGTCGGGCCGCATGCCGTAATCGTCCATATCCACGTCCAGGCACGACGCCCCCTGGGAACGGAAGGCCGCGCGCGCCGACGGATAGCTGAGCCGGTCCAGCGCCACCGCGTCGCCGGGACGGAGCAAGGCCTTGCCGGCCAGGTAGATGCCCATGATGCTGCCGCGGGTCAGGCAGATATCGTCCAGCCCGGCGCTCAGCCCCCGCTCCATCGCCAGCATGTCCAGCAAGGCGCGCCGCAAGCGGGCCTCGCCGCGCGGATCTCCGTACGACAGCCTGCCGGAGCGGGCGGTGGCCACCAGCGCGCGGCGGTAGGCGCGGCCCAGCACGTCGAAGGGAATCAGCCGCGAATCGGGCACGTTCTCGGAAAAATCGATCACATCCTCCGCCGCGTCCTCGCCTGCGGCGTTGCCGGCCGGCGGCAGCGGCCCGCCCGCGGCCTCGCGCAGCGGAGGCGGCAATGAAGCGGCGACGAAGGTGCCGCGCCGTCCTTCGCAACTGACCCAGCCTTGCGCCGCCAGCTCCTCGTAGGCCTGCACCACCGTCTTGCGGTTCACCTCAAGTTGCACCGCCAGTTCTCGGCTACCGGGCAAGGCGCTGGCCGGCGCCAGCCGACCGCGCTGGATGGCATCGGCGATTTGCTGGGCGATCTGCAGATGCAGGGGCAGGGCGCCGCCTCGCGCCACATTCAATAACAAGGGCCAGGGACGAAGCATGCCGCTCTTCCTTCCATCTGGACCGGTCAATTTATAAAAACTGGATGTTTTTACCGGTCCAGAGCCTGGCTAGCATAAGTCCATCCGCATCACGGGCCAAGACGGGAGGGCCAAATGAGCGACCATTATTTTTACACCGTATCGGACATCCAGCCGCTGGGGCCGCAAGCGCTGCGGCTGAGTCTGCGCGCCGACGACGGACGCGGCATGCCGATCCGGGCGGGCCAGTTCTTCAGCCTGCGCCTGCCCGACGGCGCCGAGCGCAGCTACTCGCTGGCTTGCGCGCCGCGCGCCGACGGCGGCCTGGAGGCGCAGATCCGGCTGCGCGACGGCGGCCGCTGTTCGGAATGGCTGCGCCGCGAGGCGCTGCCGGGCCAGCGACTGCGGCTGACCGGCCCCTACGGCGACTGCGTATGGCAGCCGCCGGCGCCCGAAGAGCGGGTGCTGATGCTGGCCACCGGCACCGGCATCGCGCCCCTGTACGCGATGCTGGCCGAGTTAGACGCCGGCGGCGGCGACTGGCCGGAGATAGACCTGTACTGGGGCGCGGACCGACCGGAAGCGTTGTATCTGGAGAAGGAGCTCGCCGCGCTCGCCGCGCGCCGGCCGACCCTGCGCTTCATCCCAGTGTTGGCCGCCGCGCCGGCGGACTGGGTAGGCGAGCGCGGCCGGGTGCAGCATGCCGCCGCCGACCGACATCCCGATCTCTCCCGCGCCAGGGTCTACGCCTGCGGCGCGCCGGCGATGGTGGACGAAGCGCGCCGGCTGCTGACCGAGAGCTGCGGCTTGCCCGAGGCTCGCTTCCACGCCGACGCCTTCGCCCCGGCCCAGCCTATCGCGGCGAGCGGCGCGGAAACGCTCGCCATCCGCTGGCGGCGCGAGGATGGCCAATGGCTGGCGCTGCCCGCCACCGCCGGCAGCCGCCTGGCCGACGCGCTGGCCGCCGCCGGGCTGGTGCTGCCGGTATGCGGCGGCCAGGCCGCCTGCGGCGCCTGCCGCGTCGCCATCTCCCCCGATTGGCTGGAGCGACTGCCCGAGCCGGCGCGGCGGGAACAGCGGCTGCTGGCCGCGCTGGACGCGCCCCATCCGCGACACCGGCTGGCCTGCCAGATCACGCTGCACCCGGGGCTGAACGGCCTGCAGGCCGGCATCCGCCCCTGAAACAAAACCCTGAAACCACGCAAGGAGAGCCACATGCAAAAAACCTGTCTGCCGCAAGAAGCCGTGGGCGCAGCCTACGACCGCGAAGCCATGCTTGGCGTTCGCCGCCGCACGCTGGACGCCGTGCGCGGCATCGCCGCCAACATCCGTCCCGGCATGCAGGAAGAGGACGCGGTCGAAATGGCGCGCGACACGCTGGCCGACGCCGGCATGCTGCGCGGCTGGCACGACGTCTACGTCCGCTTCGGCCCGAATACGCTGAAGACATTCGGCGCGCCATCCGACCCCGGCGTGGCGCTGGGCGAGGACGACATCTTCTTCATCGACATCGGTCCGGTATGGCAACAATGGGAAGGCGACGGCGGCGACACTTTCGTCACCGGAACAGACCCGGAGCGCGCCCGCTGCGCGGCCGACGCGCGCGCCATTTTCCACGAAGTCAGAAGCCATTGGCTGCGGCAAGGCGCCAGCGGACAGGCGCTGTACCGCTACGCAGAAGATTGCGCCCGCCGCCGCGGCTGGGAATTGAACCTGGACCTGTCCGGCCACCGGCTGGCCGACTTCCCGCACGCCGCGCTGCACAACGGCGCGCTGGCCGACTTTGACCACGCGCCCAGCGAATCGCTATGGGTGCTGGAAATCCACATCCGCCATCCGTCCAAGCCCTATGGCGCCTTTTTCGAGGACATGCTGCTGGACGACAGCCACTTTGAATGAGAAGACCGACATGCCCAGACTGTTCTCCTACGGCACGCTGCGACAGGAAAACGTGCAATTGGCCACCTTCGGCCGGCGCTTGAACGGCCAGCCGGCGCGGCTGGCCGGCTTTCGCCTGGAAAGCGTGGCAATCCATGACCCGGCAGTGCTGAGCGCCAGCGGCAAGGCCCATCACCCCATTCTCCGCCGCGGCGGCGCGCCGCAAGACCAGGTGGACGGCGTCGTGTTCGAACTCAGCGACGCGGAGCTAGCCCAGGCCGACCGCTACGAGGTGGCCGACTACCGGCGCGTGGAAGCGGCGCTAGACAGCGGCGGGCTCGCCTGGGTTTACGTCGCCGCCGAATAGGCGCGGGCGCGGAAAACGGCGGGAGGCGGTTTATCCACAAGCCTCCGCCCGTTTTCGATTTTATCCACAGCCGCTAGGCTTCGCCTTGCTGCAGCAACACCGCCAGCTCATCCGCCGCCTCGCTCCATTCGGCGTCGCACTCCAGCGCCTGGCGCAGGAAAGCGGCCTGGGCCGGCGTCCAGAACGCGGCTTCGGCCAAGGCCACCCGCGGCGGCAGCGGATGGCTGGCGATGAAGGCGCGGATGGCTGCCGGCTCGTCCGGCAAGCCCAGCTGGCGGAACAGGCCGGGCAATAAATGGCTGCTGGTGTCCATCGCTGACTCCCTTGGCTGGTTTACCCCATCATGCTAGACCCCCGCCGCCGCTCCTGTCAGCGGCCAAAGCGGACTCTCTGGCCGACGCCGCGCTCACAGCCCCAGCCTGACCCGCAGTTCGGC
Source organism: Chromobacterium phragmitis (assembly GCF_003325475.1). Lineage (NCBI taxonomy): Bacteria > Pseudomonadati > Pseudomonadota > Betaproteobacteria > Neisseriales > Chromobacteriaceae > Chromobacterium > Chromobacterium phragmitis. The sequence goes on from NZ_CP029495.1 coordinate 1,726,184, forward strand.
GGTCCAATCCGCGTCTTCCCAATCCGGTTCCATCCGCAGGCTCAGGTAATGATCGTCGTCTCCGGCGTCGATTTCGATCAGCACATGGATGGCGCCGTAGCCGTCGGGAATGAAGGTGAGCTCGATCTCGTTCCAGTTCCAACCGGCGTCGCGCGGCCGCAATTCGAACTCCTGGTAGCAGCCCAGCGTGCTCGCCGCCTCGCCGGCGCGGACGGTGCCGGCCTCCACGTCGGCGCGGTGCAGCTCCCACCCCAGCCGCGAAAAAGCGCGCAGGATCGCTTCCATCTGCGGCGTGGGCTGAACTTGCAGCCTATCGTTGTCGGCCGCGTCGCGCGCCATGCCCAGCGCCAGATCGGTATGGATCCACACTGGCGGCTCGTCGCGCAACGCGGGGTGATGATTGACCGGAGTTTCGGCCGGCAGCGGCAGCTGGAATGGCAGCCGCCACTCGCAGCCGGCGGGAATCCGGCAGGGCCCGCTGATCGGCAGCCCGGCCAGCCACGCGGTTTCGCGCGTTTCCCGCCCCTCCCGCTCGCATTCCGTTTCGGTCAGCAGCAGCAGTTCGATCTTGGAAATGTCCTGGTCCACGCTACCGCCCTTGACCACGACCTCGCCGCGCAGAATCTCGCCCGGCCGCAGCCGTGGGTTGATCAGACGGGTGTCCACGGTGGCGCCGCCGATGCCGGCGGCCGCAAAAAGTGATTTCAACATGATTTTGTTCTTGGCAATCCGAGTGAAGGCGAGCCGGCGACAGACCGGCCCGTCGTCATCTTATGCCAATCAAATCCCGTGAAATACCAAAAAACGCTCATCACCTACACTTTGTCATACAGTTTGCCGCCGCCTTTGACGAACTCGATGGATTTTTCCCGCATGCCCTGCCGCAGCGCGTCCTGCTCGCCTATGCCTTGGCTGGCCGCGTACTCGCGCACGTCCTGGGTGATCTTCATGCTGCAGAAGTGCGGGCCGCACATGCTGCAGAAATGCGCCACCTTGGCGCTATCCTTGGGCAGCGTTTCATCGTGGAAGTCGCGCGCCTTGTCCGGGTCCAGGCCCAGGTTGAACTGGTCTTCCCAACGGAATTCGAAGCGCGCCTTGGACAGCGCGTTGTCGCGGATCTGCGCGCCGGGATGGCCCTTGGCCAGGTCGGCCGCGTGCGCCGCCAGCTTGTAGGTGATGATGCCCTCTTTGACGTCGTTCTTGTTCGGCAGGCCCAGGTGCTCCTTCTGCGTCACGTAGCACAGCATGGCGGTGCCGTACCAGCCGATCTGCGCGGCGCCGATGGCAGAAGTGATGTGGTCGTAGCCGGGCGCGATGTCGGTGGTCAGCGGCCCCAGGGTGTAGAACGGCGCTTCGCGGCACCATTCCAGCTCCTTGTCCATATTCTCCTTGATCAACTGCATCGGCACGTGGCCGGGGCCTTCTATCATGACTTGGACATCGTGCTTCCAGGCGATCTCGGTCAGCTCGCCCAGCGTTTTCAGTTCGCCCAGCTGCGCCTCGTCGTTGGCGTCCCAGGCGCTGCCCGAACGCAGGCCGTCGCCCAGGCTGAAGGCCACGTCGTAGGCCTTCATGATTTCGCAGATGTCCTCGAAGTGGGTGTAGAGGAAATTCTCCTGGTGGTGCGCCAGGCACCACTTGGCCATGATGGAGCCGCCGCGCGACACGATGCCGGTCATGCGGCCCGCGGTCATCGGCACGTAGGCCAGGCGCACGCCGGCGTGGATGGTGAAATAGTCCACGCCCTGCTCAGCCTGCTCGATCAGCGTGTCCTTGAAGATTTCCCAAGTCAGGTCCTCGGCCTTGCCATTCACTTTTTCCAGCGCCTGGTAAATCGGCACGGTGCCGATGGGCACCGGGCTGTTGCGCAGAATCCACTCGCGGGTTTCGTGGATGTTCTTACCGGTGGACAGGTCCATGATGGTGTCGGCGCCCCAGCGGATGCCCCAGGTCATCTTATCCACTTCTTCCGATATCGAAGACGTTACCGCGCTATTGCCGATATTGCCGTTTATTTTCACCAGGAAGTTGCGGCCTATGATCATGGGCTCGGATTCCGGGTGATTGATATTGGCCGGGATGATGGCGCGGCCGGCGGCCACTTCCTGGCGCACGAATTCCGGCGTGATCTCTTCCGGCAAATTGGCGCCGAAGCTCTGCCCCTTGTGCTGGCGCGTCATCAGCTCCAGTAGTCGCTGGTTGCCGGTGGCTTGCAGCGCGGCCACATAGGCGCGGCGGTTCAGGTTTTCTCGTATCGCGACGAACGCCATCTCCGGCGTGACGATGCCTTGGCGCGCATAGTGCATCTGGCTGACGTTGCGGCCGGCCTTGGCGCGGCGCGGCTTGCGCTGCAGATTGAAGCGCAGCTCGGCGAGCTTGGGGTCCGCCTCGCGGGCGCGGCCGTATTCGCTGGACAAGCCTGCCAGCTGCTCGCAGTCGCCGCGCTCGGCGATCCAGCCGGCGCGCAAGGGCGCGAGGCCGCTCTGGATGTCGATTCGCGCGGCCGGATCGCTGTACGGACCGCTGGTGTCGTAGACGTAGATGGGCGGGTTCTGTTCGCCGCCGAACTGGGTCGGCGTGTCGGCCTGGCGGATCTCGCGCATCGGCACTTGAATGTCCGGGCGGCTGCCGGCGACATAAATCTTGCGGGAGTTGGGCAAGGGCTGGATGGCGGCGGCGTCCACCACCATTTGCTTGTTCACGGGCGCGTTCATCGGGCGGGAGTCTCCAAAAGCGATGAAACGGCGCAAGGAGCGATCCGGCAAGGCCGGCTGCGGATATGGCGTGGCCATGGGGGCAGGTGACGCTTCCCTACGCCGGTATTATCCGGGTCAGGTTCCAAGGGTATTTCTCACCCGCGCTCCGTCATCCGCCGCCATCGCCTACACTTCGGTAGCCATCCGCGCCGAACGCCAGGCGCAGGACCCCTAGCGATGCCGTGTGAAGGTAAGGCAAATATGGGATAATCGCAAGCAATCTAGATTGTTGACAAAGCCTCTCGCCTTCGTGAAGGCTAGGCGCCCTTGCAGGTTTAAAAGGGCGGCATGCGTGCGAATTTTCAATTCGCTCAGCGGAGCGATTGGGATTCAATGGTCAGGCTGCGGACTCACGCGCTTATATGAAGAGGCCCGGCTCTGCCGGGTCCTGTAAAATCGCACCAATTTACTTTGTCAGCAGACTGTATCGTCATCACACGAGTCCTTGCCGCCGACGCTGTCCTCCATGGGCGGAGCGGACTCCCAGCCCTCCGGAGTTTAAGTTGATGGATTTCGAAAAAACCCGTTTCAACATGGTCGAGCAGCAGATTCGCCCGTGGGATGTTCTGGATACCAACGTGCTGGATCTGCTGTTTCACGTGAAACGCGAGGACTTCGTCGCCGACAGCCAACGCCAGTTGGCTTTCGTCGACACCGAACTGCCGCTGCCCAACGGCAGCAAGATGCTGCAACCCAAGATGGAAGCGCGACTGGTGCAGGACGCCACCATCCAGCCAAGCGACAAGATCCTGGAAATCGGCACCGGCAGCGGCTATCTGACCGCGCTGCTGGCCAAGATGGGCAAGCAGGTGGTGAGCGTGGAAATCGACCCGGCGCAAAAGGAACGCGCCGCGGCCAACCTGAAGAAAGCGGGCATCGCCAACGCCACCCTGGTGGAAGGCGACGGCGTGCTGGGCTTGCCGGAGCAAGGCCCTTACGATGTGATCGTGGTCGGCGGCTCCCTGCCCGTCGTGCCGCAGGAACTGAAGGACCAGCTGGCCGTCGGCGGCCGCCTGATCCTGGTGGTCGGCGATCTGCCGGTGATGGCTTGCAAGCTGATCGACCGCGAAACCGACACCAGCTTCCGCGAAACCACGCTGTTCGAAACCTGCGTCGAGCGACTGAAAAAGTTCGAGGCCGTCGAACCGGCCCGCTTCAGCTTCTGATCATGCTGCGCGAAATCACCGCCTCCGCCCTCGCCGCCCAGCTGGCTGATCCGCAGGCCAAGCGTCCGCTGCTGCTGGACGTGCGCGAGGGCTGGGAATACCAGCTCGCGCATATCGACGGTAGCGTCCACATCCCGATGAACCTGATTCCCATCCGGATGAGCGAGTTGCCGGACGACGCCACCATCGTCGCCATCTGCCACCATGGCATGCGCAGCGCCCAAGTGGCGCTGTTCCTGCAGAACGCCGGCTTCGACGACGTGATCAATCTGCAAGGCGGCATCGACGCCTGGTCGACCCAGGTCGATCCGGCCGTCGCCCGCTATTGAGCGCGCCGCGCCCCACGACACCGCCCCCGGGCGGTGTTTTGCTTTGGAACGAATCACGCCGCGCGCTTTCCAAATCACCTCAACCGCCCGCCAGCCGCTAAAGAGCCCTACATGCCTTCACTGAACTACCTCGCCCCAGCCTTCGCCCGCGTCCACCCGGATTGGGAGGCCGTGCTGCGACAGCCCGCCATCGCCGCCCGCCTGGCCGACATCGACCGCCAGCTGGCCCAGCAGATCGAGACCGGCAAAACCCTGTTTCCCCCGGCGCCGCAGGCCTTCAACGCGCTGAGCTTTGCCTCGCCGGCCGACGTCAAGGTGGTGATCCTGGGCCAAGACCCCTACCATGGCGACGGCGAGGCGATGGGCCTGTCGTTCTCGGTGCCGGATGGCATCCGCGTGCCGCCGTCCCTGCGCAACATTTACAAGGAGCTGGCGGCCGATCTGGGCCTGGGCGTGCCGGCCGGCGGCGATCTCACCCACTGGGCGCAGCAGGGCGTGCTGCTGCTCAACAGCGTGTTCACCGTCGAGCGCGACAAGGCCGGCAGCCATGGCAAGCTGGGCTGGCAAGCCGTCAGCGACGCGCTGATCGACGCAGTCAACCGCGACAACCCCGGCTGCGTGTTCCTGCTGTGGGGCAATTGGGCGCAGACCAAGGCCGAACGCATCGACGCCGGCCGCCACCTAGTGCTGACCGCCGCCCACCCTTCCCCCTTGTCCGCCAGCCGAGGCTTCCACGGCTGCCGCCACTTCTCCCAGGTCAATGCCTGGCTGATCGCGCGTGGCCGCCAGCCGGTGCGCTGGGCCGCCCCCGCCGCGCAAAACAGCCTGTTTTGAGCGCCATCCTCCGCCGCGGCGCTTTGCGCGGCGGAGCGCTTGCCCTAAGCTAGTAGCTCCCTCACTTCCCCCATCCTCACCGTGGAAATATTGCTGCTGCTGGGCCTGGTCTTGTTGAACGCCGTATTCGCGATGGCCGAGATCGCCATCGTCTCCTCGCGCAAAGTCAGGCTGCAGCAAAAGGCCGACGACGGCCACAAGGGCGCGCGCGCCGCGCTGGCGCTGGCCTCCGAGCCCACCCGCTTCCTGTCCACCATCCAGATCGGCATCACCTCGATCAGCATCCTGTCCGGCGTCTACGGCGAGGCGGCGCTGTCCGAGCACCTGCGCGCGTACCTAAGCGGCTACGCGCCGCTGGCGCCGTACGCCAAGCCGCTGTCGGTGGCGCTGATGGTGCTGTTCATCACCACGCTGTCGCTGATCCTGGGCGAGCTGGTGCCCAAGCGGCTGGCGCTGTTGAACCCGGAGCGGGTGGCGATGGCGCTGTCCCGCCCCATGCTGCTGCTGTCGCGCGCCAGCGGCCCGCTGGTGCAGGTGTTCAGCCGCGTCACCGACGGCCTGCTGCGGCTGCTGGGCGCGAAGAAGAGCGACGAGCCGTCCATCACCGAGGACGAAATCCGCACGCTGATGGAACAGGGCGCCGACGAAGGCGTGTTCGACCGCGCCGAGCAAGAACTGGTGGAAAACATCTTCCGCCTGGACAACCGCAAGGCGGCCTCGGTGATGACGCCGCGCCAGGACGTAGTGATCCTGGATCTGGAAGACGGCCCGGAACGCAACCGCGAGCTGCTGCTGCGCCACCCGTTCAGCCATTTCCCGGTTTGCCGCGGCGACACCGACCAGGTGATAGGCGTGCTCAACGCCAAGACCCTGCTGGACCGCCTGCTCAAGGGCCGGATGCTGGACTTCTCCGCCGAGCTGACGCCGCCGCTGTACGTGCCGTCCACCTGCTCGCTGATGCAGTTGCTGGAGCAGTTCAAGCAGGCGCGCAGCCACAGCGCGCTGGTGGTGGATGAGTACGGCGAGCTGGAAGGCCTGGTGTCGATCAATGACGTGATGGAAGCCATCGTCGGCGATCTACCGGCCATCGCCGGCGAAGATGACGAGATCGTGCAAAGGGAGGACGGCAGCTGGCTGGTGGACGGCATGGTGTCGCTGGACCGCTTCCGCGAGTTCTTCGAGCTGGAATCCCAGCTGCCCGGCGAAGCCGGCGGCAATATCCATACCCTGGCCGGCGCGGTGATGTACCAGCTGGGACGCGTGCCCAGCGTCACCGACCGTTTCGAGTGGAACGGCTTCAGCTTCGAGGTGGTGGACATGGACCGCACCCGGGTGGACAAGATCCTGGTGCAGCGCCATCACCTGCCTCAGCCGGAGTTCGAGTCGATATGATCAAGCCGCGAGAAACTTCTCCATCTAGTCGCGCCTCTCATCTAGCGCGTACCCAAACCACTCGCCCAACTTAATGAAAAATCCCTTAGCCGATATCCTGTTCGCCCCCTCCTGCCCAGCCCATCTCAATGACTGGCGGAGTCTGCGCGCCGCGCTGTGGCCAGACTGCCCAGCCGATGAACATCAGCGGGAGATTGATGCGCAAATCGCCGAGCCTGCCCGTTACGCGGCGTTCATCGCCATGGATGCGGCCGGCGGCGCGGTTGGGCTGATTGAGCTGGCTATTCGCCATGACTACGTCAATGGAACCCACCATTCGCCGGTCGGTTTTGTCGAGGGGCTGTATGTCGCACCGGAACATAGACGCGCCGGCGTCGCCGTGCGGCTTCTGCGCGCCGCCCAAGCCTGGGCGCGAGATCGCGGCTGCGTGGAGCTCGCTTCCGACACAGCCTTGGACAATATCGTCTCCCAAACCGCCCATCAGGCCCTGGGCTTCGAGAAAACCGAGCGCGTGGTGTTCTACCGGATGGCGCTGTAAACGCCCTCAGCGCGCCGCGCGCTGCGCCAGCCTGGCCTCCCCCTCACCGAACACCTCCAGCGTCGCCCAGGCGCCGTTGAGCAGGCTCCATTGCGGCGGCACGTGGCCGATGTCGGCATCCACCGCCACCTGATACGGCAAACCGTCCAAAGCGGCGCGCAACGCCCCCTCGTAGCCCAAGACATCGCCGTCGGCCGCGTCAGGGCCGCCGCTGCGGCCCAATACCAGTCCGGCGAGGCCATCCAGCGCGCCGGACAACCGCAGGCCCATAAGGGCCCTTAAAACGCCGCAGGGCGCGAGCTCGCAGTTTTCCAGGTACAGAATGGCCGGCTCCGCCTTGAACGCGTCCAGATCGAAATACGGCGTGCCCTGCAGCGCAACCAGCACGTCCAGGCAGCCGCCTATCAGCCGTCCCTCCATTTTTCCCGCGCCGCCGCCCAACAGGCGCGTCCGATTCGGAAATCGCCGGCCAGGCTCGCTCCAATGCCAATAATGTCCATGTTGCGACTGCTCAGGCGGCGTGCCGGCCTCCAGCGTCGCCAGCAGCGCTTCATGGCCGAACGCCCATTCCTTAAGCGGCAAATCCATCAGATTGGGTCCGTGCAGCGTGGCCCAGCCTGCCTGCAGCGTCAGCGGCGCCGTCAGCGTGGAGACGTCGGAGAAGCCGGCCAGCCATTTGGGCGGCAAGTCGGCCAAGGCAGCGAAATCCAGGCCCGGCAACAGCTCGATCGCCCGCTCGCCGCCCCAGGGCGGCAGGATGGCGCGGATCTCGGGATCGAACATGAAACGCTTGAGTTCCGCCAGCCGCGCCGCGGCGGGAGCGCTGGCATCGTGTTTTTCATCGCGCAGGCACTCTCCCTCCGCCACGCGATAGCCGCGGGCGCGCAATTCGTTCAGCGCGTCGTCCAGCCTGCCATGCAGCCGCGGATGGACGCCGGAGGAAAAGGCGGTGACGGCGATCGCGTCGCCGGGTTGGAGCGGAGCGGGAAAGCGAATGTCCATGGCTATGGTCCTGGCGATGGCGGGCAAAGAAAGCATGCGGACAACTGACCGCATGCCGAAAACGGATCCAGCGGCGGCGGTCAGCCCTGCCGCGGCAGATTGAGGGAAAACGTGATCGCGGTGCTGGCCTGCTGATAGCCCAGCCGTCGATAGAAGGCGTGAGCCCAGCTGCGGTGGATGCCGGAACGCAGCCGTATGCGCGGGTAGCCGCGCGCCTGCGCCCAGCGCTCGCAGGCTTCCAGCAGCATCCGGCCCAATCCCAGGCCGCGGCAGCCGGGATCGACGACGATGCCGCCTATCTCGACGTAACTGTCCGCTTCCAGGATATGGACGCCATGGCCGTGCGCCCAGCCCACCACCTCGCCGTCCAGCTCCGCCACCCAGACCCCGTTGTCGGGCTGGATGGACACTTTGGCGTAGCGGCCCGCCAACTGCTCGAAGCTGGTCGGGTAGTCGAGATCGCCGCACAGCCGCGCGACGGCGGCGATGTCGGCTTCCACCATTTCACGGATGAAGATCTGGTCCATTTGATCGGTTCCGAAGCAAAAACCCATGCTAAAGGAATCCGGCCGGCAAACCAAACGTCATTTGCGCAGCCGGCGCAGTTCGATCAGCTTCGCGTATTTGATGAAGCTGTTGCAGCAGCCGATGGCGATGTGCACCAGTCCGGGCAGGCCGTCCAGAAAGCCCAGGCGGACGAAATAGAACTTGAAGAAGCGCAACATCGGGCTGAGCAGCAGCTTGCCCGGACCCGCCTTCTTGCCGCGGGCGTGCAGCTGCTCGGCCTGCAGCGAGGTGTAGCGGTTCTGCTTGGACAGATACAGCGCGATGTCCTCGCCGGATTCGTGCATCAGGTCGCCGTCCAGCTTTTCCACAGCGTCTTCGCAGATCACGTATTCATGCACCGCGTCGTCCGACCAACGCGCGCGGCGGCGATCGAACAGGCGCAGCGACCAATCCGGGTAGCCCTCGCCGTGCTTCAGGAAACGTCCCATGAAACGATTGCAGCGCGGGAAGCGATAGGCGGCGGCTTGTGGATTCTCCAGCATCTTGTTGATAGACAAAGATAATTCCGGCGACAGGTACTCGTCGGCATCCAGGCACAGCACCCAGTCGTGGCTAGCCTGGCCGACCGCGAATTGCTTCTGCGGGCCGAATCCTAGCCATTCCTGGTGGATAACTTTGGCGTGATAGGTGGAAGCTATTGCCATTGTGTTATCGCTGCTGCCGGAATCCACAACCACGATCTCGTCCGCAAAGCTCACGCTCTGCAGACATTGTTCCAGTTGTTTGCCTGCATTTTTGGTGATGAGCACCGCGCTGACTGCTACTCGCATCTTTTCATGTATTCCCATTTATAAAATGAAGAAACTGGTAGAAGATGGCCCCTACCTGTTGATAAGTCATTTTATTCTTTTATTTTCAACGAATTGCGTTATCCGCTAACTTGTTGTCAGCCCATCGCGCAAGCAGGTGAGCAGTTGTGGATAACTTTGACGTTTGGGCAAAGGTTCCGTTTGTCCACAGCTCTCCATCCAGTTTTGCAGACAGGCTTGTGCATGGACTTTTTTGCTCGCAGCGCGTCTGTCCTCACCAGATTTTCATTAACGCAACTATAAAATGATGAAACTAATGAAGGTGGGCTTTTGGTGTGGACAATTGCGAAAAACCCCTCTGCTTCATAGGTTTGCCCTGTTGATAGGCATTGGATTATTGCATTGCACAATGGTCTGGCAAATTGTGGATAAATCTGGCCGGACTTATTCACAGCGGCTTATCCACAACCGGTCACGAGGGATTTTACTTGGTTAACCACAGGCCCGCTCGGGTACAATGCGCGCCATGATGAATGTGCTGATCGTGCGCACCTCGTCGATGGGCGACCTTATCCACACTTGGCCCGCCATCACCGAGTTGAAGACGCATTACCCGAATGTCCGGCTGACTTGGTTGGCGGAAGAGAGCTTTGCCGACATCGCCCGCCTGCATCCCCAGGTGGACGAAGTGCTGACGCTGAGTTGGCGCAGCTGGCGCCGGCGCTTGTGGCAACCTGCGGCCTGGCGCGAGCTGAAAGCCTTGAAGCGCAAGCTGCGGGACACCCATTTCGATCTGGTGCTGGACAGCCAGGGCCTGCTCAAGAGCGCGATACCGGCCCGCTGGGCGCAGGCGCCGCTGGCGGGGCTGGATTGGCCCAGCGCCCGCGAGTCGCTGGCCAGCCTGTTCTACGACAAGAAGCACAAGGTATCGCGGCTGCTGTCGGCGATAGACCGCAACCGGCTGCTGTTCGGCCTCAGTTTCGGCTACGCGCCGGACGGGCCGCCGCAATTCGGCATCCGCCGCGGCGAGCGGCCAAGCTGGATGCTCAGCGGCCGCTACGCAGTGCTGTTGCACGCGACCAGCCGCGCGTCCAAGGAATGGCCAGAGGCGAACTGGGTGGAGTTGGGAACCCAGTTGTCCGCCCATCACGACATGGTGACGGTGCTGCCCTGGGGCAACGACAGGGAAAAGGAGCGCGCCGAACGGCTGGCCGCGCGGCTGCCGGCCGCGGTGGTGGCGCCAAGGATGAGCCTGCTGGAGGCGGCCGGCTTGCTTGGCAACGCCTGCGCCGTCGTCGGCGTCGATACCGGCCTGGTGCACCTCGCCAACGCGCTGAACGTGCCGGTGGCGGCCATTTACACCGATACCGACCCGCAGCAGACCGGCGTGGTGGAAACGCCGTGGGCGACCAATCTGGGCAATATCGGCCAGTGCCCTACCGTGCAGGCCGTGCTGGAGGCGCTGCAGTCGCGGCGGGACTGGGCATGAGCTGGCAGCTGGCGCTGTACAACGGCTTGTGGCGGCTGCTGACGCCGCTGGCGCGGCGCTATCTGAAAAAACGGGCGCGCAAGGCGCCGGCCTATCGGGAACACTGGGACGAGCGTTTCGGACAGGCGTTGTCGCCCAAGGCGAAGGGCGCGATCTGGATACACGCGGTGTCGGTAGGCGAAACGCGCGCCGCGCAGCCTCTGGTGGCGGCGATCCGGCGCGAGTGGCCTGACGCGCCGCTGCTATTGACGCAGATGACGCCGACCGGCCGCGCCACCGCCGAGCAGCTGTACCCTGACGCCGAGGTGCGCTACCTGCCCTACGATTACCCGCAGGCCGCCGCCGATTTTCTGCGCGCCTACCGGCCGCGCTGCGGCGTGCTGATGGAAACCGAGATCTGGCCCAACCTGATCCACGCGGCGGCGGCGCAACAGGTGCCGCTGTTGCTGGCGAATGCCAGATTGTCGGAAAAATCGCTGAACGGCTATCGGAAAATAGCCGGGCTGATTTCTCCCGCCATTCGGAAATTTACCGCCATTGCCGCTCAAACGACTGAAGATGCCGACCGTTTGAAGAAATTGGGCGCGGAAAACGTAAGCGTCTGTGGCAGCAGCAAATATGATATTGAAGTGCCGCAAGCGCAGCGTCATCTTGCCGCCGCCTTCCGCGCGCGGCTGGGCGGCCGGCGGATGCTGCTGTGCGCCAGCACCCGCGAGGGCGAGGAGGCGCTGATTCTGGATGCCTGGCTGGCGGCCGGCGCGGCGACCGGCGACGCGCTGCTGGCCCTGGTGCCGCGCCATCCGGAGCGCTGGGACGAGGTGGAAAGATTGGCCGTCGAGCGCGGCTTGAAAACCCAGCGCCGCGGCGACGGCGCCGCCATCTCGGCCGACACCAGGGTGTGGCTGGGCGACAGCATGGGCGAGATGTTCGGCTATCTGGGCGCTTGCGATGTCGCTTTCATCGGCGGCAGCCTGTTGCCATTCGGCTGCCACAACCTGATCGAGCCGGCCCAGGTCGGCGTGCCGGCGTTGTTCGGACCGTCGGTATTCAACTTCCAGCAGGCGGCCGCCGATTCGCTGGCCGCCGGCGCGGGCCGCCAGGTGGGCGACGCGGCCGAGCTGGCGTCGGCCGCGCTGGCGCTGATGGATGATCCGGCCGCCGTCGAGGCGATGCGCCAGGGCGCGGCGCGTTTTCGCGACGCCCATCGCGGCGCCAGCGATCGGATGCTGGCGCTGATCCGCGAGGCGATGGCCGCCGCAAAATGAAAAACCGCCCGATTGGGCAGTTTTTTCAAGGAGGAGAGGGCGCGTTGGCGCGGGCTTAGCCGCCCAGCCACTTGGCCGACAGCCTGGCGAAGCCGCCGTCCTGCAGCCGTTGGCTCAGCCACTGGTCGACCCAGGCTTTCCAGCGCCAATCGTTGGGCAGCAGATAGGCCTTCTGCGAGAAATCGAATGGCTTGTCAGGGTGGATCGCGCACAGCTCCGGATGCAGCTTCTGCTGATAGCGGGTTTCCACCGCGTCGGTGACCATCGCATCGGCCTTGCCGTCGATGATTTGCTGGAAGATGCGGGTATTGTCGGGGAAAACCGTCAAAGCTGCGTCAGGCAGATGCTTGCGGGCGAAGCGCTCGTTGGTGCCGCCCGGATTGACCACCAGCCGGGTTTCCTTGCGGTTCAGCTGTTCCAGCGTCTGGAGGCGGGACGCGTTTTGGCAGCGGGCGATCGGCGTCTTGCCGTCGTTCAGGTAGGCGGCGGAATACAGCGCCTGCTTTTGCCGCTCCAGGCTGATCGAGATGCCGCTCATCGCGATGTCGAACTTGTCGTCGCGCTGGTCGCGCATCAACGTCGGCCAACTGGTGGGCACCAGTTTCAGCTTGACGCCCAGCGCGCGCGACAGATCCTCGGCCATGTCGATGTCCAGGCCGCGCCATTGGCCGCTGGCGGCGTCGCGGCCGCTGAACGGCAGATAATCGCCGGTGGTGCCGACGCGAAGCTCGCCGCGGGAGAGGATGTCTTCCAACCGGTCGGCCAGGGCGGCCGGGCTCAGCAGCAGCGCCGCCAGCGAGGCGGCCGCGAGTGCGCCGGCCCTCATTTGGCGGCTTCCTTGGGGTTCAGCGCAAAGGCGAACAGGTCGCGGCGATAGGTTTCCACCACCAGGCTGAACGGCGTGTTGCCGTCCTTGTACAGCACGGCGCGGTGCTGCAGCACATGTTCCGGGATCTCCAGGCCGCGTTTGGACTCTGCGGTTGGCAACGGGCGGCTTTCCCAGCCTTGCGGCAGCGGCGACCACAGCAGTTTCGCGCTTTCGGTGCGGCGGCTGAAGTTCAGCGCCTTGACCGCGGCGCCGAACGGGGTGTCGGTGGTGTCCAGCAGGCGGTTCATGTCGGCGGTCAGCCGCGACGGCACGTACCAGTTGTCGGCTTCGGACAGCACGCGCTCGCCGCAGGCCAGCTGCACGCGGCGATAGCCGATGGGCTCGTCGGCGCCCACTTGCAGCTGCCGGCGGATGTCGGCATCGGCCGGCTTGCGCGTGGCGGCGTCGCGCAGGGCGCGGATGCGCGGCTCGGCGGCCAGCTGGTGTTCGCCGCACCATTGCTGCAGCGTGCGGGTGGCGCTGGGATTGCTCAGCAGCGTGGCGTTCAGGCTTTGCAGCAGCGCCAGCGCCTTGACGCGGGTATCGGCGCCGTCCTGCCAGCCGGCGTAGGACCAGGCGTCGGCGCGCGCCTGGCCGGCGAGCAGCAGCGCGGCGGGCAGCATCCAGGCCAGCGCGCGCGCGGCGGTAGACTTCTTATGCTTCATGGTTTTTCGCGGACCTTAGGACAAAAACACTAAATAAACAGAATAGTAAACGCAAAGTTCCGCGCCGACTTGCAGATTCCGCTAAGTTGAGAACAGGGTCGACCGCACTGGGCGGGCCGGCCCTTGATCTTTTCGAGTCTGCCCTGCGAGGAGCCGCCATGGCTACAGATTATTCTCCCTTGCCCACTCTGACTCTGCCGCGCACCACCGACCTGGTGAGACTGGACCAGCGGCCGCATCCCCCGATAAGCATGAACAGCCCGGCGCTGAGCGCGATGACTGATCTGAGGCTGGTCAATCCGATAGGCATACGCGGCGACGCCGGTCTGCGCGAGGCTCACCAGCGCATGATCAGCCACGGCATCCGCCTGTTGTTCGTCCATGACCACGACGGCAGCCTGCTGGGCATCGTCACCGCCGTCGATCTGCTGGGCGAGCGGCCCATCCAGTGCATGAAGGAGCACGGCAAGCACCATGACGATCTCCAGGTGTCCGACGTGATGACGCCGCGCGCCCGGCTGGACGCGCTGCGGCTGGACGACGTGGCGTCGGCCAGCGTCGGCCAGCTGGTGGCCACCATGCAGCAGCTGGGCCGCCAGCACGCGCTGGTGGTGGAAGTGAACCCGGTCAACGGCCACCACGAGCTGTGCGGCCTGTTTTCCACCTCGCACATGGCGCGGCTGTTGGGCCGGCCTTTGTCTTTCATCCGCGTGCCGCAAGCCTTGTCCGAAATCCAGTACTCGCTGCTGTACACCGGCTGATTTCGGCAAGAATCGGGTCGCCGCCGACCAGCCGCCTCCCTAGACTTCAGGCATCATGACCTTTAGCGAAGGAGAAGGCGATGACATGGCGGATGGAAACGCTGGACGAGCGATTCATCGCGGCCGCGCGCGGCCGGGGCGTCGATGCCCTGGGCCAGCCGGCGCGGCGTTTGCAGGCGCGGGGAGGCGAGCCGCTGCGGGACGGCTTGCGCCGCGCCCGTCCCGGGGAGCGCTTGCTGCTGGCGAGCTATAGCCCTTTCCGGCTGATCGGGCCGTATCGCGAATACGGGCCGGTGTTTCTCGGCGCCGAGCCGGACCTTGAGACCTTGCCGTCCCTGGACGCGCTGTTGGAGGCAAGCGGCGGCTATCTGGGCGACAGCATGGCGCTGCGCGCCTACGATGCCGGGCAGTCGATGATCGAGGCGGCGGTGCTGCCGCGGGCCGAGCTCGCCGCTTGCCTGGCGCGATGGACGTCGCGGAGCGACATCGCCTTCGCCATGCTGCGCTACCCCGCCCATGGCTGTTACGCGCTGCGCCTGAACCGGGATGCCTGACATGGAAGCCATCCTGCCCGCGGCGGCGGAAAGCAGCCGCGATTACGCCCGCGTCCGCGACGCGATCCGCTATCTGGTCGCCCATGCCGACGCCCAGCCCAGGCTGGCCGATCTGGCCGGCGAGCTGCACCTGTCGGAATCGCGGCTGCAACGCTTGTTCACCCAGTGGGCCGGCGTCAGTCCCAAGCGCTTCATCCAGCAGCTGACCTGCGAGGCGGCCAAGGCGCGGCTGGCCGCTGGCGAGCCGCTGCTGCCGCTGTCGCATGAGCTGGGCTTGTCCGGAGGCGGCCGACTGCATGATCTCTTCGTCACGCTGGAGGCGATGACGCCGGGCGAATACCAGCGCGGCGGGGCCGGGCTGGACATCGGCTGGAGCGTGGAGGCCACCCGTTTCGGCCCGGCGCTGCTGGCGCAGACCGCGCGCGGCGTGTGCGCGCTGCAATTCGTCGCCGACGAAGCCGCCGGTGAGGCCTGGCTGCGCGGGCAATGGCCCAACGCCGCGCTGCGATGGCGGGAGGGACTGGGACGCGCGCTGTGCCGCCGGCTGTTCGATCCGCTGGAGGCCGCCGGCGGTCCGCCGCTGGCGCTCAGGGTGCAGGGCAGCAATTTCCAGATCCAGGTGTGGCGGGCATTGCTAGCCGTGCCGTACGGCGGACTGATAGGCTACGGCCAATTGGCCGCGGGCATGGGGCGGCCCAGCGCGGCGCGCGCGGTGGGCAACGCGGTGGGCGCCAATCCGGTGGCCTGGCTGATTCCCTGCCACCGCGTGATCCGCGCCGCGGGCGCGTTGGGCGGCTACCGCTGGGGCGAGGAGCGCAAGCTGGACCTGATAGGCTGGGAATGCGCCAGGCTGGCGGGCGCGGAGCGGGCGGCATGGACCGCCTGAGCGGAGAGCTCGCCTGGCTGACGCTGCTGGCGGCGCTGTGGGGAGGCTCTTTCCTGTTCATGCGGGTGGCGGCGCCGGTTTTCGGCCCCTTGCCCTTGATCGCGCTGCGGGTGGGCCTGGCCGCCTGCCTGTTGCTGCCGCTGTTGTGGCGGCGGGGTTTGTGGCCGCTGTGGCGGGACAATTGGCGGCCGGTCGCGGCGGTCGGCGTGTTTCTGACAGCGTTTCCCTTCAGCCTGATCGCCTGGGCGCAGCTGTCGTTGCCGGCCGGCATGGCCTCGGTGCTCAACGCCACCACGCCGTTGATGACCGCGCTGTGGGCGTGGCCGCTGGCGGGAGAGCGGCTGGCCGTTCCGCGCGCGGCGGGGCTGGGCCTGGGGCTGGTCTTGCTGGCGGGGCACGGCGCCCGCTTCGACATCCATTCCGGCTTGCCGGCGCTGGCGATGCTGGGCGCGACGGCCAGTTACGGCTGGGCCGGGCATATGGCCAGGCGCTGGCTGCCCGGCATGCCGCCGCTGGCGACCGCGGGCGGCGGCCTGTTCAGCGCGGCGCTGCTGATGCTGCCGTTGGCGTGGTGGACCTGGCCGGCGGGCCCGGCACCGCTCAAGGCCTGGCTGGCCGTGTTGCTGCTTGCGGCGTTTTGCACCGCGCTGGCCTACCTGATTTATTACCGGCTGATCAACCGGCTGGGCGCACCCGGGCCAGCGCCGTCACCTATCTGGTGCCGGTGTTCGGCGTGTTATGGGGGGCGGTTTTCCTGGGGGAGCGCGTCGGCGGCGCCATGCAGCTGGGCGCGGCGCTGATTCTGGGCGGCGTGTTGCTGCTGGGATGGCGGCGCTAGCCGGGCAGCCGGCTGAGTTCGCGGAAGAACAGCCGGCTCAGCGTGTCCAGCGCGGGGTCGCCGTCCCGCGCCGGCTGGCGGAACAGCGCCAGCGGCACGGGCGGCAAAGCCGGCAAGCTGTCGGGCGGCAGTGGGCGCAAGTCGTCGCCGGCCATGTCCGACAAGAGGGCGCCTACGCCCAGCCCCGCTTCCAGCGCCGCGGTCACCGCCAGCAGGCTGGAGCTTTCGAACACCACCCGATAAGGCCGTCCGGCCAAACCCAGCGCCTGCAGCATCGCGTCGCGCCAGCTGCAAGGCGCGGCGAACAGAACCAGCGGCAGCTCCGGCCCGTCTGGCATGGCGCCGCCGGCGGATAGCCAGGGCAGCGGGCATTCCATGGACCAGGCCGGCGGCTGTTCCAGCCCGCATAGCCTCGGATTGGCGATCAGCATGTCCAGCTCCCCCTGGCGATAGGCGGCGGCCAGTTCCCTCCCCGGCGCGACTTTGGCCTCCAGCTTCAGCTCGGGACGGACGGCGGCGAAATCCGCCAGCACCCGCGGCAAATGGCGGCTGACCACATCCTCGATCAGGCCCACTCGGCAGCGTTGCGGCGCGCAGGAGGCCGGTTCGGGCAGCATTTGCTCGGCCAGGCTGACGATGCGCTCGGCGAAAGGCAGCAGCGTTTTGCCGGCGGCGGTCAGCGTCACGCCGCGGGTGGAGCGTTGCAGCAGGAGCTGGCCGCAATGCTGCTCCAGCTTGCGCAATTGCAGGCTCAGCGCCGGCTGGGTTCGGCCTAGCGCGGCGGCGGCGCGGTTGATGCTGCCGTGGCGGGCCACCGCGGCCAAGGCGCGCAACAGGGAGGTGTCTAGATCGCTGGCCATATGATTTTCTTATAGCAGTCGCTCATTTTTCCAGTCTACCTATAACCAGGTCGAATGTTTAGCATCTTGTCTGAACGCGAACCATGGTTGGGAGAGGGAAATGTTTTTCGCCGCGATATTGCTGGCTGTGGCCGGCTCCGTGGTTTACCACTTGTCGATCAAGCAACTGCCGCAGGATTTGAATCCCTTCTTTTCGCTGGCGGTCAGTTACGGCCTGGCGCTGGCGCTGGCGCTATGCCTGGCCGGCATGTGGTGGCTGCCGGGCGGGCAGCGCGATCCGTCGGCGCTGGGCTGGAGCAATCTGGGCGTGGCGCTGGGCATCCTGGGCATCGAGATGGGATTCTTGCTGGCTTATCGCGCTGGCTGGAACCTGGGGTACGCGGCGCTCAGCGCCAATGTGCTGAGCGCCGCGTTGTTGCTGCCGATAGGCTACTGGCTGTTCCGCGAGAGCCTGTCGCCGGGCCGGCTGGCCGGCTTGGGGCTCAGCCTGGCTGGCTTGTGGATGATGCTGCGCTTTCGTTGAGCGGCAGGCGGATGGCCACCTTGAACGCGCCGTCCTCGTCGGTCAGCTCCAGCGCGCCGCCATGCTGTTTGACCACGCGCGAGACGATGGCGAGGCCGAGGCCGCTGCCGCCGTCGGTGCCGCGGTGCTCGGCCAGCCGCTCGAACGGCGCCAGCGCGGTTTCGCGCAGCGCGGCGGGGATGCCGTCGCCGTGGTCGATCACGCTGAGCATCGCGTCGCCGCCCGCCTTTTCCAGCCGGATGATGGCCGGCGGCCGGCCGTAGCGCCGCGCGTTCTCCAGCAGATTGCTCAGCAGTCGCTCCAGCGCCAGCGCGTCGGCCTTGAGCTCGATTTCGTCGCGGATGTCCAGCTGCAGCGGCATGTCCTCGCGGCGGAAGCGCGCGGCCACGCTGGCGGCCAGGTCGGCCAGCGCCACCGGCTCCAGCCGGCTGGTTTCCTCGGCGCGGGCGAAGTCGATGAATTGGCGGACGATCCGCGACAGCTCGTCGATGTCGGACAGCATGTCGTGCTGATCGGTGCTGGCCTCCTGCATCTCCAGCGTCAGCTTCAGCCGGGTCAGCGGCGTACGCAAATCGTGCGACAGGCCGGCCAGCATCAGCCGCCGCTCGCGCGCGGCGTTGTCCAGCGCCAGCGCCATGCCGTTGAAGTTGTGCGCCAAGAGCTGCATCTCGCGCGGGCCGGTTTCCGCGATGGCCTGCGGCATCGAGCCGCCCGCCAGTTGGCGGCTGGCCTGCACCACCTGGCTGATCGGCCGCGTGATGCGCCAGGCCATCAGCGAGGCCAGCAGCGTGGCGAAGGCGGCGGCCAGCAAGGACGCCTGCAGCATCGGGTTCAGCATCCGGTCGCGGTAGCGGCCGAAGGGGATCACCAGCCAGTAGGGCTGGTCCAGCACATGGACATGCACCCACAGCTCGCTGTGGTCGGGCCGGCGCGCGTAGTGCGCCTGCACCGGCTCGTTCAGGTCGTGCGACAGCCGCTGCGCCAGCATCGCGCCTATCTTGGGCAAGTCTTCGCTGAACTGCTGGCCGCGGTCGGCGTTGAACGGCAGCAAGCTGGGCAGGCCGGGTCGGTTGTAGTTGTCGAGGAAGGCCTGTCGCTCCTCATCCACCATGCCGGTCATCGAGTCCTCGAGAAAGGACAGCGTGTCCAGCACCTGGATGTACAGCTGGCGCTCCAACAGCTTGTGGCGCTCGTTGTTGGCCAGCCAGATGGTGAACAGCTGGGTGGTGATCACCACGGTGACCACCAGCAGCGCCAGCCGGAAGAACAGCGAGCCTAGCAGCTTGCGTAACAAGGCTTACTCCCTGGGCGAGCCGTCCGGCACGAACACGTAGCCGTAGCCCCACACCGTCTGGATGTAGCGCAGCTGGCCGTCGGCGTCGCCGTTTTCCAGCGCCTTGCGCAGGCGGGAGATGTGCACGTCTATGCTGCGGTCCAGCGATTCGCCGTTGCCCTTGCCCAGGGCCAGCTCCATCAACTGCTCGCGGGTCAGCGGGCGGCGCGGATGGCTGACCAGCACCGACAGCACCGCGAATTCGGCGCTGGTCAGCGACACCGGCTGGCCGGCGCGGCGCAGCTCGCGCTGGCCGAGGTTGAGCACGAATTCGCCGAACTCCACCACGTCGTCGGCGTTGTGCAGCGCGGCCAGCGCCGGCGTGGTGTGATGGCGGCGCAGCACCGACTGGATGCGGGCGGTCAGCTCGCGCGGGTTGAACGGCTTGGGCAGGTAATCGTCGGCGCCCATTTCCAGGCCCAGGATGCGGTCGATGTCCTCGCCGCGGGCGGTCAGCATGATCACCGGCAGCGATTCGCCCTGGGCCCGCAGCCGCCGCACCACCGCCAGTCCGTCCTCGCCAGGCATCATCACGTCCAGCACGATCAGGTCGGGGCGGTTGCGCGCCAGCTTGCGGTCCAGGTCCTTGGGGTCGGGCAGCGTCTCCACGATGTAGCCCTGCTGGGTCAGGTAGCGGGTCAGCAGTTCGCGCAGCTTGGCATCGTCGTCGACGACCAGGATTTTATTGTGTTCCATATGCTGTTCCTTAGAGTTCCGGCTGCCAGCTTAGCGCGGCCTGGCGCGCGCTGGGGCGCCTTGTTTTTACAGATGTTAAGCCGCCACGTCGCGATACAGTCGTTAACAATTGTGACCTCTCCATTGACGTCCGAGCAAACGCTTGCGCTTAAGCTGGAACAAATGGCCGGCGCGAAAGTCGTTTCAGGTGGGAAATATGCAATATTTTCATGACGCTGGCCAAATCCGCCCCTGCCGGGTCACGGCCACCCTCGCCGCCGCTCCGTGTCCGCCACCTTGTCGCGCCTGCCTTTGACCGTCCCGAGCGGCGATGGCAGCGCGGTCGATAGACAGGATAGAATGTCGACATGAAACGATATCTGATCATGCTTGCGCTGGGCTGCCTGTCAGTCCCGCCGCTGGCGCAGGCGCAGCCGCAGCCGCCGCACGGTCCTGGCAGACATGCCGAGGGCCGGCCGTCGGCGCGCGCGTGCGGCGACGATCAGCCATGTCCCAACAGTCGGCGGCTGCGCAATCTGCGCCAGCGGGAGGCGGCTCGCAACGGCGACATGGGTTTCGATCCGGTCCAGCATCAGTCCAACCGCCTGTTGCCGCCGCCGGACGGGCACGTCAAGTCAGTACCCAGCCGGCCTAATTTTTGGCAGGATAAACGGCGGCAGGAGCAGTTGCAAAACCAATCCGATTGATTCGTCGTCCGCTCGGGAAAGGACAAGGCAATGAGGCAAGGGGGAAGGCTGGGCACTGGCGGGCGGACGGGAATGGCTCTGCTGCTGTGCGGTTTGTCCATGCTTCCGTTCGAGTCGCGCGGGGCGGCAGAGGATTGCGCGGAAGCGCTCGCGCCCCAGCGCTGCCAGGCCAATTTGCTGGGGTGGCGAAGTTGCCAGGATGTGGCCGATGGCAAGCGGCGGGATTGCTTGTCCCGCTACACGCCGCCGTTGAGTTGCCAGCGGCAGCGCGACGCCAAGCGCTGCGAGGCGCTGGTGGCGGCCCAGGCCTCTTGCGAGGGCATGCTGGGCGCGCAACGGCGCGTCTGCATAGACGAACGCCTGCCGGCGGAAGCTTGCGGCCGCGGGGCCGGATGCGAGCGGCCGCCTGGATTGCCGCTGGCCGAGTAGCCCGGCTCAGGGCCGCAGGATGATGGAGCCGGTGGTTTGCCGGGCTTCCAGATCGCGGTGCGCCCGGGCCGCTTCCGCCAGCGGATAGGCGCGCGACGGCGCGAGCTTGATCGTTCCGTCCCGCAGCCGGCTGAGCAACGCGCCGGATGAGGCCTCCAGCTCGGCGCGGGTGGCGATGTAGTCGCCCAGCCGGGGACGCGTCAGGAACAGCGAGCCGCGGCGGGTCAGCTCCAGCGGCGATACCGCCGGCACCGGGCCGGACGCGTTGCCGAACGTCACCATCACGCCGCGCGGGCCCAGGCTGTCCAGCGAAGCTTCAAACGTATCCTTGCCCACCGAATCGAATACCACCGGCACGCCCTTGCCGCCGGTGATCTCCCGCACCCTCAGCGCCACATTCTCCTCGCGATACAGGATCACGTGCGCCGCGCCCAGCGCGCGCGCGATCTCGGCCTTGGCCGGCGAGCCCACGGTGGCGATGACGTGGACGCCCATCGCCGACAGCCACTGCAGGGCGATCTGGCCGACGCCGCCGGCGGCGGCATGCCACAGCACGGTCTGGCCGGGCTGTACCGGAAAGACGCGCTGCACCAGGTATTCGACGGTCATTCCCTGCAGCATCGCGCAGGCGGCGGTGTCGTCGGAAACGCCTTCCGGCAGTTTGACCAGATGCTCGGCGGCGATCAACCGCTCGGTGGAGTAGGCTCCCAGCGGGCCGCTGGCGTAGGCGACGCGGTCGCCCGGCCTCAGCCATGCCACGCCCTCCCCCACCGCCTCCACCACGCCGGCCGCCTCGCTGCCCAATCCGCTGGGCAAGCTCAATGGATACAGACCGCTGCGATAGTAGGTATCGATGAAGTTGACGCCGATCGCGGCATGGCGAATCCGCGCCTGGCCGGGGCCGGGCTGGCCGACCTGGACATCCTGCAGGCGCAGCGTTTCCGGGCCGCCGGTTTCGGCGAAGACGATGGCTTGGCTCATGGCGTTTCCTTTGCGTTGTGAGATGGCCAGTCTGCGCCCGCGCGGGGACGCGCGGCAAGACGGTCCGCTTGAACGGCCCGTCAAGCGGGCGTGGACAGTTGTCGGCGCCCCCAGGCGACAACCTGCGGCAATACCTTGGGCCAGTTGTTCAGCCTGTGGTCATCGCCGTTGAATACAGTTTGCCGGCTATGGCGGTAATGAACGGCCGCTTCGCGCCAGTCCAGCGTTTCGTCGCGGCTGCCCAGCAGCAGCCAGTAGCGTCCGTTATCGGGCGCGTCGGTCTTCTGCGCCAGCAGCGCGCGCAAGTCGTCGTTTCCCAGCGTGTAAACCTCCCCGGTGTAAGGGTTGGTCTGTTCGCCGCGGAAGCGCTCCAGGTCCCGGTCCGGCCGCACCGCCGGGTTGATCAGCGCCGCGGGCAGGCCGTGGCGCTCGGCGAGGTGGGTGGCATAGAAGCCGCCCAGCGAGCTGCCGATCAGCAAGGCGTCGGCCGGCAAGCCGGACAGCAGCTGTTCGGCTTGCCGGATCGCCTCGGCCGGGTGCGGCGACAGCCGCGGACAATGCAGAGAAATGTCGGGCGCGTGTTCGCGCAGCCAGGCGGCGGTTTCGCCCGCCTTCAGCGATTGCGGTCCGGAATTGAAGCCATGTAGATAGACGATGTGCATGATGTCGGCCAATTGGTAGTTGTCTCGATGGTACGACGCCGGCCCAGCTTTGTCTCGATGGCAAGTGCTTAATTTCCTTGTAAATCTGGCGTAAAAGCCGGCAACCGAAATGATCGAGCCATTGTCATGCCAATGAGAGCGATGCTCAAATAGGCGGA
This sequence comes from Chromobacterium phragmitis, assembly GCF_003325475.1. Lineage (NCBI taxonomy): Bacteria > Pseudomonadati > Pseudomonadota > Betaproteobacteria > Neisseriales > Chromobacteriaceae > Chromobacterium > Chromobacterium phragmitis. Next base: position 1,749,171 of record NZ_CP029495.1, read on the forward strand.
AAATCCAATTACAAGAGGAGAAACCACATGACCACCCTTCCGGTAAGCGGCCCCACCGTCGCCCCGCATTCGCTGGAGAGCCTGATCGTCGCCTGCGGCTATCTGCAGCACAGCGCGCTGCTGTTCGCCGAGGACATCAACGACGATCTGGCGCTGATTCGTTCCGGCTTTTGTCCGCGCCACCAGGTACAGCTGGACGCGCTGGGCGACATGCGGGTCAGCCAGGTTGTTCACGAGGAAGTGGACGCGCTGCTGCAGGACAGCCATACGCTGCGTTTCGCGCTGCACGAAATGCTGATGCAGTTTGGTCCCTCGGTCTGCAACGAAGCGCTGGCGCGCATCATACTGCAGGGCGTGCGCAGTCTGGGCGATTGGCATCAGGTGTGCCGTTCTTTGGCGGACCTGGGCCGCGGGCCGGTGAGGGCAGCCGCCTGACGCCTTTTGCGCGCCAGCCAGTGGCGGGCGCGCCGCTGTTTTCTGCGGGCTGGAAATTAATAGCTTGCAATTAAATAGTGCGCTATTTAATATGCGGACATGGAACGAGAAACACCCTGTCCGCAAGCGGACGACTTGCTCAAGCTGGACCAACAGCTGTGCTTCGCGCTGTATTCCGCGTCGCTGGCGATGAACAAGACCTATCGAGACAGCCTGAAACCGCTGGGCATCACCTATCCGCAGTATCTGGTGTTGCTGGTGTTGTGGGAACAGGACGAGCGCTCGGTCTCCGACATCGGCGACAAGTTGTACCTGGATTCGGCGACGCTGACCCCGTTGTTGAAGCGGATGGAGGCGGCTGGCTGGCTTGAGCGCAAACGCCTGCCGAGCGACGAACGGGTAGTGATCGCGAGCCTGACCGAGGCGGGGCGAGGCTTGCGCGCCTTGGCGCAGGAGATTCCGGCGCAGTTGCTGTGCCGCAGCGGCTTGGCGGCGGGCGACATCGCCAAGCTGAGGCAGTCGCTGTGCGATTTGCGCGACCAGTTGCTGCAATGAACCCATCCGAGTTTTGTTAATTTAATAGTGCACTATTTAATAGTGTACTATTTCAACCGCGACGGCCAAGAGCCGATGAAGGAGAAGCAAGATGAACCCACTGCAAAAAGTGTTGTACACCGCCGAGGCGACCGCCACCGGGGGCCGCGATGGCCAGGCCGCATCCAGCGACGGCGCGCTGAAAGCCAAGTTGAGCACCCCGCGCGAGCTGGGCGGCCTGGGCGGCGATGGCACCAATCCGGAGCAGTTGTTCGCCGCCGGTTATTCGGCCTGCTTCATCGGCGCGCTGAAAGTGGCCGCGCAGCAAACCGGCGTGCGTCTGCCGGCCGAGGTGTCGGTGACCGGCAAAGTATCGATCGGGCCGATCGCCCACGGTTTCGGCATCGCCGCCAAGCTGGCGGTGTCGCTGCCGGGCATCGAGCGCGAGGCGGGGCTGAAGCTGATCGATGCCGCGCACGGCATTTGTCCCTACTCCAACGCCACCCGCGGCAACATCGAAGTGGAGCTCACGCTGGTTTAAGCGCGGCTGACAGCCTGCCGATGTTAGCGATTGCCGAATGCCGCTAGCCAAGGCTGGGCCGATTCGGCGAAACGGGCTGACTGGATGGCGGCCCGTTTCGATTGGTCAATGAATCGGATGGCGATCAGCCCACGTTCTCGGATTGGCGGCTGGGCGATTGTTTGTTGCCGTACATCTTGCGGTCGGCCACCGCCAGCAGCTCGTCTATCAGCAGCCCATCCTCGGGATAGTAGGCGATGCCTATGCTGACGCCGACCAGCACGCGGTGATGGTCGACCTGGTAAGGCATCTGTATCGCCTGCTTCAGCCTCGCCGCCACCTTGTCCGCCTCGCGGTTGGACTCGATGTCCTCCATCAGGATCACGAATTCGTCGCCGCCGATGCGGGCGACGGTGTCCTCGTTGCGGACCACGTCGCGGATGCGGGCGGCTATCAGCTGCAGCACCCGATCGCCGACCACGTGGCCGTAAGTGTCGTTGACCGGCTTGAAGCGATCCAGGTCCAGGAACAGCAACCCCAGCCGCTTGCCGCTGCGGTCCAGCCGGGTGATCGCGTGCTGCAACCGGTCGTAGAACAAGTTGCGGTTGGCCAGGCCGGTCAGCCTATCGTGGTTGGCCAGATGGAACAGCTGCTGTTCGCGCTGGCGGCGGTTGTCGCTGCTGCGCACGAAACTGAAGCCAGCCAGTCCCAGTCCCAGTCCCAGAAGCAGCGACAGCGACAGCCATACCGCCCATTCGAACCAACCTATCTGCGCCCAACCTTGTTGCCAGCTCAGCGTCAGCCGCAACGGCTGGCTGGCGCCGCCCAGCAGCTGGCTGGTTTCCAGCCGCGGAAACAGCAGCTTCTCCAGCGCGCCGGGATGGGCGTCGCCCAGGCGCAGGGAGATGCCGGATTGGGGCTGCAGCGGATCGTCGCGATGGCGCAGGTTGATCTCCATGCCCGGAGGCAGCGCGATGTCGGTGGGCAGCAAAGAATCGGCGCGGATGAACAGCATCGCGAAATGCTGGGGCAGCAGTCCGATCAACTGGTCGTTTTGATGGTCGTCGACGCTGCGCAGCAGCGCATAGCCGGGATCCCCTTGCGGCGGCAGCCGCAGTTGGCGGGACAAGGCGGTGCGCCCGCTGTTGATGTTCTCTTGCAAGGCTTCGCGCAGTTGCGGCTGTTGCCAGATGTCTCTTCCCACCAGCCGCAGGTTGGCCTGGGACGGCGGCTCGGCGCGGGTCAGGGGGAAGTAGGCCTCCTGTTTGGGCAGCGGGCGTTTTTCATCGAAGCCGCGCAATCGATATGCGAGTCCGTAGTCCAGCTGCAGCGCGTGGCTGTAAGTGGCGGCCTGGCCGGCAGGCACGCGCTCGACGCGAGCCAGCGAGGTGATCTGGGGATAGCGGCGCAGCAGCTGGGAAACGAAGGGATGATTCTGGCGGCCGTCGCCGCGGTGATCGACTGAGCTGAAGGTGGCGTAGCTGTCGAGAATGGTTTCATTGGTGAGCAGACGCTGCTTGAGCTGCTCGGTCAACTGCTGCAACTGGCTGTTGAATTGCTGTTCTGCGCCCAGCAGGGAGCGGCTGGCGATGGACAGCGCCGCCAGCGCGCTCAGTATCAGCCATAGGACAAGGCAGCCGGCATAGACCAGTCTTGCGTGCATGTTAAAACCATCGACATATATTCAGCAATGAACGATTCTATAAGAACGGCTGCCTATTTTTTAGCAATAAATCGGGTAAAGCCGGTTTTAAGTAATAGTACGTAATCAATCGGATACGCTCAGCGCGGCGCGCAACGCGTGAATCTGTCGGCGGCTGACCGGCAGCGGCGTCGGAATGTCGCGCAGTCTGACAAGCCAATGTTCTTCGGCGCCGCCCTCGCCGCGAAACAGCTCTTGCACCGCGTGGCGCATCACCAGGCAATTGCGGTGGATCCGCAGCGCCTCTTCGCCCAGCCGCTGTTCCAGCGCCACCAGCGCGTCGTCCAGCAGATATTCGCCGTTTGGCGTGACTAGGGTGACGTATTTGAGCTCCGCCTTCAGGTAGCGCGCGTCGGCGAGAGGCACGTGGAGCAGGCGGCCGCGCTGGCGCACGGTGAAACCGGCGGCGCGCTTGCCTTCGCGCCTGGCCTGGGCTTTTTGCAGCGCCTGCTCCAACCGTTCGCGCCGCACCGGCTTGAGCAGGTAATCGGCGGCGTCCAGCTCGAAGGCCTCCACCGCGAAGTGATCGTGGGCGGTGGTGAACACCAGCGCCGGCGGCAGCGTGCGCTGCCGCAGCTGGCGCGCCAATGCCATGCCGTCAAGGTCGGGCATGCTGATGTCCAGCAGCAGCACGTCCACAGGGTGCGCCTCCAGCCAGCCGAGCGCCGAGCGGCCATCTTCCAGGCCATGGATATCGGCCACGCCGCAGTCGGCCAATAGCTGACGCAAACGTTCTCGCGCCAGCGCCTCGTCGTCCACTACCAGCACCCGCAGCCCGCTCACAGCGCCCATTGCGGCTTGTCCATCTTGTCCACCAGCACGCGCCAGGATTGCAATATTTTCTGGAACTTGTTGTTGGTGGGCGAGATTTCCTTCACCTTGGCCAGCAATTCGTAGGCGCGCCGCATATGGCTTTCGTGCCAGCCGTTCTGGCTGACGTAGGCGAGCACCGCGTTGACCAGGTTGAGCATGATCTGCACATTGTGGGGCATCTCCTCCAGCGCTTTGACGAAGCGTTCGATCGCAGCGTCGAACTGTCCGGATTGCGCCTCGCGCACCGCCTGGTTGTTCAGCTCCAGCACCGATTTGACGTTCTGGGCGATCAACTGGCGGCCGGCCTGTCCCAGGCCGATTTCCTCGAACATGTCGCCGAAGTGGGCCAGCATGTCCTCGTCGTCGTGGTGGTTGCGCACCAGGTATTCCATCACCGAATTGCCCTGAATGTCTCTTCCCTGCTGGTAGCAGGCGCGCGCGTATTCCAGTTGCGACTCCTCGCCCAGCTTGGAGGCCAGCTGCTTGAAGCGCTCGTCGGCGGCGCTCAACAGCTCGCGCGCCTTGTCGGCGTTGCCGTTCTTGGCTTGCAACTGGCTGTCCACCACGTTGGCCAGCCATTCGCCTTCCTCGTTGTAACGATAGTCGTGGCGCAGATTGGCCAGCGTGCGGCCGGCGTTGCTGTTGTCGCCGCGTGCCATCTGCACGCGTGCCAGCGCCGCGTAGTGGGTGGGGCTGCGGTGCCAGGTGTATTTGGCGATGTCCAGCGTTTGCTGGCAGGCGGTCTCGGCGGTGGCCAGATCCTTGTTCAGCACCGCCACCTGAGCCAGCTGCTGCAGGCGGCGGAACACCACCGGCGACATGTCGGCGGCGGTTTGCAGCGTGTGCTGGGCGCGGTTGAGGTCATGATGGCCGCGATAGAGCCGCGCCAGCCAATCGTAGGCTTCCATCACCTGGTTGTTGTCGGCCAGCACCGCTTCGAACAGCAGCCGCGCCTCGTCGTAGGACTTGAGTCCGGCCAGCGCCTTGGCCAGGCCCATCTTGGCCCAGGTGGCGGGCTTGATCCGCAGCACCTGCATATAGGCGTCGCGCGCGGTGTCGAAATCATTGATCTTCAGCGCCAATGATCCTTTGAGCCGCATGAAGTCGAAGGCGAACTCGCCGTTTTCCTCTATCTTGCGGCCGCAGGACTCGATGGCGGCCAGGTAGTCGTGGCGCAGAATGTTTTCGTCCACCAGCCTGAAGGCCTCGCGCTTGCGCATCGCCCGCTCCAACCGTTCGCGCAGCACCTCGCCGGTAAACGGCTTGAGCAGATAGTCGTCCGGCGCCAGTTCTGCGGCGGAGATCACCCGTTGCGCGCGGCGTTCGCCGGTGACGACCATGAATACGCAGGACTGCTTGAGCAGATTGCGCTCTCGGATTTCCTCGAACAGGTAAAGGCCGTCATAGCCGTTGCCCAGATCGTAGTCGCACAGCACCACGTCGAACTCGTACTTGGCCATTTTGGCCAGCGCGTCGCTGGCCTTGGATGCGTATTCGACCGAGTTGGCGCCGAAGGACGACAGGGTCATCGCCAGCGCCCGCTGCATCTGCGGCAGGCTGTCTATGATCAGGAACAGCCGCTTGGCGTAGGGATTCTCATAGGCGGCGCTGCGAGCGGGCGCCGCTTTCATGTGGTGGACTGGTTCCGGCGCCGCCGCCGGGGTGGGAGTGGTTTCGCTCATGACGCCTCGTCGGCTGGCTGTCCTGTGGTTTGCGAATGGCAGTGTCGGCGGCGCGCTTGCGATGGCTCAGGCCGGATTCAGTTTCGCGTAGCGCAGATCCAGCCATTTGACGCCGTGTTCGGCGAAATTGATCTGCAAGCGCACGTCTTCTCCGTTGCCCTCGGCGTCTATCACCACGCCGACGCCGAACTTGGCGTGGCTGACCGCCTGGCCGATGGACAGGCCGTAGGCGTTGTCCGCCTGCCGGCGCGGCATGGCTGCGGCGCGACGCGCCTGCTGCGGCGCAACGGGTGATTTCACTGTAGCAGACAGCGAATGGATCAGTTCGGCCGGAATCTCGTCGATGAAGCGCGACGGGATGGGGTAGCGGCTCTGGCCGTGCAGCATGCGGCTTTGCGCGCTGGAAAGATACAGCCGCTTGCGCGCGCGGGTGATGGCCACGTACATCAGCCGGCGCTCTTCCTGCAGGCCCTTGCCGTCCATCACGCTGTTCTCGTGCGGAAACAGGCCTTCTTCCAGGCCGCTGACGAACACGGCGTCGAACTCCAGGCCCTTGGCCGCGTGCACCGTCATCAGTTGCAAGGCGTCGCTGCCGGCGTCGGCCTGGTGCTCGCCGGCTTCCAGGCTGGCGGCGGACAGGAATTCGGTCAGCGCCTGTTCCGGCTGGTCAGGCAGGAAGCTGGCGGCGGCGTTGACCAGTTCGTCCAGGTTAGCCAGCCGCTCCTCGCCGTCCTTCTTGTCCTGCTCGTACATGTCGCGCAGGCCGCTGCGGTCTATCGCCAGGCTGATGGTTTCGGCCAGGCTGAAGTCGCGGCTCTGCTCGCGCATTTTCTCGATCAGCAAGACGAATTCGCCAATCTTGGCGGCGGTGCGGCCGCCGCCGCTCTGGCAGGCGGCCTGCCACAGGGTGACGCCTTGCTCGCGGCTGACCGCTTGCAGGTTTTCCACGCTGCGCGCGCCGATGCCGCGCGCCGGCACGTTGATCACGCGCAGCAAGGCATTGTCGTCGTCCGGGTTGGCCACCAGACGCAAATACGCCAGCGCGTGCTTGATTTCCTGGCGTTCGAAGAAGCGCAGGCCGCCATAGATGCGGTAGGGAATCTGGGCATTGACCAGCACGTGCTCCAGGATGCGGGACTGCGCGTTGGAGCGGTACAGCACGGCGATGTCGGACAACGCCAGGCCGTCGCGGTGCAGGTTCTTGGCCTCGTCGACGATGAACTCGGCCTCTTCGCCGTCGCTGCCGGACTGGAAGAATCGGATCTTGTCGCCCTCGCCGGCATCGGTCCACAGGCTCTTGCCCAGCCGGCCGTCGTTCTGCTCGATCAGCGCGTTGGCGGCGTTGAGGATGTTGCCCATGGAGCGGTAGTTCTGCTCCAGCCGCACCGGCTCGGCCACGTGGAAGTCGGACAGCAGCGCGCGCATATTGCCGACCTCCGCGCCGCGGAAGGCGTAGATGCTCTGGTCGTCGTCGCCGACGGCGAACAGCGCGCCGTGCTCGCCGGCCAGCAGCTTGAGCCAGGCGTATTGCAGGCGGTTGGTGTCCTGGAATTCGTCCACCAGGATGTGGGAGAAGCGGTTGCTGTAGTGCGCGCGCAGCGCCTCGTTGCGCGACAGCAGCTCGTAGCTTCTGAGCAGCAGTTCGGCGAAGTCCACCACGCCTTCGCGCCGGCACTGGGCGTCGTAGGCGGCGTACAGCTCGACCAGCTTGGCCTCGTAGGGGTTCAGCGCCGGCGGCAGCGACTCGGCGCGCACGCCGGCTTCCTTGCTGCCGTTGATGAAGCTTTGCACCGCGCGCGGCGGGTATTTTTCGTCCGACAGCTCCAGGCTTTTCAGCAGGCGTTTGATCGCGGCCTGCTGGTCGGCGGAGTCGAGGATCTGGAAGGTTTGCGGCAGGCCGGCGTCGCGGTAGTGGATGCGCAGGAAGCGGTTGCACAGGCCGTGGAAGGTGCCGATCCACATATTGCGGACATTGACCGGCGCCATCGCCGACAGCCGGGTCTGCATTTCGCGCGCCGCCTTGTTGGTGAAGGTCACCGCCAGGATGCCGGCCGGGGAGGTCTGGTCGGTGGACAAGAGCCAGGCGATGCGGGTGGTCAGCACCCGGGTCTTGCCGCTGCCGGCGCCGGCCAGTACCAGCGCGCTCTTGGCGGGCCAGGTGACGGCGCGCTTTTGTTCGGGATTCAGGCCGGCTAACAGATCGCTCATGTCGGGACGCTTTTTCGCTGCAAAAACGCCATTTTAGCATGCGTCCCGGCAGCGGCGGCCCGGCCTACTCCTGCCACAGATAGCGCGACATCAGCGTCTTCAGGCGGCCGCTCTTGTGCAGGCGCTCGATCGCCCGGTTCAGCGCATCCAGCTTGATCGGCGAATGCAGCGACAACGCGCACATGGTGGGCTGGGACGACACCACCAGCGGATGGATGCGGAAATTGGCGGCCTCCTGCGCGTGGCCGCGCGCCCACCAGACATAGGTGAGCTCGGTGACGACCGCGGCGTCGCTCAGCCTTTTTTCCAGCGATTTGAACAACAGGTCGAAGCGGGCTTCGGTGGTGCGCTCGCTGCGGTTGCTGGCCCACAGGTATTCCAGCGCGGGGTAATGGTAGCCATGGATGGTGCCGATGCGTTTGCCGGCCAGGTCGTCGAACTGGCGTATGGTAGGCTGGCTTTTCAGCGACAGCACGCGCTCTACCAGCGGATAGATTTCATGGCTCCAGCCCAAGCGGGCGGAGTTGCTGTACCAGTCCGGATTGGCGTTGCAGATGATGTCGACTTTTCCGGTTTCTATCGACGGCTCCACCCGGCGTCGCGCCAATAAGGTGAATTGCGGCTTCATGCCCATTTCGTCCGCCAGCAGCGTGCCCAGATCTCGGGCGAGGCCGCCGGTCAGAGCCGCCCCGTCCTCGGACAGCACGGCGATGGGCGCCGCGTCGGTATCCGAGACGCCGATTCGCAATGCAGATGGCTCGGCTTGGACCAGGGGAGAAAATAAAAGCAGCGGCAACAGCCATTTCTTATGCAAACTGGCCATATAGTTACTCTCTCAATATTCTATTGCCTGCGGTCTGACCCGGTGGATGGCGATGTTAAGATGATTTGAAGCATGCCGATCCGTATTTGATTTCGTTATTGGACAAAATACCAGCCAGCGCTATGACAAAACCATTACCCCATCCTGTCTTTCAGCACCTGTCGCAACGCATCCTGATCCTGGATGGGGGCATGGGCACTATGATCCAGCGTCATCAGTTGAGCGAAGCTGATTATCGCGGCGAGCGCTTCGCCGACTGGATCTGCGATGTCAAAGGCAATAACGACCTGTTGGCGCTGACCCGTCCCGACGTGATCGGCGGCATCCACCAGGCTTACTTGGACGCCGGCGCCGACATCATCGAGACCAACACTTTCAACGCCACTTCCATCGCCATGGCCGACTACCGGATGGAGGGGCTGGTGTGGGAGATCAACCGCGAAGCGGCCCGGTTGGTTAAGGACCTGTGCGCGGCGCAAACCGCCAAGGACCCGGCCAAGCCGCGCTTCTGCGCCGGCGTGCTCGGCCCCACCAACCGCACCTGTTCCATCAGCCCGGACGTCAACGACCCCGGCTACCGCAACGTCAGCTTCGACGAACTGGTGGAGAGCTACAGCGAGGCGATAGACGGCCTGGTAGCCGGCGGCGCGGATCTGCTGCTGGTCGAAACCATCTTCGACACGCTGAACGCCAAGGCGGCCGTGTTCGCCATTCATCAATACTTCGACGAGCGTCCGGACACGCCGCGATTGCCGATCATGGTGTCCGGAACCATCACCGATCAGTCCGGCCGCACGCTGACCGGCCAGACCACGGAAGCCTTCTACAACTCGCTGTCGCACGCCAACGCTGTCAGCTTCGGTCTCAACTGCGCCTTGGGCCCTGACTTGCTGCGGCCGTATGTCGAGGAAATGTCGCGGGTGTCGGCCACCTATGTCTCGGTGCACGCCAACGCCGGCCTGCCCAATGCCTTCGGCGGCTACGACCTGGAGTCGCAGGCGATGGGCGAGTATGTGCGGGAATGGGCGGAATCGGGCCTGATCAATATCGTCGGCGGCTGTTGCGGCACCACGCCGGAACACATCGCCGCCATCGCCCAGGCAGTGGCCGGCGTCGCGCCGCGCGCGCTGCCGGCCATCGAGGCCAAGTGCCGCTTGTCCGGCCTGGAGCCGTTCAATATCGGCGACGAAGACCTGTTCGTGAACGTGGGCGAGCGCACCAACGTCACCGGCAGCCGCGCCTTCGCCAAGCTGATCCTCAATGGCGACTACGCCACCGCGCTGGATGTCGCGCGGCAGCAGGTGGAAAACGGCGCCCAGGTCATCGACATCAATATGGACGAGGGCATGCTGGACGCCCACGCCGCCATGGTGCGCTTTTTGAACCTGATCGCCAGCGAGCCGGACATCGCCCGCGTGCCGATCATGATCGACAGCTCGAAGTGGGAAGTGATCGAGGCCGGCCTGAAATGCATACAGGGCAAGGGCATCGTCAACTCGATCTCGATGAAGGAAGGCAAGGACAAGTTTGTCGAGCAGGCGCGGCTGATCCGCCGCTACGGCGCGGCGGTGATCGTGATGGCCTTCGACGAGAAAGGCCAGGCCGACACCTACGCCCGCAAGATCGAGATTTGCGACCACAGCTACCGCATCCTGGTGGACGAAGTGGGTTTCCCGCCGGAAGACATCATCTTCGACCCCAATATCTTCGCCGTCGCCACCGGCATCGACGAGCACGCGCGTTACGGCCTGGACTTCATCGAGGCCACCGGCTGGATCAAGCAGCACCTGCCGCACGCCAAGATTTCCGGCGGCGTGTCCAACGTCAGCTTCAGCTTCCGCGGCAACAACAAGGTGCGCGAGGCCATCCACGCGGTGTTCCTGTATCACGCTATCCAGCGCGGCATGACCATGGGCATCGTCAATGCCGGCGCGCTGGAGGTGTACGACGAGGTCGACGCCGAGCTGCGCGAGCGCATCGAAGACGTGGTGCTGATGCGCCATCCCAAGGGCGGCGGTGACGCCACCGAGCGGCTGATCGAACTGGCCGAGAAGTTCAAGGGCGAGGCCGCCGGCGAGAAAAAGGGCGAAGACCTGGCCTGGCGCGCCCTGCCGGTGGAAAAGCGGCTGGAGCACGCGCTGGTCAAGGGCATCACGACGTATATCGTCGAAGACACCGAGGAAGTGCGGCAAAAGAGCGAGCGGCCGATCCACGTGATCGAAGGCCCGCTGATGGACGGCATGAACGTGGTGGGCGATCTGTTCGGCGCCGGCAAGATGTTTTTGCCGCAGGTGGTGAAGTCCGCCCGCGTGATGAAGGCCGCCGTCGCCCATCTGGAGCCCTTCATCGAGGAAGAGAAAATCCGCCTGGGTCTGGCCGACGCGCCGGCCAAGGGCGTGATCATCATGGCCACGGTCAAGGGCGACGTGCACGACATCGGCAAGAATATCGTCGGCGTGGTGCTGCGCTGCAATAACTACAAGGTGATCGACCTGGGCGTGATGGTGCCGTGCCAGACCATCCTCGACGCCGCGCGCGAGCATAAGGCCGACATCATCGGCCTGTCCGGCTTGATCACCCCCAGCCTGGAAGAGATGAGCCATGTCGCCAAGGAAATGCAGCGCCAGGGCTTCGACATCCCGCTGCTGATCGGCGGCGCCACCACCTCCAAGGTGCACACCGCAGTGAAGATCGCGCCGCATTATGCGCATCCGGTGGTGTACGTGCCGGACGCCAGCCGCGCGGTGGGCGTCTGCTCCAATCTGCTGTCGGACACGCTGCGCGACGGCTTCGTCGCCGAAAACCTGGCCGAGCAAGAACGCGCGCGCGAAGGCCACGCCAACAAGGCCAACCGCAAGGTGGTCTCGTTGGAGGCGGCCCGCGCCAACAAAGAGAGAATCGACTGGGCAGATTATGTTCCGCCCAAGCCGCGATGGCTGGGCGTGCGCCGCTTCGAGAACTATCCGCTGGCCGAGATCGCCGCCTACATCGACTGGACGCCGTTCTTCCAGAGCTGGGAGCTGGCCGGCCGCTTCCCGCGCATCCTGAATGACGAGATCGTCGGCGAATCGGCGCGCGCGCTGTATGAAGACGCCCAAGTCATGCTGAAGCGGATCGTCGACGAGAACTGGCTGGCCGCCAACGCGGTGATCGGCCTGTTCCCGGCCAATAGCGTCAATGGCGACGACATCGAAATCCGCAACCCGGACAACAGCGCCAGCCTGATGACCTGGGTCGGCTTGCGCCAGCAGCTGCCCAAAACCGACGGCAAGGCCAACTGGGCGCTGGCCGACTACATCGCTCCCCTGGACAGCGGCGTGGAAGACTACATCGGCGCTTTCGCCGTCACCGCCGGCATCGGCATCGAGCCGCATGTGAAGCGTTTTGAAGACGCCAACGACGACTACTCGGCCATCCTGCTCAAAGCGCTGGCCGATCGCCTGGCCGAGGCCTTCGCCGAGCTGATGCACGCCCGCGTGCGACGCGAGTTCTGGGGCTATGCCGCCGATGAGCAGATCGACAACGAAGGCCTGATCGACGAGCTCTACCGCGGCATCCGTCCGGCGCCCGGCTACCCGGCCTGCCCCGACCACACGGTGAAGACGGACTTGTTCAAGCTGCTGGACGCGCAGTCTATCGGCATGACGCTGACCGAAGGCTACGCCATGCTGCCGACTGCTGCGGTGTCCGGTTTCTATTTCAGCCATCCTCAATCGCGCTACTTCGGCGTCGGCAAGGTGGAGAAGGACCAGGTAACCAGTTACGCCGAGCGCCGCGGCGTCAGCATCGAGCAGGCCGAGCGCGATCTGGCGCCGAATCTGGGCTACGACGCCTAGGTCGCGGCAGCGATGAGGCCTTGGATCAAACCCGTTCTCGCCAGTCTCGCTTTCGGCGGCTGGTGGCTGCTGCTGACGCTGTGCCGTGACCGTTGGGTGATGGTGACGCTGGCCGCGGCGTTGCTGCTGTGGGAGGCCCTGCCTGGCGGCATGCGCGGGCGGGCGCTGGCTGCCTGCTTGACTTGGCGCTGGCGGCGTCCGGCCTGCTGCGTTTCGTCGGCGTCGGCGCGTTGCCGCTATGGATGATGGTGTGGTGGCTCAGTTTCGCCTGCTGGTGGCTGTGGCTGCTGCAATCCTGGCGGCCACGGCCGCGCTTGCTGATGTTGCTGGGCGCGGTCGCCGCGCCGTTGGCGCGCTACGCGGCGTTGGCGCGCTACGCGGCGTTCAAGTCGCAGGCGCTGCAGCCCGGCGTGGCCTGGTGGCTGCTGCTGCCCTTGCTGGCGCTGTTGTGGGGGTGGCTGCTGCCGCAGACGTTGAGGCTGGCGGCGCCGCGGATTGAGGGTAGAGCCCAGGCGGGTTAGGCGCGATCGGAACGCCAAGGCGCGCGACTGTGGATAACTTTCCGCGCGCGGCATGGCTGTGGGTAAGCCAGTTCATACCCAGGCCAGCGGCAGCAGCCCCAATCCGGCCAGCGCCAGCAGCAGCAGCAGGCTTTGTCCTCCCGCTTCGCGCGCGCCCAGTGCGCGGGCATAGATGCCCTTGGCGATATTGTTGGCCGCGGCGGCGATCAGGATGGCCGAGGCGGCTACCGGCAGCGGCATCAGCGCCGGCGTGGACTGGGTGATGCCCATGATGAAGGGGTCGACGTCGCTGACGCCCATCACCGCGGCCAGCGCGTAGACGCCGGACGATCCCAGATATTGGCTGGCCAGCCGGGTGGCGGCCAGCATGGCCAGGAACATCAGCGCGAACAGCAAGGCGGCGCCTAGCTCCAAGGGATTGCGCGGGCGATAGCCGCCGTTCTGGCCTGCCGGCGCGGCGCGGGCGCTTTTCGCCCACAGCCAGCCGCCCAGCAGCGCCGCAGCCGCCAGCGCGAGGAAGGGCAGCCACAGCCTTTGCAGCAGCGCGGGATTGAACAACGCCAGAAATACGCCCAGCCGCAAATACATGATGCCGGACGCCATCAGGATGGCGCCGGCGTACAGCCTGGGGGCGCCGGCCTCCACCGAGCGGCGCGCCAGCGCCACGGTGGCGACGGTGGATGAATAGGCGCCGCCGGCCAGCGCGGCCAGCAGCACGCCGCTGTGGTCCTGGCGCAGGCGCTGCAGCAGATAGCTGCCGTAGGACACCGCGCTGACGGCCACCACCACCAGCCAGGTCTGGAACGGGTTGACGTGAAAGCGGCCCAGCGGCGCGTTGGGCAGCAGCGGCAGGATCACCGCCGCCAGCAGCAGGAACTGGGTGACGGTGAGGATGTCGGCCGGATCGATGCGCCGGGCCAGGCTTTCCAGACCGCTCTTGAACTCCAGCAGCAACAGGCTGGCCACGGTCAGCGTGGTGGCCAGCCAGAACAGCTCGCGGAACACCAGCGCGCCTATCAGGTAGGTGGCCAGCGCCGACATCTGGCCGGTGATGCCGGCCAGGCCGGCGGCGTCCAGCTTGTGCCAGTAGGACAGCAGCAGGAAGGCGGCCACCACGACGAAGCCCAGCGTCAGCGGCAGCAACTCGCCGCCGGACAACGCCGCCATCGCGTAGCCGATCAGGCCGATCAGCGGGTAGGTTCGCACGCCGCCGAAGGCGTAGGGGTCGCCGTTGTGCTTGCGTTCTTCCCGCTCCAGGCCGAGCAGGAAGGACAGAAACAGCACCACGATGACCTGGGTGGCTTCGGGCGGCAGCCAGTCCGGGTAGATCATGTTCGCGCCTCCCGGCATGCGGACGAGGATGTCTTCAGCATACGCCGTCATCGGGCTTGGGGCTACGCGCGGACATGGGCAAGGCTGATGCGGGATGATCATGGCCGTCCTGTGGCGAAGATGCGCCTGTGGAGGACGGGCGGCAACCGCCGCGGTGAAACGCTGTGGGTAAATCGGAAAATAAAAGGCGGCTGTGGATAAGCGCGGCGGCCGGTTCAGGCGGCGGGAGTGTCCTGGCTGAACACATTGCGCCAACGGCCGTCGCGGCGCAGCCACAGCGAGGACACGAACATGGTTTCCCATTCGCCGCCGGGCTGACGCCAGCGGGCGCGGTAGCACAGCAGTCCGGCTTCGGGCGCGGCCCAGGCCAGCCGTTCCTGGTCCAGCCGATAGCCGGCGGCGGCGGGGCCGGCGCGCAGCGGCGCGACGTGCCCGTCCCGGTTGGCGAAGCCGCTGGGGTCGACCCCGACGAAGTCGTCTGCCAGCAACGCGGCGTCGGCGTCGGGATCGCCGGCGACGAAGGCCCGCCAGACGCCCTCTTCAAGCGACAGCAGGCATTCCAGCGTTGGCGATAGCGTTTTCACGAGGCATCGCCAGTCATTTCGACGAAGGCGAACACATAGCCATTGGGGTCCGGGAAATAGCAAACCCGGCAATGGTCGTCCTCATACTTGGCGATGATGTCGATCTTGTCGCCCACATGGTCCAGCTTGGCGATCATATCCTCCACGTACAGGTAGAACATCGCGCTGGCCGAAGTGTCGCGGGCGGGGAGCCGCGGCATGAAGGCATTGGCTTCGGCTACGGGTTGGACCATGAATAGCATGCGGCCGTTTTCGCTGATCATGTGCACGTTTTCGTGCTCGGAAATGCTGTCGCGCGTGACCCCGTAACCGAGAGACTCGAAGAAATCGAGGGTGGCGTCGATATCGAGCGCGGCGAGGCAGGCGGTGAAGGGCGCGTGGTTCACTTGAGGTCCTTTGCATATTGGGTGGGTGGCGCGGGAGCGAGGGGCCAGTCCGCGCTGTCGCTTTCGACATGGGATGAAGTCTAGTCCCCCCCTGCTGACAGCGTGCTGTCAGTGGCTCTCCAGCCGCCAAGCTTCCTGTTGCCGGCGCAGGAAGTCGGCCAGGCTGGCATGGGCCGGCGGCGGCGGCGTTTCGGTCCGCCGCAGGGACTGGATCCGGTCGACGCGGAAGCTGCGGTAATCGCCGCGCAGCGCGCACCAGGCCACCAGCGTCCATTTGCCGCCCCAGTACAGCAGGCCCAGCGGAAACACCGCGCGCCGGGTGCGCGCCTGCGCCAGGCTGAGATAGTCGATCTCCAGCGCCGCGCGCTCGGAAATGGCCTGCCGCAGCTGGTCCCAGCGCGCCTTGTGCGCGGCGTCGAAAGGCTCGGTGAAGGCCAGCACCGCGCCATCGCCGTCGCTGGCGCGCGCGTCGGGCAGGCTGGCGTAGATCTTGGCCAGCAGGCTTTGCGCCGCGCGGCTGAGGTCGTTGCCCACCGCGCGCGACAGCATGTCCATCGCCAGCGTCAGCGCTTCCAGCTCGGCCGAGGTCAGCGTCAGCGGCGGCAGCTCGAAGTTCTCGTCCAGCCGGTAGCCCACGCCGGCCTCGCCGTAAACCGGGATGCCGTTGACCGATAGGTCGTCGATGTAGCGGTAGATGCTGCGCGCCGACACATCCAGGCGTTCGGCCAGTTCCGCCGCGGTGATGGGCTGGCGGGCGCGGATCAGATTGACCAGTTGGAACAGGCGTTCGGCTTTGCGCATGGGAGATGGGGGGGATCGTCGGTTGCGGGGTTGCCAAGTGTAGCGCCAACGCGCGGGCGGCTACACTGAATCAAGGGCCCGGCGGGCCGTCATGCGGGAGGGGACCATGGACATGCTCAATCGCGAAAGCCTGTTGTGCCTGATGGAGGACGTGGAGTCGGAGGACCCGATCGATTACGCCGACTTGCCGTTCGATGAAAGCAATCTGCGGGAGCTGATCGTCGATTCGCTGCTGGAGCGGGAGCTGGTGTTCCGCGCCGAGGAGCCGGACGAGGCCAAGCGCATGCTGGTCTACCTGGCCGCCACCGCCCGGCTGACGCTGGAAAACATGGTGCTGCACGCCCGTTTGTTGCGGGCGGGGCTGGAGGACGCCTAGCGCCGCGACGGCGAAATAATCATACGGCATGAATCGGATTATACTGGCGGCTCTCCCTTCTCTAGGAAGCCGCCATGCTCCGCATTCTCGGCCGCAGCAGTTCGATCAACGTCCGCAAGGTGCTGTGGACCTGCCATGAAATCGGCCTCGATTACGAGCGTGAGGACTGGGGGCGCGGCTTTCGGCCTGTCAGCGATCCTGAGTTTCTGGCGCTGAATCCCTTCGCGCAAATCCCCGCGCTGGTGGACGGCGACACGGCGCTGTCCGAATCCAACACCATCTGCCGCTATCTGGCCGCCAAGCATGGCCGCGGCGATCTGTTGCCGGCCGATCCGGCCGGGCGGGCGCAAGTCGAGCGCTGGATGGACTGGCAGGCCGCCGATTTGAATCCCGCCTGGGTCTACGCCTTCCACGCGCTGAGCCGCAACAGCCCCGACCACCGCGATCCGGCGCGCATCGCCGACAGCGCGGCGGCGTGGAACAAACAGATGGCGGCGCTGGAGTCGCAATTGGGTGAGCGCTGGATTCTGGGGGACGCCTTCACCCTGGCCGACATCGCGCTGGGCCTATCCGTCCAGCGCTGGCTGCTGACGCCGTTCGACAAGCCTGCCTTGCCGAAAGCGGAAGCCTATTTCGAACGCCTGCGCCGTCGCCCCGCCTACCAGGCCCACGGCGGCGAGGGCGTGGCATGACGCGCGGACGGAGCCGGGTTTGGAGTTGAAGTTGTCCGCCGTCTTGAGGGCGGCCATTTATCGCTAAAAAAGAGGATGCATGATGCAAGACTTGCGCTGGAACGAAGTGGACGATTATTTCTGCCGACAGCTGGTTCATCAGGACGCCGCGCTGGAGGCGGCGCTGGCGGAAAGCGCCGCGGCCGGGTTGCCTGCGATCAATGTGGCGCCCAACCAGGGAAAATTCCTCAACCTGCTGGCGCGCATCCACGGCGCGCGGCGGATTCTGGAGATCGGCACCCTGGGCGGCTACAGCACGATCTGGCTGGCGCGCGCGCTGCCGGAAAACGGCCGCCTAGTGACGCTGGAGTACGAGTCCAGGCATGTCGAAGTGGCGGCCGCCAATCTGGCCCGCGCCGGCGTGGCCGGCAAGGTGGACATCATCCAGGGTGCGGCGGCGGACTCGCTGCAGCGGCTGATCGAAAACGGCGAACCGCCGTTCGATCTGGTGTTCATCGACGCCGACAAGCCCAATAACCCGGTCTATCTGGAGTTGGCGCTGCGCTTGTCGCGGCCGGGCACGGTCATCGTCGGCGACAACGTCGCGCGCCAGGGCGAGGTGGCCAACGCCGACAATCCCGATCCCGCCATCGTCGGCACCCGCCGCTTCATCGAGATGCTGGGCAGCCATCCGCGGCTGTCCGCCACCGCGATCCAGACCGTGGGCGGCAAGGGCTACGACGGTTTCGCGCTGGCCATCGTCGAGCGCTGAGGGGCGCGCGGATGGAAAAACGGGCAGGCGCCGCGAGGCCCTGCCCGTTTTCTTGTCGAGGAGGGCTTATTGTTGCGGGCCGAACACGTCGCGCCAGCCGGTGTAGGCGGTGACCGAGGCCACCGGAATCCACAGCAGCAGGCCCAGACCCAGCGGCAGCAGCGCCAGCACGCAGCTGACCATCAGCACCAGGCTGACCACCAGCAGCGGCAGCCAGTTGCGCAGGCCGGCCTTCAGGCCGGTGCGCAGCGCCGGCCAGGGATTGAGGCGGCTCAGCGCCACCAGCGCCGGGGCGAACCAGTAAGCCATGCCCAACAGCGCGCCGCCCACGCCGGCGACGATGACCAGCAACGCGACCGCGCCGGCGCCGATGCCGGTGTCGGAGATGCTGCCCTTGCCCAGCAGCGCCGTCATCAGCCCGCCGGACGCGCCCAGCGCCACCCCGGCGACGATGATTGCCAGCATCAGGCCGATCAGCATCGCGCCCAGCAGCAGCAGCGGGCCGGGCATCTGGCGGAAGGCGGCGAACAGGTCGGCCAGTTCCAGCTCCTCGCCGCGCTCGGACTTGGCGGCGGCCAGCACGAAGCTGGCGGCGAACACCGGGCCGATCAGCGCGCTGGCGAGATCGCCGAGGAGGGGGATGATGCTGAGGCCGATCTGGATCAGGATGTAGACCAGGGTCAGCAGCACCCAGGTCAGCGGCTGCAGACGGACGATCTGGAACGCCTCCACGAACCAGCGCCAGCCGCGTCCGGCGGCGACTTTGCGGGGGATGGGGAGGCTGTTGGGGTCTTGCATGGGGTTCTCCGTGGGCGCGCCGGGGCGCGGAATGTTGTTTGATTATGCCTTTGGATTGGCGTTGAGCAACGGGTATGCTTGATTGTACTCAATTCGCGGCGCGGCGGCCGGTTGCCGGGAAAGGCCTAAATCGGCGATAATCTTGCGGTTTTGCGACGGCGTGCCCCTGTCGCCAGCAGCATCGAGCGCGAGGGATGAACCGTCGTTCCGGTTCCCAATAGTCTTGAGGTTTTACCTGCATGGTTACCCGCACCGAGCTTGCCAACGCCATTCGCTTCCTCTCCATGGACGCTGTGGAAAAAGCCAAATCCGGCCACCCGGGCGCCCCGATGGGCATGGCTGACATCGCCGAAGTCCTGTGGCGCGATCATCTGAAGCACAACCCGGCCAATCCGGCCTGGGCCGATCGCGACCGCTTCGTCCTCTCCAACGGCCACGGCTCGATGCTGATTTACAGCCTGCTGCATCTGACCGGCTACGATCTCTCCATCGACGACCTCAAGAACTTCCGCCAGCTGCACTCCAAGACGCCGGGCCACCCGGAATACGGTTACGCGCCGGGCGTGGAAACCACCACCGGCCCGCTGGGCCAGGGCATCACCAACGCCGTGGGCATGGCGATGGCCGAGAAGATGCTGGCCACCCAATTCAACCGCGACGGCCACGACATCGTCAACCACCACACCTACGCCTTCCTGGGCGACGGCTGCCTGATGGAAGGCATCAGCCACGAGGCCTGCTCGCTGGCCGGCACCTGGGGCCTGAACAAGCTGATCGCCTTCTGGGACGACAACGGCATCTCCATCGACGGCCACGTCGAAGGCTGGTTCAGCGATGACACCCCGGCCCGCTTCGAAGCCTACGGCTGGCAGGTGATCCGCAACGTCAACGGCCACGATCCGGCCGAGATCTCCACCGCCATCGCCACCGCCAAGAAGAGCGCCGACAAGCCGACGCTGATCTGCTGCCGCACCACCATCGGCTTCGGCGCGCCCACCAAGCAGGGCAGCCACGACTGCCACGGCGCGCCGCTGGGCGCGGCTGAAATCGCCGCCGCGCGCGAAGGCCTGAAGTGGCCGCACGCGCCGTTCGAAATCCCGTCCGAGATCTACGCCGAATGGAGCGCCCGCGACCAGGGCGCCGTCGCCGAGATCGAATGGAACAAGCGCTTCGACGCCTACCGCGCCGCCCACCCGCAACTGGCCGCCGAGTTCGAGCGCCGCATGGCGGGCGAGCTGCCGGCCGGCTGGGCCGAAGCCCAGGCCGCAGCCGTCGCCAAGATCGCCGACGCCGCCCAGACCGTGGCCACCCGCAAGGCCAGCCAGATCGCCCTGGAAGCGTTCTCCCCGTCCCTGCCCGAGTTCGTCGGCGGCTCCGCCGACCTGACCGGCTCCAACCTGACCAATTGGTCCGGCAGCAAGTGGATCGACGGCGAAGGCAACGGCAACTACATCAGCTACGGCGTGCGCGAGTTCGGCATGGCCGCCATCATCAACGGCATGACGCTGCACGGTGGCCTGCGCCCGTACGGCGGCACCTTCCTGATGTTCAGCGAATACGCCCGCAACGCGCTGCGCATGGCCTCGCTGATGAAGATCAACCCGATCTTCGTGTTCACCCACGATTCGATCGGCCTGGGCGAAGACGGCCCGACCCACCAGCCGGTGGAGCAGACCGCCACCCTGCGCTACATCCCCAACCACCACACCTGGCGTCCGTGCGACACCACGGAAACCGCGGTGGCCTGGGCGCACGCGATCGAGCAGAAGCACACCCCGTCCAGCCTGGTGCTGAGCCGGCAGAACCTGCCTTTCGTCGCCCGCGACGAGGCGCAAGTGGCCGCCATCAAGAAGGGCGGCTACGTGCTGCGCGACGCCGCCAACGCCCGCGCGGTGCTGATCGCCACCGGCTCCGAGGTCGAGCTGGCGCTGAAGGCGCAGGAAACCCTGGCCGCCGAAGGCGTGCCGGTGCGCGTGGTGTCCATGCCGTGCACCAATGTGTTCGACGCCCAGGACAAGGCCTGGCAGCAGAGCGTGCTGCCGGCGGGCCTGCCGCGCGTGGCGGTGGAGGCCGGCCATCCGGACTTCTGGCGCAAGTACGTGGGCCTGGAAGGCGACGTGGTGGGCATGGCCACCTTTGGCGAATCCGCTCCGGCCGGCCAGCTGTTCAAGGAATTCGGCTTCACCGTGGAAAACGTGGTCGCCAAGATCCGCGCCGTTCTGCGTTAAGAAACAAACAGGCCGCCGGGGCGACTCGGCGGTCTTTTTTTGCCGTGCCGTGTAGTGCCGGCACTACAAGAAGCAGCCAGGAGAAGAAAGAAGCATGACCATCCGCCTCGCCATCAACGGTTACGGCCGCATCGGCCGCCAAGTTCTGCGCGCCATCTACGAAAACAAGTTGCACGACGATTTCAAGGTGGTGGCGGTCAACGCCTCCGGCGACCTGAACATCAATGCCCACCTGACCCAATTCGACACCGTGCACGGCCGCTTCCCCGGCACCGTGGAGCAGGATGGCGAGCATCTGATCCTGAATGGCGACAAGATTCCGTTCTTCAGCACCCGCAATCCGGCCGAGCTGCCGTGGAAGGCGCTGGATGTCGATCTGGTGCTGGAATGCACCGGCGCCTTCACCAGCAAGGAAAAGTGCCAGGCGCATCTGGACGCCGGCGCCAAGAAGGTGCTGATTTCCGCGCCGGGCGGCGACGATGTCGACGCCACCATCGTCTACGGCGTCAACCACGACACGCTGACGCCGGAGATGACCGTGGTGTCCAACGCCAGCTGCACCACCAACTGCCTGGCGCCGGTGGCCAAGGCGCTGCACGACGCGATCGGCATCAAGAAGGGCCTGATGACCACCATTCACGCCTTCACCAACGATCAGGTGCTGACCGACGTCAAGCACAAGGACTTGCGCCGCGCCCGCTCCGCCACCGACAACATGATCCCCACCAAGACCGGCGCGGCCAAGGCCGTCGGCCTGGTGCTGCCGGAACTGAAGGGCAAGCTGGATGGTTTCTCGGTGCGCGTGCCCACCATCAACGTGTCGCTGGTGGACCTGACGTTCACCGCCATGCGCGATACCTGCAAGGACGAGATCAACGAGATCCTGCAAGGCGCGGCCAAGGGCAGCATGAAGGGCATTCTGGGCTTCAACACCCTGCCACTGGTGTCCGGCGACTTCAACCACACCGAAGAGGCGTCCACCTTCGACGCCACGCTGACCAAGGTGACCGGCGGCAATCTGGTGAAAGTGCTGGCCTGGTACGACAACGAGTGGGGCTTCAGCTGCCAGATGCTGCGCACCGCGCGCGCGATGTTCGGCCGCTGACGCGGGCGGGAAACGGCGGGGCGGACGGCTGCGTATGCCATTCGCCCTGTTGTTTTGTTACACGACGCGCGCAAGAAATTTGATTGGTGTTAAAGTGACGCCGCCGAATCGGCATACACTGCCGGATAGGGGTGATCGACGATGGCGGCGCCGCCAGCGGAAATTTTGCAACACCGCGAGCGTCGACGACGGCTTGATCGCCCACGGTTTCGTCCCATCCCGTTCCGCATCCAACCGAGTGAGTGCAGCGATGAAATTCAACAAACTCTCCGAACAGAATCTTTCCGGCAAGCGCGTGCTGATCCGCGTGGACATGAACGTGCCGCTGAAAAACGGCGTGATCGGCGACGACACCCGCATCCGCGCCAGCCTGGCCACCATCCAACACTGTCTCAAGGCCGGCGCCGCGGTGATGCTGATGACCCACCTGGGCCGCCCGACCGAGGGCGAGCCGAAGCCGGAAGACAGCCTGGCGCCGGTGGTGGCCCGACTGTCAGAGCTGCTGGGCAAGCCGGTGCGCCTGATCGCCGACTTCCGCGCCGGCATCGAACTTGCCGCCGGCGAAGTGGCGATGCTGGAAAACATCCGCCTGAACAAGGGCGAAAAGAAGAACAACGAAGACCTGGGCCGCGCCTACGCCGCGCTGTGCGACGTGTTCGTCCACGACGCCTTCGGCACCGCGCACCGCGCCGAGGCTTCCACTCACGCCGTGGCCAAGTTCGCGCCGGTGGCCTGCGCCGGCCTGTTGCTGTCGGCCGAGCTCGACGCGCTCTCCAAGGCGCTGCAAGCGCCGGCCCGCCCGATGGTGGCCATCGTCGCCGGCTCCAAGGTATCGACCAAGCTGACCATTCTGGAAGCGCTGGCCGACAAGGTGGACCAGCTGATCGTGGGCGGCGGCATCGCCAACACCTTCCTGCTGGCCGAAGGCAAGGCCATCGGCAAGTCCTTGGCCGAAGCCGATCTGGTGGAAGACGCCAAGCGCGTGATCGCCAAGATCCGCGCCCGCGGCGGCGACGTGCCGCTGCCGTCCGACGTGGTGTGCGCCAAGGAATTCGCCGAAACCGCCGCCGCGACCACCAAGAATGTGGCCGAAGTGGCCGCCGACGACATGATCCTGGACATCGGCCCGGACTCCGCCAAGGAACTGGCCGCCATCATCGCCCAAGCCGGCACCGTGGTGTGGAACGGCCCGGTCGGCGTGTTCGAGTTCGACCCGTTCGGCAACGGCACCAAGACGCTGGCCCAGGCCATCGCCCAGTCCAAGGCGTTCTCGATCGCCGGCGGCGGCGACACGCTGGCGGCCATCGCCAAGTACGGCATCACCGACGACATCAGCTACATCTCCACCGGCGGCGGCGCTTTCCTGGAGTTCCTGGAAGGCAAGGAACTGCCGGCGGTGGCCATCCTGGCCGAGCGCGCGCACTAAGCGACAAGGCCATGCCGGCAAGCCGGCATGGCCTTTTTCCCATGATGCGCCAGGGACAAGGCAAGCGGCATCGGAGATAATGCCGGCCGTACCCATCACGCCAGGCACCAGAATGAGACAGAATACGAGCGCGCTGCTGTTGGCGGCGCTGTTGCCGGTCCTGCTGGCTGGTTGCGGCAAGAAGCAAATGCCGACCGATGCCGCTATGCCGTCCGGGGTGGAAGCGAGCTCGCCGTCCGGGCAGTCCCGGATAGGAGGCCATGGCGAGGACGGCAGCGAGTTGCAGCGGCTGGTCGCCCGCAATTTGCGGCATCAGCTGGCGCTGGCGGTGCCGGCCGGACAAGTGGAGGCGCGCTGGCTGGCGGTCCGGACGGAATGTCTGCGGTTGGGCTGTCTGCTGGAGGAGGCGGCTTACAGCCGCTACGACGACGAAGGCTACAACGGCGAGGCCCGCGTCAATGCTCGGTTGCCGCATGGGCAAGTGGAGCCCTATCTCGCTTTTCTGCGCAAGCAGGGCGTGTTGATGCGCCAGTCCAGCGAGCTGAACGCGCGCCGCCAGGAAATCGCCCAGCTGGAACAGGATGTGCGCGACGGCGCCAAGACCGCCAGGGACGCGTCCGCCGGCAAGAGCGCCGTCCTGCGCCAGGGACTGGCGGAGGTGGCGCGGCTGCAGGCCGAGCAGGCGGCGATTTCGGCCGCGGTGTTGAATACCCAGCCGGTGTCGGTGGAGTTGGCGCCGGAGCGGCCCGGCATCTGGCAGCGCAGCGCGCAGATGTTGTGGCAGAGCGCGCAGGCGCTGTTGACGCTGTGCGGCCTTGTGCTGCCGTTCGCGGCCGCCGGCGCGGCGCTGTGGTGGCTGGCCCGCCGTTTCGGCAAATCGCGGCGCGCGGCGGACGATAAGCGTAAGATTGAGGACGGAAACAGGGATACAAGCGGAAACTGAGGAGAAGAAATGTCCTGGCAAACCTGGCTGTTGTTCGTCACCACCGTGTTTTTCGTCTCCGCCACGCCCGGCCCCAACATGCTGCTGGCGATGACCCACGGCATCCATTACGGCGTGCGCCGCACCCTGATGACCTGTCTGGGGCTGATGAGCGCGCTGGGCCTGATCATGGCCGGCTCGGTGGCCGGCCTGGGCGCGCTGCTGGCCACGTCCGAGCTGCTGTTCTCCATCGTCAAGTACGCCGGCGCGCTGTATCTGGTGTACTTGGGCGTCAAAACCTGGCGCAGCCTGCCGCAGCCGGTGGCGGAGCTGGCCGAGGACGCCGGCGGCAAGCATGGACCGTGGGCGCTGTTCCGCCGCGGCTTCCTGGTGGCGATGAGCAATCCCAAAGCCTTCATCTTCTTTACCGCGCTGTTCCCGCAATTCATGAACGCGCATCTGCCGGAAGCGCCGCAACTGGCCATTCTGGCGACCACCTTTTTTCTGATCGAGTCCTGCTGGCAGCTGACCTACGCCGGCAGCGGCGCGCGGCTGTCGCGCTGGTTGAACAGCGCGCGCCGGCTGCGCCTGGTCAACCGCTTCAGCGGCGGCGCATTCGTCGGCGCCGGCCTGTTGCTGACCGGCCTGACTCGTCAATAAGCATCACGGCTGCCGATTCGCCATCGTCAGCCGTTTTTTTCGAACCGGCCCCGCCCGCCGCGGGGCTCTTGAGGGAGAGATTCATGGCACTCGTTTCCATGCGCCAGCTGCTGGACCACGCGGCTGAATTCAGCTACGGCCTGCCGGCCTTCAACGTCAACAACCTGGAACAGATGCGCGCCATCATGGAAGCCGCCGACAAGGTGGACGCTCCGGTGATCGTGCAGGCCTCGGCCGGCGCCCGCAAGTATGCCGGCGCGCCTTTCCTGCGCCACATGATCCTGGCCGCGGTGGAAGAATTCCCGCATATCCCGGTGGTGATGCACCAGGATCACGGCACCAGCCCGGACGTGTGCCAGCGCTCCATCCAGCTGGGCTTCTCCTCGGTGATGATGGACGGCTCGCTGAAGTCCGACGGCAAGACCCCGGCCGACTACGACTACAATGTCGGCGTCACCCGCACCGTGGTCAACTTCGCCCACGCCTGCGGCGTGTCGGTGGAAGGCGAGATCGGCTGCCTGGGCAGCCTGGAAACCGGCATGGCCGGCGAGGAAGACGGCGTCGGCGCCGAAGGCGTGCTCGACCACAGCCAGCTGCTGACCGATCCGGAAGAAGCCGCCCGCTTCGTCAAGGACACCGGCGTGGACGCGCTGGCCATCGCCATCGGCACCAGCCACGGCGCCTACAAGTTCAGCAAGAAGCCTACCGGCGACGTGCTGCGCATCGACCGCATCAAGGAAATCCACGCCCGCATCCCCAACACCCACTTGGTGATGCACGGCTCCTCCAGCGTGCCGCAAGAATGGCTGGCCATCATCAACCAGTACGGCGGCGAGCTGGGAGAAACCTACGGCGTGCCGGTTGAGGAAATCGTGGAAGGCATCAAGCACGGCGTGCGCAAGGTGAACATCGACACCGACCTGCGCCTGGCCTCCACCGGCGCCATCCGCCAGTTCATGGCCAAGAACCCGGCCGAGTTCGATCCGCGCAAATACCTGGCCAAGACCATCGAAGCGATGCGCGACGTCTGCATCGCGCGCTACGAGGCCTTCGGCGCAGCCGGCCAGGCCAGCAAGATCAAGGCGATCAACCTGGATACCATGGCCAACCGCTACCTGAAGGGCGAGCTCGCGCAAATCGTGCGTTGAGCGCCGGAAGACGATGACGGCAAGGGTTTGCAAACAGGATGTAAATGCGCTTGCAAGCCTTTGCTGGGGCAATGATAATTCATTTGTCATTTCAGGAATGGGATTGGTATGCCAATAAGGCCGCAACGGCTTGCGCGCGGCCAGCGGCGACACCGACTACCCGACCCGCCTACCCGGCGGGTTTTTTTTTGACCTGGAGCCCGAGCGCCGAAAAACGGACAAGGTTTGCGTGCCGGCATTGGCCGGCGGCGATGGTTTGCATACACTGCCGGTATTCGGAGCAGAATTTGGAGGGGCGCATGAAACTGAACCTGCTGTATTTCGCCCGCTTGCGCGAGACGCTGGGCGTGGAGAGCGAGCAACTGGAGAGCGAAGCGGCGACGGTGGCCGAGCTGCTGGCCGAGCTGCGCCAGCGCGGCCAGGTCTGGACGCTGGAACTGGCGCCGAACAAGGTGTTCCGCGTGGCGGTGAACCAGGAGATGGCCAGCCTGGAAACTTCGCTGGCCGACGGCGACGAAGTGGCGGTGTTCCCGCCGGTGACCGGGGGCTGAGATGACGGTCAACCACATCCGCGTGCAGGCGGAGGACTTCGACGTCGGCGCCGAAGTGAGGCGCTGGTCGGCCAACCCGGCGTGCGGCGCTGTCGTCAGTTTCACCGGCCTGGTTCGCGACTACGGCGACAGCCAGGATGTGGCGGCGCTGGAGCTCGAGCATTATCCAGGCATGACCGAGAAGGCGCTGGCCGACATCGTCCGCGAGGCGCGCCGGCGCTGGTCGCTGAAGGGCGTGACGCTGATCCACCGCGTCGGCCGGCTGGCTTTGGGCGACAACATCGTGCTGGTGGTGGCGGCCAGCGGACATCGGCGCGACGCTTTCGAGGCGGCATCCTTCCTGATGGATTACCTGAAGCGGCAGGCGCCGTTCTGGAAGTGCGAAATTCTGGCCGATGGCCGCCGCCACTGGGTGGACGCCAAGGCTAGCGACGAGGCGGCGGCCGCGCGTTGGGACGGCGCGTGAAACAGCCCGCGGCGCAGAGCGGGGGCTGGCTGCGCGACGGGCTTTGTTTCCCTGAAAGCGGCGTCCGATGAGGCGCTCGGACGGAAACGACAGGCGAGCCGCCGTTCAATAGGCGAAGCGCTCGCGCAGGTCCATCAGGTTCAATTCGTCCAGGATGGCCAACTGGCGCTCGCGGGCGCTGTTCTTGCCCTTGCCGGTTTTCTTGGCGATGATCAGCTCGTTCTTCATCGAATGCTCCCAGCCCACCAGCTCGGTCACAGTCAGCTGGTAGCCGCGCGCCTCCAGCTGCAGGCAGCGCAGCACATTGGTCAGCTGGCTGCCGAACTCGCGGGTGTGGATGGGATGGCGCCACAGCTCGGACAGCGGCGTCTTGCCGAAAGTCTCGTTCTTCTTCTGGCGCAGCACCGAAGCGACCTCGGCCTGGCAGCACGGCACCAGCACGATGTACTGCGCGTCCTTGGCCAGCGCGAAGCGGATGGCGTCGTCGGTGGCGGTGTTGCAGGCGTGCAGCGCGGTGATGATGTCCACCTGCTCCGGCAGCTCGGTCGAAGTGATGGACTGCTCCACCGTCAGGTTGAGAAAGCCCATGCGCTCGAAGCCCAGTCGGTCCGCCAGCTCGCGCGACTTGTCCACCAGCTCCTGCCGCGTCTCCACGCCGTAGACATGGCCGGCAGCCTTGTCCTTCAGGAACAGGTCGTACAGGATGAAGCCGAGGTAGGACTTGCCGGCGCCGTGGTCGGCCAGTGTCATCGCGCCTTTCTTCTCCAGCACGTCGGCCATCAGGGGTTCGATGAACTGGTACAGGTGGTAAACCTGCTTCAGCTTGCGGCGGGTGTCCTGGTTGATCTTGCCGTCGCGGGTGAGGATGTGCAGCTCTTTGAGCAGCTCCAGCGATTGCTGGGGTTTGATTTCGGGAATCAGGCTCATGGCGGCCTCCTGCAATTTCAATGCCGCGATTGTAGCAGAGCGGCTATTCAGCGCTCGAGCAGGGCCCTTTGCGGAACATGCGAATTTGGTTTGCAAAACATGAAAAATTCATATTTTGACTGGAAGTTAGAGCGCATTGATATCGAAATATGGCCGCACAGAAACCGGCAATTCGGGGAAACCAAGTGCAATCGAGAGGAAATAACGATGAAAGCCGTCTCGGACGACAAGCTTAGTTGCATCAGGTGGCTGGTGAACTTCTAAAGGAGGAAGTTCCAGGCCAGTAACCATCGCTCGTAGCAGCGAGATCGTTCGCTCTTCTCCAAGACCAACAATGCCTTTATTTCGTCGTGGCGCCGTGACGTCTGCAATGGAAACAAGTTGGTTTGGCCATGCAGGTGTGGATGAGGCGGAAAAGGAGGAGGCGGATCTTATAAAGCGATCCGCCCCGGCCTCGATCCACCAACGGTCAGGGATATCGAATTCGATATTTTCCACGGGATGATGGAAATGCATTGTGCTTTACTTTGTCAGTCAGTGTTTGACCACTTCCTGCTCCACCACCAGATCCAGAATCCAGCGGATGGAAGAAGCGTCGGCCGGCGGATTGTCCACCTTCACCTCCTTGATGCGCAGCCGGTAGGCTACGCCCGGCTCGGGCTGGAAGCCTTCGATCTCGCCGTAATGCAGCTGCCACGGCTGGTTCTTGTCCGCCCGCACCTGCAGGCATTGCATCGGCGCGACGCCGGTGCAGGCCTTGCGCTCCGGCGCGATGTAGATGAACTTGATCTCGCCTTCGGGCAGCTTTTCGAAACGCATCGCGTCTTTGCCCTCGCCCAGCTGCAGTTGTCCCTGCGCCAGCTTGGCCGGCATGCCCGCCTCCAGCTGGCGGCTCAGCGCGGCGTCGCGCTGCATCGCCTCCGGCGGACACATCATCATGGTGGCGGCCAGGGGTTTGGCGCTCAGCTTGCCGTTTTCCAGCGAGGCGGGGCCGAACATGCCGTTGCAGCCGGCGCGGATGGACAGGCGCTGCTCGTCGATCTGCAGCTTGGCGGCGGCGGGGCCGGCGTCGACTTGCCGCCATTCGCCTTTCAGCTGGGACAGGGACAGCGCGGGCGAGACGGCGGCCTGGCCCGGAGCGGTGGTGCCGGCGCAGCCGGCCAGCAATGCGGCGGCGAGCGCCGGCAAGATCAGACGGTGGGACATCGTGTCTCTCTGAATATAAATGAGATAGGACGCGGCAGGCCGGCGGGGGTTCCCTCTGCTTGCGCGCGCTCGGCGATTCGGGGCCGCCGGAAGCGGAAACGCCCGCCGGCGGCGGGCGTCGCGAACGGCCGCCGCGGCTGTCAGTGCACTGCGTTCTTCAGCAGGTCTTCCACCACTTTTTTCGCGTCGCCGAACACCATCATGGTCTTGTCCATGTAGAACAGCTCGTTGTCGAGGCCGGCATAGCCGGCGTTCATCGAGCGCTTGACCACCACCACGTTGCGCGCCTTGTGCGCTTCCAGGATGGGCATGCCGTAGATCGGGCTCTGCTTGTCCTTCTGCGCCGCCGGGTTGACCACGTCGTTGGCGCCGATCACCAGCACCACGTCGGTGGTGGAGAAGTCGGCGTTGATCTCCTCCATCTCCAGCACCTGCTCGTACGGCACCTCGGCCTCTGCCAGCAATACGTTCATGTGGCCGGGCATCCGTCCCGCCACCGGGTGGATGGCGTAGCGGACGTTGACGCCCTGCTCGTGCAGCAGGTCGGCGAACTCCTGCAGCGCATGCTGCGCCCGCGACACCGCCAGGCCGTAGCCGGGCACGATGACCACCTGGTCGGCATTGGCCATCAGGAAGGCCGCGTCCTCGGCGCTGCCGGCCTTGTAGGACTTGGCCGCGCCGTCGCCGGCCGCCGGGCCGGCCGCCGCTTCCGCGCCGAAACCGCCCAGCAGCACGCTGACGATGGAGCGGTTCATCGCCTTGCACATGATGTAGGACAGGATGGCGCCGGACGAGCCGACGCAGGCGCCGGCGATGATCAGCACCGGGTTGTTCAGGGTGAAGCCGATGCCCGCCGCCGCCCAGCCGGAGTAGCTGTTCAGCATCGACACCACCACCGGCATGTCGGCGCCGCCGATGGGGATGATCAGCGTCACGCCCAGGGCCAGCGCCACCGCCACCATGGCCAGGAAGGCGGCCTGGCTGTCGGTGAAGAAATAGGCCGCGCCGAAACCGACCATGGCCAGCGCCAGCAACAGATTGAGCGGATGCTGGCCGGCGAAGCTGATCGCCTTGGCGCCGAAGCGGCCGGACAGCTTGCCGTAGGCGATGACCGAGGCGGTGAAGGTGATGGCGCCGATGAAGGCGCCGATGAACAGCTCCACCTTTTGCACCGGCGTGTGCTCGACGCCGCCATGGAAGATGGCCGCCACCGCGATCAGCACCGCGGACAGGCCCACCAGCGAGTGCATCGCCGCCACCAGCTCCGGCATGCCGGTCATTTCCACCGTGCGCGCCTTCCAGCCGCCGATGACCGCGCCGGCGGCGACCGCGCCGCCTATCAGCGCCAGCACCGGCTTGTCCAGAATCAGCAGGGTGGTGAGCACGGCGATGGCCATGCCGGCGATGCCGTACAGATTGCCGCGCCGCGCCGACGCCGGGCTGGACAGCCCTTTCAGCGCCAGGATGAACAATACGGCGGCGACCAGATAAAGAACAGCCGAGACATTCTGCATCGCTTAGCTCCTGTTCTTTTTCTTGAACATGTCCAGCATGCGCTGGGTGACCAGAAAGCCGCCGAAGATGTTGATGCTGGCGAGGAAGATGGCGATGGCGCCCAGCACCGAGGTGACGGTGATCTGCTGGCCATGGATATCCACCACCTGCAGCATGGCGCCGACGATGATGATGCCGGAAATGGCGTTGGTGACGGCCATCAGCGGCGTGTGCAGCGCCGGGGTGACGTTCCATACCACGTGGTAGCCGACGAACACGGCCAGCACGAAGACGGTGAGACTGGTGAGGAAGGGATCAGCCATGTTGCGGCTCCTTGTCGTGTTGCGCCGCCGGAGCGGCCGGGCGCGCGGCGGCGCCGAAGCGCCGCTCGCCCTGATGGGTGATCAGGGTGGCGGCCACCAGGTCGTCGTCGAGGTCTATCTTCAGCCCTTCCGGCGCCAGCAACAGGCCGAGGAAGGTGTGGAGATTGCGCGCGTAGAGGCTGGAGGCGTCGGCCGCCAGCATGGCGGGCAGATTGAGCAGGCCCACCACGTGCACGCCATTGGGGGACAGGCAGGCTTCGCCGGCGCGGGTCAGCGCGCAGTTGCCGCCGGCCTCGGCGGCCAGGTCCACGATCACCGAGCCGTGTTTCATGTCCGCCACCGCGTCGGCGGACAACAGGCGCGGCGCCGGCTTGCCGGGGATCAGCGCGGTGGTGATGACGATGTCGGCGACGGCGGCGCGCTGGGCGATCAGCGCGTTTTGCCGTGTCTGGAACTCGGGCGTCATCTCGCGGGCATAGACGCCGTCGTTGGCCGCTTTCTCCTCGTCGCTCATCGGCACTTCGACGAACTTGGCGCCCAGCGACTCCACCTGCTCGCGGGTGGCCGGACGCACGTCGTAAGCCTCCACCACCGCGCCCAGCCGCTTGGCAGTGGCGATGGCCTGCAGGCCGGCGACGCCGACGCCCAGCACCAGCACGCGGGCAGCTTTCACCGTGCCGGCCGCCGTCATCAGCATGGGCATGAAGCGCGGGTAGTACTGGCAGGCCAGCAGCACCGCCTTGTAGCCCGCGATGTTGTTCTGGCTGGACAGCACGTCCATGCTTTGCGCGCGGGTGGTGCGCGGCAGCAGCTCCAGCGCGAAGGCGGAAACCTTTTGCTCCGCCAGCTGCGGCAGCAGTTCGTTTTGGTAAGGCGCCAGCATGCCGACCAGCGCGGCGCCCGGCTTGAGCGCGGCGATGTCGCCGGCATCCGGCATCCGCACCGCCAGCACCGTGTCGGCGGCGGCCAGCATAGGCTGCCGCTGTTCGGCGATGGCCGCGCCGGCGGCCAGGTAGGCGGCGTCGGGCAAGGCGGCGGCGAGGCCCGCGCCTCGCTCGACCGTGACGGCGTGTCCGGCGGCGACCAGCTTTTTCACCGTGTCCGGCGTGGCCGCGACGCGATGTTCGCCGGCCAGCCGCTCGGCTGGAATGACGATATGCATCTCAAATATCTCCTGATCAATGGATGGTGAAATCGGAAATGGGAACGGTCGTGCGCGGCAATGGAGACGATCGTTGGAAAATCATTAAATGCATGTTGCAGCGCATTATGCAAGGCATATATTGGCTACCGTATATCGTCTGACAGCCAGGATTCAACCGGGCGAATTGACATGCCTTCGGCATTGCGCGGCGCAATAAAAGGCATTGCAGCAGAGCCTTGTTTCCAACATGTGACAAACGGGTTGGAGACGCCGGTAGCTAGCCTACATGCAAATTAGATTTTTCTGATATTTTGAAAAATTCGACACTAGCGCCGGCCGGTCCGGACTGTAAAGCCGGGAAACCCGCCGATCAGGATGAAGTTTGCGCCAGATCAGCGCCGGCTCATTGACTCATGCCGCTGCCGCGGTAAAGGTCGAGACGGAAACGCTCCAGCGTGCCGTCGGCCTTCAGCTTGGCCAGGCCGGCGTTGAAGCGCGCCATCAGCTGCTCGTTGCGCGCGGAGCGCGGCATCAGCAAATGGCCGTACTGGATGCTGAACGGGCGAGACTCGGTGGTGACCAGATCATGCGCGCCGCGGGGAAAGGCGTCGGAAGAGAGCAGCTGCCAGCCGGTGAATTCGTCTATCGGGAACAATTCGATGCGGCCGGCCAGCATTTTCAGCAGATTGGTCTTGTCGTCGTTGGCCTCCTCCACCTTGAGCATGCCCTGCTTCGTCAACTGGCGGAATTCAGCGGTGTAGGTGTAGCCGCGAGTGGCGCCGAAGCGCAGCGCGCGCAGCTCCGGCAGTTTCTGCCACGAGGGCACGGTCACGTCCTTGCGGTGGAACAGCACTTCGCGGTGCTCGGAGAGCGGCGCGCTGTACAGGAATTCCTTGGCCTTGACCGGGTCGTCGAACCAGAACGAGCTGGCCTGGGCGTTGCCGTTGCGCAACGCTTCCAGCGCCCGCGCCCACGGCATGTACTCGAAGCGCACCTGCACGCCCTCGCGTGCGAAGGCTTCGCGCACCACCCGGTTGACGAAGCCCTCGCCGGGCAAGCGTTCGCCGGTCCACGGCGCGTACTCGCCGGTGGCGATCAGCAGCTCGGCCGCCAGCGCGCGGCCCAAGCCTAGGCAGAACAGCAACAGCAGCAACAGCGTTCTCATCGCTCCGCTCCCTGGTTCCGATGCCTTCAGTTATACACGGCGGCGGCGGTTTTCTCTGCCTCGCGCTATCATCGCAGCATCGCTCCCGGATGCCCGCCATGCCCCGCACGATCCCCACGCCGTTGCCGGATTTCCGCCAGCCCGGCGCGATGTTGCGCCTGTTGCAGCTGCCCGCGTTGCTGTTGTGCGCGGCAGGCGTGCTCGCGCTGGCCGGCGACCAGCCGCTGTGGCGCTGGCTGCAGGCGGCGCTGGCGCTGGTTCCCGGCAGCCTGCTGACGCTGGCGCTGTTGGCGTTGGCCAGCCCCTGGTTGCCGCGCCGCCGCTTCGGCGCGGCGTGGGCCGCGCTGATGGCCGGCGCCGGCTTCGCGCTGTGCCAATGGCGGCTGCAGGGCGATTGGCGCCAGGCCTGGCCCGCCGCGCTGCTGGCGATGGCGGCCATGCCGCTGTGGCTGCGCTATCTGGCGCTGCGCCAGCGCGCGCTGTCGCCGGCGCTGGCCGAGGCGCGGCTGACGGCGCTGCAGGCGCGCATCCGCCCCCATTTCCTGTTCAACAGCCTGAACGCGGCCATCGCGCTGATCCGCTCGCGTCCGCAACAGGCGGAGACCGTGCTGGAGAACCTGGCCGAGCTGTTCCGCGCGCAGATGGCCGCGCCGGACCGGGAGTCGACGCTGGCGCGCGAGGTGGAGCTGGCGCGGATGTACCTGGCGATAGAAGCCGAGCGGCTGGGGCCGCGGCTGACGGTGAGCTGGCGCATCGACGCGCCGCCGGACGCCGCGCTGCCGCCGCTCTTGTTGCAGCCGCTGGCCGAGAACGCGGTCTGCCACGGCGCCGAGCGGGTGCCGGGCGCGGTGGAGATCGTCATCGCCGCCCGCGTCGCCGCCGGCCAGCTGGAGCTGACGCTGGACAATCCGCTGCCGGAGGAACCCGCGCCTAGCGCCGGCAGCGGCATCGCGCTGTCCAATCTGCGCGAGCGTCTCGACCTGCTGTACGACGCCGAGGCCTCGCTGTCCACCGAGCGCCGCGACGGCCGCCATCTGACCCGCATCCGCCTGCCCTGCCGCCCCGCCCGCGGCTGAGCGTTGCCTGGGCCGCGCCGCCGCTCTACATTCCAGTCAGGACCATCCTCATGGAATCGATATGGAAAAGAATCGCCTGGAGGCGTTCAGCGACGGCGTGATCGCCATCATCATCACCATCATGGTGCTGGAGCTGAAAGCGCCGCACGGCACCGACTGGCAATCGCTGGCGCCGTTGCTGCCGGTGTTCCTCTGCTATGTGCTCAGCTTCGTCTACGTGGGGATCTACTGGAACAACCACCATCACTTCTACCACGCCGCCCGCCGCATCGACGGCCGCGTGCTGTGGGCCAATCTGCACCTGCTGTTCTGGTTGTCGCTGATTCCCTTCGTCACCGGCTGGATGGGCGAGAACCACTTCGCGCCGCTGCCGGTGGCGATGTACGGCGTCGTGCTGCTGATGTGCGCGATCGCCTGGTGGATCATGCAGCAGGCGCTGCTGTGCCTGCCCGGCAACCGCACCCGGCTGTCCGAGGCGCTGGGCGGCGACGTCAAGGGCAAGCTGTCGCCGCTGTGCTACCTGCTGGCGATCGCCGCCGCCTGGTGGCATACCTGGCTGGCCGGCGCGCTGTACCTGGCGGTGGCCTTGATGTGGCTGATCCCGGACCGGCGCATCGAGTGCATGCTGTACGGCGAGCAAGAGGCGGACTGAGCCGGCGTGGCGGCATGGCCGCGAATCGATTAAAATTGTCGGATCAGCCACCATGGAGGGTACGATGTACCAGTCCGAATTCACCCAGTTCATCAACGGCTTCCTGGAGAAGAATCCGGAAGTGGACAGCGAGCGCCGCGAGCTGCGCCTGACCCTGTGGGACCGCGACGTCAGCCTGGAAGACCAGCGCCGCTGGAAAGAATCCCGCGTGCCGCAGAAGCCTTACGTCTATCAGCCGGAATAAGCGCCATTCTCTCCGCGTCCAACGCCCCATGCGGGCGTTTTGTCTTTCTGGAAAGCCAAGCATGACTCGCCACACCGTCGCGCTCGATAGCGCCCTCTCCGGCTACCTGTTCGACATCGCCGTCGCTGAACACCCGGTCCAGCGCGAGCTGCGCGAATTCACCGCCGGCCACCGGCTGGCCAAGATGCAGATCTCGCCGGACCAGGGCCAGTTCATGGCCTGGCTGGCGCGGCTGATCGGCGCGCGCCGCTACCTGGAGATCGGCGTGTTCACCGGCTACAGCGCGCTGACCGTGGCGCTGGCGATGCCGGAGGACGGCGAGGTGGTGGCCTGCGACGTCAGCGAAGCCTTCACCGCCATCGCCCGCGACTACTGGGCCAAGGCCGGCGTCGCCGGCCGCATCGACCTGCGGCTGCAGCCGGCGCTGAACACCTTGCGCCAATTGCTGGACGACGGCCAGGCCGGCCGCTTCGACCTCGCCTTCATCGACGCCGACAAGCCGTCCTACCGCGACTACTACGAAGCCTGCCTTGAGCTGGTGCGCCCCGGCGGCGTGATCGCCATCGACAACATCTTTCTGTCCGGCCGCGTGGTGGAGCCCAAGCCGGAAGATCCGCCCGGCGTGCACCTGGTGCACGCTTTCAACGCCAGCCTCAAGGCCGACCCGCGCGTGCACATGTGCGTGCTGCCGATAGGCGACGGCCTGACGCTGTGCACCCGCCGTTAGGGGCTGTTGATGTTTGCTGAGCGGTCGCGCCGGGATGCGTTTTGCGGCGAATCGAGGCGTTTCGCGAGCCGCATAGTCATTCTCTGCCAGCGCGGAACAACGAAGAGTCGTCGCGAAAAGCGCCCGGCCCTGCGGGTTTGGCCGCTTTGGGACGGAAGCCGCGTTGCCCAGCCCTTGCATAGCTTGACTATGTGTCGGACTGTGCGCCTTGCTTCCGTCCCAAATCGGCGCAAACGCGATCCACTCACCAAACGTCAACAGCCCCTAGCCCGCGCGCATGAACTTTCGCCGCCGGCGGACGGTCTGTAACGTTTTGGCCACAGCGCCGGCCCCCGTGCCGGTGCTATGATGGCCGTTTGTTGACCGAGCCTACCCCGTCACCGTCATGCTGAACCGCCGCCCCCGCCGCCAGATGAACCAGATGAACGTCGTGCCCTATATCGACGTGATGCTGGTGCTGCTGGTGATTTTCATGGTCACCGCCCCGATGTTCACGCCGGGCGTGATCGACGTGCCCAGCGTCTCCGAGGCGCCCGCCATCGACGTGCGCCCGCTGGAGGTCACCGTGGACGCCGCCGGCAAGATCGAACTGGTGGACGGCGAGCAGAAGACCCGAGTCGATTCGCTGGACGATCTGGCCAGCCAGCTGCAGGCGCTGGCCGGCGCCGGCCAGCGCCCGGTTGCCATTTCCGCCGACGCCAATCTCAAGTACGCCGAAGTGGTGAAGATAGCCGACCGCCTGCATCAGGCCGGCATCAAGCGCGTGGCGCTGACCGTCAAGCAAATCAGCAAGCAATGAGCTCGCAAGCGTCCTCCTCTCCGCGCCCTTGGGCCTTCATCGCCTCGGCGCTGTTCCACGCCGGCGTGATCGGCCTGCTGCTGTGGGGCGGCCTGCAAACCACGCCGCCGCCCAGCCCGGCGCCGCTGGCGCTGGAGCTGTGGACCACCGCGCCGCCGCCTCCGCCGGCGGCGACTTCCCCGGCCGCTCCGGCGCCGCAGCCGGCGCCGGAACCCAGACCGGCGGCGGCGACGCCGCCGGCCGAGGTCAACCTGGGCAAGAAGAACGAGCCCAAACACGAGACGCCGAAACCGGAACCCAAGCCGGCGGCCGAACCCGAGCCGAAGAAACCCAAGCACGAGCCCAAACCGGCCGAGCCGGAGAAAAAAATCCCGGAAAAGGCCAAGCCGGCGGAAAAAGCGCCGGACAAGAAAGAAGCCAAGACCCACACGCCGCCCGCGGCCAAGCCGGGCCACAAGACCGCCAAGGCCTACAACAACGAGGCCGACGACCTGCTCTCCAGCCTGGACAGCTCGCGCACCAGCGGCAAGCCGAACGCGCGCAGCGACCAGGCCGGCAGCAAGCACGGCGTGGCCGGCGGCGCGGTCAACGGCTCCGGCGTCAACGCCGGCTGGATCGATCTGGTCAAGGCCAAGGTGACGCCGCTGGTGCAGGTTCCGCCGGGCATCGCCGGCAATCCGGCGGCGGTGCTGCGGGTGACGCTGCTGCCGACGCTGGAAGTCCGCGCGGTGCAACTGGTGAAAAGCAGCGGCGTTCCGGCCTATGATGATGCCGTGCAACGCGCGGTGTGGGAGGCCAAGACCTTTCCCAAACTGCCGGCGGGAGCCAACTTCAACGACGGCTACCGCACGTTTACCCTGACCTTCCGTCCGCGCTGAGCGGGCGAAACCCAGCCCTGAGGAAGCCATGCCGAGTTTGAAAGCCCTGTTGCGGGGCATGCTGGTGGCGGCGATGCTGGTCGCCGGCAGCGCCCGCGCCGAACTGAACATCGAAATCATAGGCGGCGGCGCCAGCCGCCACGCCATCTCCGTGCTGCCGTTCAAGGACGAAGCGCCGACCCAGGGCAACCTGACGCCGGTGATCCGCAACGACCTGGCGCTGTCCGGCGCCTTCCGCCTGATCGACCCCTCCGCCGTCGCCAACGTGCCGTTCGAACCGGCCGACATCCGCTATCCGCTGTGGCAGGCCGCCGGCGCCCAGTCGCTGGCGATCGGCAAGGTGGAAAGCGCCGGCGGCGGCCAGATCAAGATCAGCTTCCGGCTGATGGACGCGTCGCAGCGCAAGCAGCTGACCGGCGGCGAATTCACGGTAACGCCGGACCGCAGCCGCCAGGTGGCGCACGCGATCGCCGACATGATCTACGAGGCGATCACCGGCCAGAAGGGCTTCTTCAACACCCGCCTGGCCTATGTGCTGAAGTCCGGCCGCAACTACGCGCTGCAGATTTCCGATGTGGACGGCCAGCGCAGCCAGACCATCCTGCGCTCCAGCGAGCCGATCATCTCGCCCAGCTGGAGCCCGAGCGGCCGCCACATCGCCTACGTGTCCTTCGCCAGCCAGAAACCGGTTGTGTGGGTGCAGGACCTGGCCACCGGCCAGCGCCGCGCGGTCGCCAACTTCAAGGGCAGCAATTCCGCCCCGGCCTGGAGCCCGGACGGCAGCCGGCTGGCCGTGGTGCTGACCACCAGCGGCAACTCGCAGATCTACATCATCAACGCCGCCGGCGGCCCGGCGCGCCGCCTGATGTACAACGGCGGCATCGACACCGAGCCCACTTTCAGCCCGGACGGCGCCATGGTGTACTTCGTCTCCGACCGCAGCGGCAATCCGCAGATCTACCGGGTGCCGGTAAACGGCGGCGACGCCCAGCGCGTTACCTGGGAGGGCAATTACAATGTTTCGCCCAAATTGTCGCCGGATGGCAAGACACTGGTCTATATTCGACGTTCCGCCGGCAATTTCCGTGTGATGTCGCAGGATTTGGCAACTAATGACAGCAGGCAGTTGTCTGACGGTAGTTACAGTGAGCGCCCCAGTTTCGCGCCCAATGGCCGCATGGTGCTGTATTCCAGCGCCGTCGGCGGCCAGAGCGTGCTGTACGCGGCCACCGCCGACGGCAGCAGCAAGGTGAAGCTGGCCGTGCTCAATGGTGATGTTCAGGACCCGGCATGGGGTCCATTCAATAATCCTTGATGGGAGCCAAACGATGAACCTGAAACAACTCGCCCTCGCCACCGCCGTCGCCACGCTGCTCGCCGCCTGCGCCAGCACCAAGCCGGCGGAGACCCCGGCCGCGCCGGTGACCCAGGCCCCGACCACCCAGGCGCCGACGACGTCCGGCAGCGACCAGGGCCAGGTGGCGATGGACCCGCTGAACGACCCGAACAGCCCGCTGGCCAAGCGCAGCGTGTACTTCGCCTTTGACTCCTCCGCCGTGGAGGGCGATGGCAAGACCACCGTCGCCAACCATTCCGAATACCTGAAGGGCCACGACAAGAAGGTGATCATCCAGGGCAATACCGACGCCCGCGGCAGCCGCGAATACAACCTGGCCCTGGGCCAGCGCCGCGCCGAGAGCGTCAAGCGCGCGATGGAAGTGCTGGGCGTGAAGGACAGCCAGCTGGAAGCCGTCAGCTTCGGCAAGGAAAAACCCAAGGCCACCGGCCACAGCGACGCCGACTACGCCGAAAACCGCCGCGCCGACATCGTTTACCAGGGCCAGTAAGCGCCTAGCGGGCGGCATCGCCGCCCGCCCTCTCCTGCCGGATATCGGCGGCGGGCTGCCAAATGGCGGCCAAGCCGCTATGATGTCCGGCAATCTTCATCCATCGGAACGCCCATGAACCGCATAGCCATCAGTAGCGCGCTGCTGTTGATCCTGACCGGTTGCGCCAGCACCAGCGACCTGGAAGAAACCCGCCGCCAGCTGGCCCAGGTGAACCAGCAGGCGTCCACCCGCATCGCCGCCGTGGAAAACAAGCTGTCCAACGAGAAGCTGCTGGAAATGGTCGGCGCGGTCGAGACACTGAAGGCCGAGGTCGCCAAGCTGCGCGGCGACATCGAGGTGCTGAATTACAATCTGCAGACCACGCAGAAGCGCCAGAACGACCTGTACAACGACCTGGACGGCCGCCTGTCCCGCCTGGAGGGCCACGCCGCCGGCAAACAGGACGCCTCGCAGCCCGCCGCCCAGCAGGCCGCAGCCGGCGACAGCCAGGCCAGCCCCGACTACGACAAGGCGCTGAACCTCCTGCGCGCGCGCGACTTTCCCAACGCGATCAACGCGCTGTCGCTGTTCATCCAGCAGAACCCGCAGGCGCCGCAAGCGGCCGAGGCCAGCTACTGGCTGGGCGTCGCCCATACCGCGCTGCGCCAGTACGACGCCGCGATCGACATCCACCGCCGCTTTGTCGAGCAATACCCGAACAACCATTTCGCGCCGGACGCGCTGCGCAATATCGGCAACTGCCAGCGCGACCTGGGGCAGACGGACCAGGCGAAGAACACCTACCGCCGCCTGATCAAGCTGTACCCGAAAACCGACGCCGCGCAGAAGGCCAAGCAGGCGCTGGCCAGGATGTGACGGAAAAACCCGGCGCGGCCGCGCCGGCAAAGAAAAAGGGCGCCGTTCAGGCGCCCTTTTTTATTTCCATCAGGCTTCGGACAGCACCAGCCTGACGTTGTGCTCTTCCAGGAGCTTGGTCACCGGCTCAGGCGGCGTGGCGTCGGTGAACACGGTATGGAACTCGCTGATGTGGCCCATGCGCACCAGCGCGTTGCGGCCGAACTTGCTGTGGTCGGCCGCCAGGTAGCGGTGGCGGGCGTTGTTCATCATCGCCTGGGCGACGCGCACTTCGCGGTAGTCGAAATCCAGCAGCGAGCCGTCGGATTCGATGCCGGAGACGCCGATGATGGCGTAATCCACCTTGAACTGGTTGATGAAGTCCAGCGTCGCCACGCCGGTGATGCCGCCGTCCGACGCGCGCACGGTGCCGGAGGTGATCATCGCGGTGAAGTCCGGATTGGTGGACATGATGGAGGCGACGTGGATGTTGTTGGTGATGACACGCAGGCCTTTATGGGTGGCCGTCAGCGCCTGCGCCACCGCCTCTATCGTGGTGCCGATGCTCATGAACAGCGAGGCGTGGTCGGGGATGCTGCGCGCGATCATGTCGGCGATATGGGCCTTTTCGCTCTGGAACTTTCCTTTGCGCGCAAAGTAGTCCTCGTTCTCCACGCTGTTGCCGAGCGCGGCGCCGCCGTGATAGCGGCGAAGCAGATTGGCCTCGCACAGCTGGTTGATGTCGCGCCGTATCGTTTGAGGCGTGACGTCGAGCAGACGGGCCAGCTCTTCGATGGGCATGAAGCCGTTTTCGCGAACCAGCTGCAGGATTTTGTCGTGTCGTGGAGAGCGGCTCATAACTATTCGGAATCGAAAATCACGTTACTTTAGTAACATATTTTTCCCCCCGATAGCAAATGCGAACCGCAAATTTTCCAAGCTTTTCGTCCGCGCGCGGAAGCCGGCGGGACAAGGCCGCCACAGTGGCGGCCATGCCGGGTCAATGGCTTATCGCCACCTTGCCGAAGTGGCGGCGGGCGAGGAAATGCTCCCAGGCCGCGCGCGCGTCGCCGAACGGGAACACCCGGTCCACCACCGGCCGCAACTGATGCCTGGCGATGGCCCGCAGCATCGCTTCCATCCCCTCGCGGTGGCCGACCGCGATGCGCCGCAGCGTGGCCCCGCTGAGGAAGTAGCGCATGAAGTCCAGCTCCGCCGCGCCGTCGGCCAGAAAGCCGATCACCGCGATCTCGCCGCCCGGTGCCACCGCCGCCAGCGACTGCTCCAGCGTGCCCTTGCCGCCCACCTCGACCACCAGGTCCACGCCCAGGCCGTCGTTCAGCTCGCGCGCCCGCGCGCCCCATGCCGGCACGGCAAGGTAGTCGATCGCCTCGTCCGCGCCCAGCGCCTTCAGCCTGGCCGCCTTGTCTGCTCCGGAGGTGGTGGCGATCACCCGCGCGCCCATCGCCTTGGCCAGCTGCAAGGCGAACAGCGACACGCCGCCCGATCCCTGCACCAGCACCGTGTCGCCGGCCCTGACCGGTTGCGGGCCGGTCAAGGCGGTCCAGGCGGTTAGCGCCGCGCACGGCAGCGTCGCCGCTTCGGCCCAGTCGAGGTGATCCGGCACGCGGACCAGCGCCTCCTCGCTCACCACCTTGTATTCGCACAGCCAGCCATCCTGGTTGCTGCCGTACTGGCGCGCGCCCTGCTCAATGGGAAACGGGCCGCCGAACCATTGCGGGAAGAAGGTGTTGCACACCCGGTCGCCCAGCTGGAAACGGTTGCAGCCCTCGCCCAAGGCGACGATTTCGCCGGCGCCGTCGGACAAGGGAACCAACCCATCGCGCCAGCTCATCGGATACTGGCCGCGCAACAGCGCCAGGTCGCGGTAGTTCAACGAACTGGCGCGCACCCGCACCAGCGCTTCGCCGCGGCCGGGCGTCGGCATCGGCTCATCATGCCGCGCCAGGTGGTTCAGCGAGCCGAAACGGGAAAAACGGTAGCTTTGCATCGGGATATCCTTGGATAAAAATCACCGGGACATCTTGCCGCGCCGCGCCGGGATGATGAATGATTGGCCGTGCCCGTTTTTTCACCTTTAGAGCCGCTAACAAAACCTCTTGATGCCAGATGCGTATGCCCTCACCTGGCGAAGATGCAACGAAAAGTCATCAGCCAGAAGCTCTGGAAGTCATTGCAGCCGCTACTCTCTCCGCCGCCGCGTTCCCGCCGGGGTGGGAGGCCGCGGCTGGATGATTTTGCTGCCCTCAACGGCATCTTGTTTGTTCTCACTACCGGCATTCCTTGGGAGGACCTCCCGCAGGAACTCGGTTTTGGCAGCGGGATGACCTGCTGGCGAAGGCTGCGGGATTGGCAAGCGCAAGGCATTTGGGACCGCCTACACCTGGCTCTGCTGATACAACTGCGCCAACACGATCAAATTGATTGGAGCCGGGCCAGCATTGATGGGGCTAGCGTTGCCAGCCCCCGGGGGGCCAAGAGACCGGCCCCAACCCCACCGATCGAGGTAAATGCGGCAGCAAACGGCACATCATCGTAGATCGCCGAGGTTTGCCATTGGCGCTGAGCATTACCGGCGCCAATCGGCACGACTCCATGGTCTTCGAAACTTTGGTCGATGCGATTCCTGCCGTTCCTGGCTTGCCAGGACGGCCCAGACAAAAGCCTTACAAGCTGCATGCTGACAAAGGCTATGACTACCGCCGTTGTCGTGCACACCTGAGCCGACGCGGAATCTTGGTGCGAATTGCTCGGCGCGGGGTGGAAAGCAGCGAGAGACTAGGTCGCCACCGCTGGGTGGTAGAACGTACCCATTCTTGGCTAGCTGGCTTCGGCAAGTTGCGCATCCGCTTCGAACGGCGGCTGGATACGCATTACGCCTTGCTCAAGCTGGCTTTCTCATTGATATGTCTGCGATTTGTCGACAGGTTTTGTTAGCGGGTCTTAGTACCGGATTTCACCATGGACCTGCTGGAAGACATCTTCGCCGCGATGCGGGTGGAGAGCGCGCTGTACGCGCGGCTGGAAGCGAGCGCGCCGTGGGGCATAGACTTCGCCCACCAGGTGTCGGCGCGCTTCGGCATCGTTTCCCACGGCCGCTGCCTGCTTGACGGCGCGGGCCTGGATCAGCCGCTGCCGCTGGCGGCCGGCGACCTGTTCATCGTCAGCGGCGGCCAGCGCTTCCGCCTGATGGACGAGGCCGGCCGGGAGACGCCGCCATGCGAGACGGTATTCGCCGGCCGCTGCGACGGCGTGATCCGCTTCGGCGGCGACGGCGAGGAGACCGGCATCGTTTCCGGCCGCTTCGTGTTCGACGCCGCCGCCGGCGCGCCCTTGATGGACCTGCTGCCGCCGGTGCTGCACCTTCGGCTGGACGAGGAGCGGGCGCGGCTGCTGCGGGCGGCGCTGGAGATGATCGCGCGCGAGAACGCCGCCCCGGCGCTGGGTTCGCGGCTGGTGGTGCAGAAACTGGTGGACGTGCTGCTGATCGAGGCGCTGCGCATCCACTGCCTGTCCGGCCAAGGCGACGGCTGGCTGGGGGCGCTGGCCGACCGCCGGCTGTCGCCGCTATTGCAGGCCGTCCACTCCGACCTGGCCGCGCCGTGGACGCTGGAGAGCATGGCCGCGCGCGCCGGCATGTCGCGCTCGGCCTTCGCCCGCCATTTCCGCGCCCGAGTGGGCGATACGCCGCTGAATCATCTGACCGGCTGGCGCATTCAGCGCGCCCGGGCGCTGCTGCGGGGAAGCCGGCTTCCGCTGGCGGAAGTGGCGGCGCGAGTCGGCTACGACAGCGACGCCGCCTTCCAGCGCGCGTTCAAGCGGCTGACCGGCCTGCCGCCGGGCGAATACCGCCGCGCGGCAGGCGCGAGCTAAGCGGCGCTACGCGCAGGCGGCCGCCAACGCGGCCTCGGCCAGGACCAGGGTGGTGTCGATCGCCGGCACGCCGCAGTTGGCGTTGTTCAACACCAGCGGCAACTCGGTGCAGGCCAGCGCCACGCCGTCGCAGCCTTGGACCTTCATCGCCCCGACTACTTGCAGCAATGCGGCCACGGTGGCTTCGCTGGCGCCGCCGGTGGGTACCAGTTCGGCGAAGATCGCGTTTTGGATCAGCGCCTGTTGCGCTTCGTCCGGGATGACTTCCGTGATGCCGCGGGCGGCCAGCGGCGCCTGATACAGCCGGCGCGCCATGGTCCAGCGGGTGCCGAGTATCGCCACTTGCTTCAGGCCGCGCGCGGCGCAGGCCTCGGCCACCACGTCCAGCATGC
The DNA here is from genome assembly GCF_003325475.1 of Chromobacterium phragmitis. Lineage (NCBI taxonomy): Bacteria > Pseudomonadati > Pseudomonadota > Betaproteobacteria > Neisseriales > Chromobacteriaceae > Chromobacterium > Chromobacterium phragmitis. The sequence continues at coordinate 1,794,076 of NZ_CP029495.1, forward strand.
TGATCAACGGAATCGGCGAGCGCGCGCGGATGTCGTCCACCACCAAATGCACGGTGTTGGCCGGGATCACCGCCAGTTCGGCCCCGGTGCCGGCCAAGCGTTCGAGCGAGCCGACGATGGAGTCCGCCACCCGGTCCCAGCGGTCATCGTCCTGCGCCTGGTGCACCACGCCGAAGTCGGACTGGTCCAGCACGAAGCGCGGATGGTGGTGGGCGGGAAAGCGCGCCGCGCACAGGCGGTGCGTCTTGGACAGGCAGTCTACGGCGCCGGGCACGGTGACGCCGGCGATGCCTATGGTTTTCGGGTTCATGGTTTCTGCGTGGGATAAGCGCCGCGGCGCTGAGCTGGTCAGTCTTCCCATGCGGCATGTTCGCCGCAGCGCCGCTCAGCGCTGCCAGGTGCCGCCCTGGCGCATGCGGCGGACGAACTCGTCCAGCGGCATCGGCCGGGCGATGTAGAAGCCCTGCAGCCAGCGCACGCCTAGCCGGCTCAGATAATCGTACTGTTCCGCCGTTTCCACGCCCTCCGCCACCGTCGCCAGGCCCAGCTTGGCCGCCAGTTCCGCCACGCTGTCGACGATGTGGGCGGACAAGCCGTCGCTGCCGATGCCGGCGACGAAGCTCTGGTCTATCTTCAAGCCGTCGACCGTCAATTGCTGCAGGTAGACCAGGCTGGAATGGCCGGTGCCGAAATCGTCCAGCGCCACCTTGACGCCCATCTGGTCCAGGCTGTGGAACAGCGCTTCCACCTCGGGCGTGATTTCCACCATCTCTCGCTCGGTCAGCTCCAGCGCCAGGACCGCGCCGCTGCCGGCCAGCCGGTCCAGCCAGCGGCGGCAATCGCGGATCAGGTTGCCCTCGCGCAGGTGGGCGGGACTGATGTTGACGCCAAGATGGAAATCCTCGGGCAGCGACAGCTTGGCCACTTTGGCGATCACCGCATCCATCATCCGTCGCGTCATCTCGACGATCAGCCCGCTTTCCTCGGCGCGGGGAATGAAGAGGTCCGGACGGATCAACCCCTCGCGCGGATGATCCCAACGCATCAACACCTCGGCGCCGCGCCAGTCGGCCATGCCCGGCCGCACCAAGGGCTGCAGATAGCCGACGAATTCATCATTGGCCAACGCTCGCCGCAACTCGCCGGTGAAGGAGGCGGGACGGCTCAGCAGCCAGTACAGCGTGCCGCCGGCAAGCAGGCCCAGCAGGAACAGCACCGCGGCCAGCAGCGCGTGGCGCGCCCACAGCAGGCGGTGCCAGGGCGGAATGTCATAGCCTGAGCGGATCAGGAACGGATAGCGGCCAGAGCGGCGGACGACCTGCTGCTGCCAGTTGGCGGGAGGCTGGCCGGTTCCCACCTGATGCGGGCCCAACCAGAGGCCGCCCACCTGCAGCAGCACCGGATCGTTGTCGCTGGCGTCCTGCAGCGCCAGCTGCAGATAGCGGCCGTCCACAGCCGCCACCGCGTCGCCGCGCTTGCCGTTCACGCGGTAATACAGCAGCGGCACGTCGGGCGTGACCGAGTTGCCGGCCAGCAGCTGGATGCGGCCATCCACGAAATCCCGCCGCGGCAGCGCCCAGTCGGTGCTGCCGCTCAAGGCAGAACAGTAGACCCTGTCCTTGATCAATAACGCGGCGCTGCGGACAAATGGCGCCACCGCCACCTGGCGGCGCAGCGGGTACACCGCCTGCTCGCAGGGGCCGCCCGCCAGCGGCAGCAAGACGCGCGCCGCATGGTCGGCCTGGTCCAAAATGCCCTCCACCAGTTCCATCGCCTGGCTCACCTGCTGCCGCGCGTTCGCCTGCAAGTCCTGCCGCTCTTGCCATAGCAGGGTGGGAACGGTCGCGGCGAGCGGCAACGCCGCCACCAGCAAGGCGAACAACACATGGGACAGACGATGGCGACGACGTGGCTGCAGGGGATTCATCGGCTCTCCGCGCGGCAATTCCACACATGCGGAATTGATAATTGATTTTAAATAATAAGTTTATTTTAAACCAAAAAATAAACCCTCCCGCAGGAGGGTTCGCGCGCGGTCCGAGATGGCTCAGCCCAGGCGGCCCCGATGGCGGGCGATCTGCGCTTTGACCTGGGCCGGGGCGGTGCCGCCGACATGGTCGCGCTGGGCCAGGCTGCCCTCCGGCGTCAGCACGGCGAACACATCGTCCTCGATCAGCGACGAGAACTCGCGCAGCTTGGCTAGCGGCAGGTCGGCCAGATCCACGCCCTGCGTCTCGGCGTGGCGCACCGCCAGCGCCACCACCTCGTGGCTGTCGCGGAACGGCAGGCCTCTCTTGACCAGATAGTCGGCCAGGTCGGTCGCGGTGGCGTAGCCCTGCAGCACGGCGGCTCGCATCGCCTCCGGCTTCACCGTCACGCCGCGCATCATGTCGGCGTAGATGCGCAGCGTGGTCTGCAGCGTGTCCACCGTGTCGAACAGCGGCTCCTTATCCTCCTGATTATCCTTGTTGTAGGCCAGCGGCTGCGCCTTCATCAACGTGATCAGCGCGATCAGGTGGCCGACGACGCGGCCGGACTTGCCGCGCACCAGCTCCGGCACGTCCGGGTTTTTCTTCTGCGGCATGATGGACGAGCCGGTGCAGAAGCGGTCGGCGATGTCGATGAAGCCGACGCGCGGGCTCATCCACAGGATCAGCTCCTCCGACAGCCGCGACAGGTGGAGCATGGCCAGGCTGGCGGCAGCGGTGAATTCGATGGCGAAGTCGCGATCGGACACCGCGTCCAGCGAGTTGTGGCAGACGTCATCGAAGCCCAGCAGGCCGGCGGTGTAGTGGCGGTCTATCGGGTAGGTGGTGCCGGCCAGCGCCGCCGCGCCCAGCGGCAGGCGGTTGACGCGCTTGCGGCAGTCCTGCATCCGCTCGGCGTCGCGGGCCAGCATCTCCACATAAGCCAGCAGGTGGTGGCCGAAGGTGACCGGTTGCGCCACCTGCAGATGGGTGAAGCCGGGCATCACGGTGGCGGCGTGTTGTTCGGCCAGATCCAGCAGGCTCTCTTGCAGATCGCCCAACAGGTGGACGGTGGCGTCGATCTCGCCGCGCAGCCACAGCCGGATGTCGGTGGCCACCTGATCGTTGCGGCTGCGGCCGGTGTGAAGGCGTTTGCCGGCGTCGCCGATGCGGTCGGTCAGCCGGCGTTCGATGTTCATGTGCACGTCTTCCAGGTCCACGCTCCACTCTAGCCGGCCGGCGCGGATCTCGTCGCGGATGTCCGCCATGCCTCGTCGGATCGCTTCCAGATCGGCGTCGCTGAGCACGCCGGATCGGTTCAGCATCGCGGCGTGGGCCAGCGAGCCTTCGATGTCCACTTCGGCCAGTCGGTAGTCGAAACCGATGGAAGCGGTGTAGTGCTTGACGAGTTCGGAAACCGGCTCGGAAAAACGGCCGGACCAAGCGTGCGAGTCTTGCATGGCGTAACGTCCTGCGGTGAGGGTGCGAAAACCCTACTATGCCAGCCGACACCGCGCGCGGCCAGCCCGGATTCTCCCTATCTGCCCGCGGCGGCCAGGATGCGGGCGACGCTGCCGTCCGCCATCATGCCGCGCAAGGCCTGTTCGATGCGAGCCTTGTCGGCTCGCAGCGGCGAGCGCCGCGCCAGCGCCAGCCGGTTGGGATGGCGGTCGTCCAGCGTCAGCGGCGCGCGCGTCACCCGCCCGGCGAACTCCGGCCGAGTGGCCAGCGCCGCGCCCTGGCTCGCGTTGACGATCAGCGCGTCGACGCGGCCGGCAGCCAGCTTGCGGAAACCGGACTCCATGCCCGGGCTGGCGTCGCGGCGGATGCGGAGGTCGCGATCGAAGCCCGCCTCGTAGCTCACGCCCTCCGCCACGCCCACCGTCAACGGCAACAGGTCATCGTAGCGGGCGAGCGCGCGCGGATCGCCGCGGCGCTGGTAAAACACCAGGTGGTTGCTGCTGGCGAAGGGCGGCTCCAGGAAATCCAGATAGGCCAGGCGCTCCGGCGTCGGCCTCACGCCTATCATCAGATCGGCGCGCCCCTGCCGCATCGCGGACAGACAGCGCGGCAGCGGGCATTGCAGAAAGCGCAGCGGCAGCTTCAGCCGTCCGGCCAGCGCGCGCACGATCTCGGTGTACGGCCCCGCCGGCTGGCCATGCGCGTCCAGCCGCTTCCACGGCTCGAACAGATTGTAGGCGAACACCAGCTCGCGCGCGCTCGCCAGCGCGGGCTGGAACGCCAGGCACAGCAATAGCAGGGCGATCAGTTTCTTCACGGCATTTGCTTGGAAATGTTTTCAGCAATGCTAGTGCCTAAGCGCCAGGCGCGGCGCTTTTATCGCCATTCCCAGCCGCCGCTGTTGCAAAAAAGCTCGCCCTCTCCCCAAGTCCGCCGGATAGTGAAAAGCCCGCGCCATGGCGCGGGCTTTTTTATGGCCGGATGGCCGCTCAGTGCTGCAGGATCTTGGACAGGAAATGGCGCGCGCGCTCGCTGCGGGCATCCAGATCGCCGAAGAACTCATCCTTCTTGCAGTCCTCGACGATGCGGCCCTGGTCCATGAAGATCACCCGGTCCGCCACGCGGCGGGCGAAGCCCATCTCGTGGGTCACGCACATCATGGTCATGCCCTCGTGCGCCAGCTCGGTCATCACGTCCAGCACCTCGTTGATCATCTCCGGGTCCAGCGCGCTGGTGGGCTCGTCGAACAGCATGGCGATCGGGTCCATCGCCAGCGCGCGGGCGATGGCCACCCGCTGCTGCTGGCCGCCGGACAGCTGGCCGGGATGCTTGTCGGCGTGCGCCCTGAGGCCCACGCGGTCCAGCAGCTTCAGGCCCTTGGCCATCGCCTCGTCGCGATTGCGGCCCAGCACCTTGATCTGGGCGATGGCCAGGTTCTCGGTGATGGACAGGTGCGGGAACAGCTCGAAATGCTGGAACACCATGCCGACGCGCGAGCGCAGCTTGGGCAGGTCGGTTTTCGGATCGCCGACCGAAATGCCGTCGACGACGATCTCGCCCTGCTGGAACGGCTCCAGCGCGTTCACGCACTTGATCAGGGTGGACTTGCCGGAGCCGGACGGCCCGCACACCACCACCACTTCGCCCTTGGCGACCTGGGTGGTGCAGTCGGTCAGCACCTGGAAGTCGCCATACCATTTGCTGACCTTGTTCAGCGCAATCATTGCAGTCATACAGCCAACCTTTGTTGCAGGCGCTTCACCAGGCGGGAGGCGCCGAAACTGATTACGAAGTAGACCATGCCGGCGAATATCAGGAATTCGTGCGGCAGGCCGACGATGTCGCCCTTGGAGCGGGCGGTATTCAGAAAGTCCATCAAGCCGACAGCGTATACCAGCGAGGTGTCCTGGAACAGGATGATGGACTGCTGCAAGAGCAGCGGCAACATCTTGCGCAAGGCCTGCGGCAGCACCACCAGCGCCATCACCTGGTGGTAGCGCATGCCCAGCGCGTAGGCGGCGCCGGCCTGGCCCTTGGGGATCGCCTGGATGCCGGCGCGGACGATCTCGGCGAAGTACGCCGCCTCGAACATCACGAAGGCCACCAGGCAGGAGGTGAAGGCGCCGACAGGCTCCAGGTTGCCGGTGATCCAGTTCAGCAGCATGGGCACCGCCAGGTAGAACCAGGAGATCACCAGCAGCAGCGGAATGGAGCGGAAGTAATAGATGTAGAACTTGGCCAGCGCCGACAAGGGCTTAACGTCGGACAGCCGCGCCAGCGCCAGGAAAATGCCCAGCGCCACGCCGCCCACCACGCCGCCCAGCGTCATCTTCAAGGTCAGCAGCATGCCCTGCGACAGGCCCGGCAGCGCCGGGATGATTTGGCTGAAATCCATTATTTGCCTCCCATCATGCCGGGCACCCTGAGTTTCTTCTCCAGCGCGTTCATCATCAGCATCAGGCTCATGTTGAGCGTGAAATAGATGATGGTGGACAGGGTGAAGGCCTCGAACAGGTTGGCGGAAAATTCAGCCGTCTGCTTGGTTTGCGCCAACAATTCCATCAGGCCGATCAACGATGCCACCGACGAATTCTTGATGATGTTCAGAAACTCGCTGGTCAACGGCGGGATGATGATGCGCGCAGCCTGCGGCAGCAGCACGTGGCGGTAGGTCTGGCCCAGCGAGAAGCCCATGGCCATCGCCGCGTTGCGCTGGCCGCGGGGCAGCGCCTCGATGCCGGTGCGCACCTGCTCTGCCACCCGCGCGGCGGTGAACAGGCCCAGGCACACCACGACGGACAGAAATTGCGAGGTGGCCGGCGCCAGGTCCTGTTTGAACCAGACCTGCGCGGCTTCGGGCAGCAGGTCCGGCACCAGGAAGTACCAGACGAACAACTGCACCAGCAACGGCACGTTGCGGAACAGCTCGACATAGGCGGCGGCCAGAGCGGCCAGCCCGCGATGCGGCAAGGTGCGCGCCACGCCGACCGCGGTGCCGACGACGAGCGCCACGATCCAGCCGGACAGCGCCACCGCCAGCGTCCAGCCCAGGCCGGAAGCGAACCAGCTCAGATAGATTTCGCTGCCGACCCCGGTGGGTTTGAAGAAGACTCCCCAGTCCCAGTGATAATTCATGCAACCACTCCCAGCCGCGCGGCCGGGGAGGCGGCGCGGCGATTGATGCCCCCGGCGGCCGCGGCCGCGCAGGGTGAAGCCGCCGCCCGCGCGAACGGGCGGCTACATTCAGGACTCAGGCCGCATTCGCGGCCAGGCAGGCTTATTCGGCGGGCTTGTCGGTCGGCTTGGCCAGCAGCGCCTTCAGCTCGTCGGACATCGGGAAGTTGAGGTTCAGGCCCTTGGGCGGAACCGGGCTGGTGAACCACTTGGCGTAGATCTTGTTCACTTCGCCGGACTTGAAGGTTTTTTCCAGCGCGGTGTCCACCACCTTCTTGAAGGCCGGGTCGTCCTTGCGCAGCATGCAGCCGTAGATTTCATACGATTGCGACTTGCCGGTCACGATCCAGTTGGCCGGGTTCTTGGCCTTGGCCATTTCGCCGTACAGCAGCGCGTCGTCCATCATGAAGGCGACGGCGCGGCCGGACTCCAGCATCAGGAAGGACTCGCCGTGGTCTTTGGCCGAGATCACGTTCATACCCATGTTCTTGCTGGCGTTCATCGACTTGATCAGGCGCTCGGAAGTGGTGCCGGCGGTGGTGACCACGTTCTTGCCCTTCAGGTCCGGGAAGTCCTTGACGCCGGAGGTCTTGGCGGTCAACAGGCGGGTGCCGATCTCGAAGATGCCGACGGAGAACGCCACCTGCTTGCCGCGTTCGGCGTTATTGGTGGTGGAGCCGCACTCCAGGTCCACGGTGCCGTTCTGCACCAGCGGGATGCGGTTTTGCGAGGTCACCAGGTTGTAGCGCACCTGAAGATTGGGCATCTTCAGTTCCTTCTTCACCTCGTCCACCACCTTGCCCGCCAGGTCCACCGAATAGCCGATGGGTTTCTGGTTGTTGTCGTAGTACGAGAAGGGGATGGAGGAGTCGCGGTTGCCCAGCACGATCACGCCGGAATCCTTGATCTTCTTCAGCGTGCCGGTCAGTTCGGCGGCGCCGGCGGGCAGCGCGGCGAGTGCGGCGAGGGTACATCCGACGATGGCGGAAGTGCGAATGCGCATGAGGTTTCTCCTTATAGACTCTCTTTGCGGGTAAAGCGGCGCCGCTCGAGGCGGCGCCTTGATCTTCTTTTTAGTTCTGCTTGTCCGACAGTATGCTGTTATTTTTTGTACGTGTCAGGATTGAATGTCTTTGTCAGACAAATGGTTTGCCAGGCGGACGTAATCCTCTACCGGCAGGTTTTCCGCGCGCAGGCCGGGGTCGATGCCCAGCGCTTCCAGATCGGCCATGTCCACCATGCCTTTCAGGTTGTTGCGCAGCGTTTTGCGGCGTTGGCCGAAAGCCTGGGTCACCAGTTTTTCCAGCAGCGCCTCGTCGCGGGCGACGCCGCAGCGGCCCGGGGCCGGGATCATCCGCACCACGGCGGAGTCCACCTTCGGCGGCGGCCAGAACGCCTCCGGCGGCACGAACAGGATGTTTTCCATGTAGAAGCGGTACTGCAGCATCACCGTCAGCCGGCCGTAGTCGGCGGTGGACGGCACGGCCACCATGCGTTCGATCACCTCTTTTTGCAGCATGAAGTGCATGTCGGTGACGCGGTTGCCGTAGGTCGCCAAGTGGAACAGCAGCGGAGTGGAGATGTTGTACGGCAGGTTGCCGACGATCTTCAGCGGCTTGTCGCTGACCGAGCCGAAATCGAAGGCCAGCGCGTCGCCGGCGTGGATGGTCAGCTTGTCGGCCGGGTGCTCGGCCTGCAGCCGCTCGATGATGTCGCGGTCGATTTCCACCACGTGCAGGTGCTTGAGGCGGGCCAGCAGCGGTTTGGTGATGGCGCCCAGGCCGGGGCCGATTTCGATCACGATGTCGTCCGGCTGCGGATTGACCGCGTGGACGATGCCGGCGATGACGCTGGCGTCTTGCAGGAAATTCTGCCCGAAACGCTTGCGCGGGATGTGCTTGCTCATGAATCTGCCAATCTTGGGAACAGCCGCGATTGTACTCGCGCCGCGGCAAATGTCCCAAGCGATTCAGGCAGTTGGCCCGCGCCCCGCCGCGGTCCGGCCGGCGAAAGGCGTCAGCCGCGCGCCGGCGCGCGCCATTGCAGCGCCAGGCAGAACAGGGACAAGGCCAGCACCGCGCCGCCCAGCGCCATCTCGCCCGCCACCGGCAGCGCCGCGAGGCCGGCCGACAGCGCCGACGCGAACAGCATCTGCGCGCAGCCCAGCAGCGCGGCCGCGCGCCCCGCCGCTTCCGCGAACGGCGCCATCGCCAGGCCCGCGGCCGGGCCCAGCGTCAGCGCGAAGCCTACGCTCAGCACCGCGATCGGCAGCATGTAGTGCCAGGCGCCAGGCTGCTTGGCCAGCGCCAGCAGCAGGACGCCGGCGGCCAGCAGGAAGCAGAGGCCCAGCAACAACACCCGCCGCGGCCCCATCTTGCCGATCAGGCCCAAGCCGACAAAGCTGGCCGCCATGACCAGCAGCGCGTTGCCGCCGAACAGCACGCCGAAGGTGGCGGCCGACAAGCCCTCCTTCACCAGCAGCACCGAAGGCGCCAGCGTCACGTAGCTGACGATCAGGCCCAGCGCGGTGCAGCTGCAGGCGCCGTTGCGCAGCAGCGCCGGATGGCGCAGCACCTGGCGAAAGCCCGGCCCGGCCGCGCTTTCCTGCCGCGCCGGCCTCGTTTCCGGCATCTGCCGCGCCAGCAGCGCCAGCGCGATCAGCGCCGACACCGCCAGGAACAGGAAACAGGACTGCCAGCCGTAGCGCTCGGTCATCACCCCGCCCAGCGCCGGCGCCAGCGCCGGCACGATGTTGAGCGCGCCGTTGAGCAGGCTGTAGCGCTGCGCCGCCGCGTGGCCGGAGAAGCAATCGCGGATGATGGTGAACGCGCACACCGAGCTGGCGCTGGCGCCCAGGCCCTGCAGCATGCGCGCCAGCATGAACACGCCCAGCGAATCGCTGAGGCTGGCCAGCGCCGAGCCCAGCGCGTACACCAGCAAGCCGCCCAGCGCCACCGGCCGGCGGCCGATCTTGTCCGCCAATGGGCCGAACAAGAGCTGCCCCAGCCCCAGGCAGAACACGAACACGCTGATGCTGGCCGACACGTCGGCCTGGAAATGGCGCTGCAGCGCCGGCAGCGCGGAAAGATACAGATCCACCCCCAGCGGGTTGAACAGAATCAGCAGGATGGCGGCGGCGGTGGCCGGGTTGGACTGGCGTAGGGCGAGGCTGGTTTGCGACATGGCGGGGCGATTCGGGCGGCGAAAGTCTACAGTTTATCAAACCCCGCCCATATCTCCAATTTGCATAAAACTAGCATTGATAAAAATAAACGGCATATCAGAAAAACAGAATGCTGCCGGCGCCTTACATTCGTTCACCAAATCGATCGCCGCGCAAATCATTGAATTCACTGGGAGACCGGCGCCTGCCGGCCTTCCGTTTCGCCGCGGTGATGGTTGGCGGGGGGCCGCTCTGGTAACCTAGGCGGCAGCCCAAGAACAACCGAGCAGCCTGACATGAGCACCAATGACACCCGAATATACCTGGCCTCCGGCAGCCCGCGCCGCCGCGAGATACTGGAACAGCTGGGCCTGCATCTGGAACGCATCCATGCCGACATAGACGAAACCACGCGGCCGGGCGAGGACGCCGTCGCCTACACCGAGCGGCTGGCGCGCGAGAAGGCCGAGGCCGGCTGGCGCGTGGTTTCCTCCTGCGGCCTGCCCGAGCGGGCGCTGCTGGCTGCCGACACCACGGTGACCCAGGACGGCGAAATCTTCGGCAAGCCGGAAAACGCCGACGACGCCCGCCGCATGCTGCGCGCCTTCTCCGGCCGCAGCCACCAGGCCATCACCAGCGTCGCCGTTATGCGGGGCGACAAGCTGCTCGTCAAAACCTCGGTCACCGACGTCCGCTTCAAGGCGCTGTCCGACGCCGAGATCGAACGCTACATCGGCAGCGGCGAGCCCTTCGACAAGGCGGGCGCCTACGGCATCCAGGGCAAGGCCGGCGTCTTCATCGAGCGCATAGAAGGCAGCTATACCGGCGTGATGGGCTTGCCGGTGCACGAAACCGCCCTGCTCCTGGCCGAATTCGGCTTCGAACTGCCATGAGCCGGGAGGGCGCCATGCTGCATCAATCGATACCGCTGCCGCGCGATCTGCCGCGGCCGCAAGAACAAATCCTGGTCAACATCACGCCGCAGGAAACCCGCGTCGCGGTGCTGGAAGACGGCGTGGTGCAGGAACTGCACGTGGAGCGCGCCGCCAGCCGCGGCATCGTCGGCAACATCTACCTGGGCCAGGTGAAGCGCGTGCTGCCGGGCATGCAGAGCGCCTTCATCGAGATCGGCCTGGAGCGCGCCGCCTTCCTGCACATCGCCGACGTGCTGGAGCAGCGCCAGCACCCTACCGAGCCGCAACGCATCGAGAAGATGCTGTTCGAAGGCCAGACCGTGCTGGTGCAGGTGATCAAGGACCCGATCGGCACCAAGGGCGCGCGGCTGTCGACGCAGATTTCGCTGGCCGGCCGCTTCCTGGTGCACCTGCCGCAGGAAGAGCACATCGGCGTGTCGCAGAAGATAGAAAGCGACGCCGAGCGCCATAGCCTGAAGGCGCGGCTGGAAAAGCTGCTGCCGGCGGACAGCCCCCGGGGCTACATCATCCGCACCAGCGCCGAAACCGCCCGCGACGACGAGCTGGCCGCCGACATCGGCTACCTCAGCAAGCTGTGGTCCGACATCCGGCAGAAGTCGCAGACCCTGCCGGCGCAAAGCCTGCTGTACGAAGACCTGCCGCTGGCGGTGCGGGTGCTGCGCGACATGGTCAGCGGCTACACCGACAAGGTGCTGGTGGACTCCAACGAGAACTACGGCCGCATGGTGGAGTTCGCCGAGCAGTACGTGCAGATCGCCGTCGACAAGATCGAGCGCTACGCCGGCGAGCGGCCGCTGTTCGAGCTGCACGGCATCGAGGCCGAGATCGACAAGGCGCTGGCGCGCCGCGTCAATCTGAAGTTCGGCGGCTACCTGATCGTCGACCAGACCGAAGCGATGACGACGATAGACGTCAACACCGGCGGCTTCGTCGGCAACCGCAATTTCGACGAAACCATCTTCAAGACCAATCTGGAAGCCACCCAGGTGATCGCCCGCCAGCTGCGGCTGCGCAATCTGGGCGGCATCGTCATCGTCGACTTCATCGACATGGACAACGACGAGCACCAGGCGGCGGTGCTGGCCGAGCTGGCCAAGGCGATGGCGCGCGACCGCACCCGGGTGACGCTGAACGGCTTCACCAGCCTGGGCCTGGTGGAAATCACCCGCAAACGCACCCGCGAGAGCCTGGCCCACATCCTGTGCGAGCCCTGCCCCACCTGTCAGGGCCGCGGCGAGATCAAGACGGCGCAAACGGTGTGCTACGAGGTGCAACGCGAGATCGTGCGCGAGGCGCGGCAGTACGACGCCAAGGGCTACCGCATCCTGGCGGCGCAGTCGGTGATCGACATGTTCCTGGACGAGGAGTCGCAGAGCCTGGCGATGCTGGTGGACTTCATCGGCAAGCCAGTGTCGCTGTCGGTGGAGTCCAGCTACACCCAGGAGCAGTTCGACGTGGTGTTGTTGTGAGGTAGGGCGGAAGCCCGGCATGGCCGGGCGATCCGCCGGCTCCATCTTCGTGGAGCGGGAAGGCGAGAACGGGCAATGGCGATGGGGCTGTTGCCCGTTTTGTTTTGCGCGGGGTATTGGCTGTGCGGGGGCTTATCTGTGGATAAAAGTGGATTTGGCGGATGGTTGTGGATAAGCTAGCTCATTGACGCCCCCATGCCGTACCCGCTTTCGAAAACTCTTTCGCGGAGCAGAGCAGAGTAGGGTACGTCACCCCGCAGGGGCGACGCACCGGTTGTGGTGTCGCGGTTTTGTGTCCGCTTCGCGGACGATGGATTTTGATGGCGGGGCTGCCCGCCGAGCAGGTCAGGGAGCTGTCTCGCCAGCTCCCCGACACCCCTAGGCGACCCCAGCAGCGCTGCGAAACCCCGTCTCCAAACCCATTCCCAAGGAGCCGCCGGAACTAGCCGCGCGCTAACGTCGCGCGGCGTCGAACAACCGGCGTCTTAAAACCTTGGGAATGGCTTCGAAGCCGGCTTGCGCTGATGGGGACATGGGGGCGTCGGTTCGGCTCCACTCGATTGTCCATATTCGCTCTGACGATGATCAGAACCAAGCCTACGACGTTCATTACTTTGATCAATTGGTACTTCGAAATTTCATGACTCCATATCATGCATCGGCATGCATTCCTTAATCGCCCTCTCTACCACAGCTTGATGAAGCAGATCATTCTCAACCGTTAGGAGCATACTTCCATTTTTAATAAAGCCATATCGAATCTGGCGACTTACTTTTTCAATACACTGCATCCCTGCTTGCTTTAATTTATCTGCTATTACCTTTGCCTCCCTTCCAGACAATTCTTCGAATTCCAAACAAGACTTCCCTCTCAATGTCTTCAACAACTCAGAAGCTGATAAGGCTTGATATGCTGGAATTATCTTTTTTAGAATTTTAATTTGGGAGATGGAAGGACCTGCTGTATCAAAATTCAATGATATCTGGCTTCTATCATCCCGAATTCGCCACAATACCCAACCTTCTTCAGACCCATCCCACAAATAGCTAAATTCCTCGACAGAGTGCGCATGTCTACATCTAGTATCAAACCCTGCCGAGGTCATATAAATATCCTGTTGGAAATAGAAAAATAGATTCTACAACAATTCTAGGCCACATCATCAATATCCTATTTTTCTTATAGCTATCTAATGGATAAGCATTCATAGTTTTGTGTCCGCTTCGCGGACGATTGATTTTGGTGCCGGTTCCGCCCGGCGAACGGGCCAGGGGCTGTACGGCCAGCCCCTTGGCAATCCCAGGCCGCCCCAGCAGCGCTGCGAAACCCCGCCTCCAAACCCATTCCCAAGGAGCCGCCGGAACTAGCGGGGCGCTAACGTCGCCCCGCGTCGAACAGCCGGCGGCTTAAAACCTTGGGAATGGCTTCGGAGCCGGCTTGCTCTGATGGGGATGGGGGCGCGTCGATACCGTCTTACTGGCTCGTGCTTTTGGTGGATATGTCGGGAAAAACGGGGAGCATGGGATACGCCTCCCATGCATGGTGACGCGCCTTGCTGCATGGACAAGCACAGTCCTACAAGGGAGGTAATTGGTTTAATTCTTAGAAAGTACCTACCACTTCAAATAAGACGCTCGCCGGCGTATCTTTTCAGTTATTTCAGCAGAATTTGGATCAAAATTCTTTAGCGATTCATCTGAAGGATTATTACTTTTATCCAAATAATCGCTAAGACAGATAACATTATCTATGCGTTTCGACAAGAGAGACACACTCTTGTCTTCACAAGGCTGATTAAAGAACTCAAATGCTTGTTGAAGAGGATTCTCAAAGATTTTTTTCATCTCTCGTATCCTTTTTAAGTTTTTACAATTTTATTGTAGAGAAAATACCTTGTCAAGACTTATTGAATTTTGCGTCAAACATAGTAGCAATTTTTGTCTCAAAATCAAGATATGAATCGCGATATTCTTTTGATACTTTTTCAGGAACCTCGTTGAGAATATCAACATAATCTTTAAATCGCCCTGTAGAATCCTTCCGTCCTGAATCTCGAGAAAACAAATCGTTAAATGCCCTAGGAGCAACTCCAGAAAAATGAATAAACTCCACTTTAGTGGAATGACTATCATGCTCAATTTCATCATCTTCAAAATCAACAACATTAATCGCATCTTGATGTGATGAAATAGCAAGACTCTTTGCATAAGGCTCAATGTAATATACTTTCTTAATACCAGCTGCAATGATATGGCGCGCGCAATTGTGACAGGGGAACGTTGTTGTATATAACAGTCCGTCTTGAGACATACCCCCGCCACTTCTAGATAGCGACACTAAAGCATCCATCTCAGCGTGTACCGCTCTAGAAAACTCAATTAAGTCACGAATCCCTGAGCTTACTTTTGCTGCATTAGATAGTTTTTCTACCCATCGTTCATCTTTAATTTTATTCTTTATTTCTTCACTCACCTCTGACGATAATGACAGCAGCTCATTTTTGATAGCATCATCCATACTATTCAGTCTCTCATCTTTCTGCTTATCATTCTCACAAATGCCTTTTTTATAGCACCGATTATCCATTTTTCCATTAGCATAATACAATCCGCCACCAGGACTTGGTACATCATTTGCACCTATAGCAATTACTCTTCCGTACTTATCTGTAATACAAGCACCAACTTGTCTAGAAAGGCAAGCCGACTTTGCTGCTGCTGAGAAAGCCACATACATAGCATGTTCATGAGATGTTGGAGTAATAGAATTTGAACCATGTATTAAATCAACAAAGCGAGCAATCTGTTTTTCTAATGCAGCCGGCTTTCCAAATGGATGCTGTAGGAAATAATCTGCCATTTTAAATGCTTTTTCTAGATGTTGCCCCCATTCATCTGGTTCCTTTTTGTCTCTGCTAATAATTGCATTAATATCATCTAATTTAGCCCCCTCCTCTAAAAGACGAGCTTCTCTCTGCTCTTGTAAACTCATCACTCCTAAAATATACAGATTTTTCCTGTAAACGAGCCTTAATAGCTTTATTTCATCAGGATGCTTAATTTGATCTATTATAAATGCAAAACGCTTTTCTCCATATTTTTCACTATCACTCTCATAAGACAATCGAAACCGATCAATTTTATTAATTGCATACTCTGCCAATACCTCAGTTTTATATTCTTTCCTCAATTCGTTCCCAGCCGTTTGATAAACTAGGTAACGTGACTCCTCCGACACGTCCACCGAATTGGAAGCAATACGCTCCTTAATAAATTCACTAATTTTTATTTTAAAAACTTTATAACCCAAATTGCAAAGCTTATCATCCAACCTTGTTGCAACGGCAAGAAGCCCTGACCCAACAGGCCCCATTAATGCAATAACAAGATCACGTGAGACTCTCTGCTCAAGCATTAAAGAGGACTGCTCACTAAGACTTTCTCTTTTCTCTGGAATCAACTTCAATATTCTCTGGGGGTTCGCCATAAATCAAACTACCTTATAAAATAATTACTGGCTATAATTTAAACTACAAAACCCATGGATACTCCATATTCACAGCATAGTTCGCGTATACCTAATTTCCTCGAAAATGTCCTATGTAAAAATGCTTAGCCATACTCGCTATCTTCCCGGATCACACCCCGAGGCCCATCACCATCACTCAAGCAGACACCCAGCAGAACCGAGCCAACTCCCCCCATCCCCTCAGCGCGACGCGAATTCGCCGGCGCCTGGCCGGGCGGTTTTTGGCCGGGGTTTCGCGCGGTGTGGGGCGGCCTGGGGGTGCCGGGGGGCTGGCCGCGCAGCCCCCCGGCCCGCCCTTTGGGCGGAACCGAAACGCTTCAAGGCAACAAGTTTTGGCCGCAATGATTAGCAGTCAAATCATTGATTACGCAGCAATACTTAGCACATTGACATGGAGATGGAGGCGGATTAGCTTGGAGGTTCTCTCAAAGCACAGCTGCACCCGCCCAGTTTGGCGGTATTATTACGCCTTCATTCCGCTACACGTGCGTCAAGCACGCCACTGCGATCAAGGGGGGTGTCGGGTATCCGTAAGGACCCGGACGGTCTGTGCCGTTGAGAGCGCCCCCACCCCGATACGGTGGACTTCTCATCTCAAAGCACAGGAGGCCACCATGGCCATGATTCGTTTCTCACCAGAAGCGCGTCGCGCTTTCAGACACTCTTCTCCTCCGACTGACTCAACGCGAACGCATTGCCACGCGCAGTTACAAGCTGGTTACCCAACGGCCAACTCGCATGGGGAGGCCCAGTCATGAACCACCACCTCGACCTCTCCGTAAACCTCCCCCTCCGCCTCGACTACGCCAAGAACTTCCCGCTGCGCGTCATCCGCCGCGAGGAGGGTTTCTGGTTTGTCGCCGCCGAAATCGCCGCCTCGATGAAGCAGGAAGTGGAAGATCTGCTGGCAACGCTGGAGCCACCCGCTGGCCGCTTATTGCTGCTGGCCGACGAGAATGAGCCGGTGCTGTGCCTATCCGAAGGCGAGCTGGACGAGGTAGTCAGAAGGATCAAGAAACCCGGCGCGCGGAGGCTGCGGCGCTGGTGGCAGGAGGAGACGCGGCCGGCTTTGCTGCATGAAGGCGGGCCGGCCACCACGGCGGAGAGCCTGCATCTGGCGCTGGCCTTGGCCGCCGAGGCGGCGCAGCAGGTGGGGCGGGCGGTGATGGAGGCGGTGCTGCGCGGCCCTGGGCCTTGGCAGCATTCGCGCTGGGTGGTGGCCTTGGATTACGAGCGCCACAACAAGCAGCGCTGGCCGCACGGCAAGCTGATCGGCCTGACCAGCTCCGTCGCCACGCTGGAGGGCTTGGCGGAGTTGATCGCCGAGCCGGGCAGGATGCCGGTGAACAATACCGATCTGGTCAAACTGGCTTCCGCCTGCCATTTGCGGCTGGCGGAGCGGATGGGGCGGATTGCGGGCTGATCCAGCGGGAGCGCGGTGCCAAAACGGGTCGCGCTTTTTTATTGGCTTTATGGCAAATGCTCAATTGATAGCCACCCTGTCCCCCTTCAGCGCGCGCCGGTCAAAAATCGCCCGGCCAGGCGCCCCGCGAGTTGGGCGGCGCCTTGGGAATGGATTTGGAGACGGGGTTTCGCAGCGCTGTTGGGGTCGCCTGGGGTTGTCTGCGTGCGAATCGTTGATTCGCTCAGCGATGGGGCTGGCGACACAGCCCCCTTGCCTGCTCGGCGGGCAGCCCCGCCATCAAAATCAATCATCCGCGGAGCGGATACAACACCATCCGATACCCACGGTGCGTCGCCCCTCCGGGGTGACGCACCCTACGGCGACAAGCAACCAGCCGCACAGCCCTCTTGCCTGCTCGGAGGGCAGCCCCGCCATCAAAATCCATCATCCGCGTAGCGGACACAACACCCAAAACGGCGCGCCGCCCCTACGGGGTGACGCACCCTACACGCCTAAACTCCCCGCCCCAACACCCGCGCCATCCGCCTCATGCTCGCCGCCACAATCAAATGATGAAACGGCGTCACCGTTGCCAGATACGTCTTTCCCAGCGCATTGTGCGGGCGCACCAGCGTGCTCACATGCAAGCGCTCCGGCTGCCACTGCAGTACCACCCGGAAATCCAGATGGCGGTCGTCCTCGCCCAGCACGGCGTCGCGCTCGCCCAGATGCAGCACGCGGAACACGCCCAGTTGCTGGCCGACATGAAAAGACTCGACGGAAGTAGAGGCCGCCTGGGCGGTTTTCAGGCCCAACGGCGACACCAGCCGGTCGCGCAGGATCATCAGCGCGCGGGCCCAGAGCGGCATCGCGGCGGAAAAGGCGCGCAACAGGCTGGCGGCGTCGGCCGCCGGCGCGCCGGGCGGCAGCGGCCGGCTGCGGCAATCCTGCCAGGGGTAGCGGTTGGCGGCGTCGGCGAGCAACGGGATGGCGGAAAAATCAGGCTGGGTGGTCATCGGTGTCTCCCTGGGTGGCGATGCCTGCCGCTTGGTCTGACAGGAATCTGGCGCGCGGGCCGATCTGCGGCGGAAGGGGCATGGCGGGCTGGCGCGAAATAGACTGACGTCATTGTGTCGCCGCCGCGGCCGGCCGGTCAATCCGAGCGGCGGATGCGAAAACGCCCCGCGGGGCGGGGCGTTTCTCGGCGCGCGGCAGGATGGCTTACACGTCCATCACCGCTTCCACTTCGTCCACCGTCTTCGGGATGGGCTCGCCCAGCACGCGGCTGCCGTCGGCGGTCACCAGCACGTTGTCCTCGATGCGGATGCCGCCGAAGTCGGCGTATTCGCGGAACTTGGCGAAGTCGATGTACTGGCTGTGGCGGCCTTCCTTCTCCCAGGCGTCGATCAGCGCCGGGATGAAATAAAGGCCCGGCTCCACGGTCAGCACCATGCCGGCCTTCAATGCCTTGCCCAGGCGCAGATAGCCCATGCCGAACAGCGGGCTGCGGGTGGTGCCGTCGCCGTAGCCCACCAGGTCCTCGCCCAGCGCTTCCATGTCGTGCACGTCCATGCCGATCTGGTGGCCCAGGCCGTGCGGGAAGGCGATGGCGTAGGCGCCGGATTCGACGATCTCATGCGCGTCGCCGCGGAAGAAGCCCAGGCGCAGCATGTGCTCCACCATCACGCGGGCGGACAGCTTGTGCACGTCCAGGTATTTGACGCCGGGGCGGATGGCGTCGATGGCCGACAGCTGCATGTCCAGCACGATATCGTACAGCTCGCGCTGGCGGGTGGAGAACTTGCCGCCCACCGGGAAAGTGCGGGTGATGTCGCTGGCGTAGCCGCCGCCGCTGGCGCAGCCGGTGTCGTTCAGCACCAGGTCGCCCTGTTGCAGCACGTGGTCGTGGTGGTGGTTGTGCAGCACTTCGCCGCGCTTGGAGAAGATGGACGGATAGGCCAGCTGCCAGTCGTGGCGGCGCATGATGCCTTCCATGATGCCCACCACCTGGTATTCCACCACGCCGGGCTTGGCGTTCTGCATCGCGGCGATGTGCATGGCGTGGGTGACGCCCAGCGCGGCTTCCATCTCGGCGATCTCTTCTTCGCCCTTGATCTCGCGCAGCTCCACCACCGCGCGGGTCAACTCGGGACAGAAGCCCGCCTTCACCTGGGCCGGATGCGTGTCCAGCAGGCGGCCCATCTCGATCATCGTTTCGCCGCGGTAGGGCGCCAGGTAGCGCACCGGACGGCCGGCGGCGCGGGCCTCGGCCACCGCTTGCGCCAGCTCGGCGTACGGGCGGCTCCGCTCCAGCGCCGCTTTCGCCGCGCGCTCGGCCAGGGACGGCAGCGGGCCGGTCCAGACGATGTCGGCCACGTCCGGGTCGTTGCCGAACAGCGTCGCTTCGCCGCTGTCGGCGTCGATGACGCCGGCCAGGCCCGGCTCGTTCAGGCCGAAGAAGTAGCGGAAGCTGGAGTCCTGCACGAAGGGCAGGGTGTTGTCGTGGTAGTTCATCGGCGAGTCGACGTTGCCGACGAACAGCAGCAGGCCGTTCAGGCCGGCTTGCTGGAGACCGGCGCGGCGCTGGGCGTAGACGGAAGGGGCGAACATGTTTTCTCCTTGTGCCGCTTGGCGGCCAGGCGAGCCGCCGCGGGTAGATTCAACCGCCTAAGTTATCACGCGCGGCCCCGGCCGGCCAGCCGCGGCCTTAGCGCGCGGCGGCCTTTGCGGCCTTTTGCGGCGCGGGTTTGACCGGGCTCAGCAGCCGACACAGCAGGCCGCCGGCCAACATCGCCCACAGCGGCGCGCCCAGGCCGGCGATGCTGACGCCGGAAGCCGCCACCACGAAGGTGAGCAGCGCCGCCTCGCGGTGTTCGCCGTCGGCCAGCGCCGCGCCCAGCGACGACGCCAGCGTGCCGAACAGCGCCAGCCCGGCCGCGGCCACCACCAGCGCCTTGGGCAGCAGCAGCACCCAGGCGGCCAGCGCGCCGCCCATCAGGCCCAGGCCGATGTAGAGCAGGCCGCAGAACAGGCCGGCCACGTAGCGGCGGCTGCGGTCCGGATGGGATTCCGGCCCGGTGCAGATGGCGGCGATGATGGCCGCCAGCGTGACGCCGTGGCCGCCCAGCGGCGCGGTCAGCAGGGAGGCGACGCCCAGCGTCGTCACCGGCGAACGGGCGGGCAAGTCGTAGCCGGACGCGCGCAGCACCGCCATGCCGGGGAGGAATTGGCTGGTCAGCGCCAGCAGGGCCAGCGGCAGGGCCAGGTTGACGAAGGCGCTCCACGACCACGCCGGCGGGGTGAACAGCGGGGCGGCCAGGCCTTGCCAGCTGCCGGCGGCCGGCGCGTGGATCTGTCCCAGGCTCAGCGCCACGCCGGCGGCGATGGCCGCCAGCAGCGCCCAGCGCGGGAAGAGGCGCCGGCCGATGAAGAACAGCGCCGCCATCGGCAGCACCAGCGCCAGATCGCGCGCCGCCTCGGCCACCACGTCGCCGACGAAGCGGAACAGGATGCCGGCCAGCAGCGCCGCCGCCAGCGCCGGCGGAAACAGCCGCATCAGCCGGTCGAACATGCCGCTGACGCCCACCAGCGTGACGATGGCGGCGGCGGCCAGGAAGGCGCCCACCGCTTCCGGGTAAGGCGTGCCGGGCAGCGCGGTCAGCAGCAGCGCCGCGCCAGGCGTGCTCCAGGCGGTGATCACCGGCGCTTTCCAGCGCCAGCTGAGCCAGGCGCCGGCCACCCCGGAGCCGATGGACACCGCCCACACCCAGGACGCCAGTTGCGGCTCGCTGAGGCCGGCCGACTGCGCGGCGTGGACGATGATCAAAAAGGGGCCGGAATAGCCGACCAGCAGGGCCAGAACGGCGGCCAGCAGGGTGGAAGGGGCGGCGTCGCGCCGCAGGGTTTGCCACATGGCGACTCTCCTGATGAAAACCAATGTCGCCAGCGTGCCACGCCCGCCTTGGCGCGGGCTCCCACAAGCGGGCCAAACAGTTTATGCTGGACCGCATCTGTTCTATATAACAGCCATCCTCAGGAGCCCCGCATGCAGCTGACCGGCATTCCCTTCGGCGTCACCGACTGGACCGATGTCCCCGCGACCGAGCATCCCGGCGAGCAGGGCCGCGCCTGCTGGCGCACCCGCCAGTTCGGCGACATCCGGGTGCGGATGGTGGAATACACGGCCGGCTACCTGGCCGACCACTGGTGCGAGAAGGGCCATATCCTGCTGTGCCTGGAGGGCGAGCTGCACACCGAGCTGGACGACGGCCGCGTCTTCGTCCTCAGCCCCGGCATGAGCTACCAGGTGGCGGATCGGGCCGAGGCTCATCGCTCCCGCGCGCCGCATGGCGCCAAGCTGTTCATCGTCGACTAAGCCCATGCCGCAATACCAGGACATCGCCCGGCTGCTGCAGGCCCGTCTGGACGCCGGCGAATTCCCGCCCGGCGGCAAGCTGCCCTCGGTGCGGCAACTGGCCGCCCATCACGGCGTCAACAGCCTGACCGCGCTGGCCGCCTACCGCTGGCTGGAGCAGAAGCAGCGGGTGGTGGCCCGGCCGCGCGCCGGCTTCTACGCCGCCTTGCCGGCGCGCGCCGAGGGCTTGGCCCAGGCGCCCGCGCTGCCGTCGCCTGCCACGCTGGTGGACGTGGACAGCCGCATGTCGCAGCTGGTGGCGCTGTCGGCGTCGGACGTGGCGGTGCAGCTGCACATGGCCGAGGCCCACCACAGCCTGTACCCGTCGGCGGAGTTGGCGCGGCGGCTGCAGCAGACGCTGCTGCGCCAGCCGGAGCTGATCGGCGCCTATCTGCCGGCCGCCCGCCACCAGCGGCTATGCCTGCAGCTGCGGCAGATGGCGTCCGGCTGGCAGCTGGAGGTGAAGCCGGACGAGATCCTGTTCTGCAACGGCATCACCGAGGGCATCAGCCTGGCGCTGCGCCATCTGACCCGGCCCGGCGACACGGTGGCGGTGGAGACGCCGGTGTATTTCGGCCTGCTGCAGACGCTGGCGGCGCTGGGACTGAAGGCGTTGGAGATTCCCTGCACGCCGGACGCCGGGCTGTCGCTGGAGGCGCTGGAATTCGCGCTGCAATACGGCCCGCAGGTGCGCTGCCTGGTGACGGTGACCAATTACCAGAACCCCACCGGCGCGCTGATGCCGGACGACAACAAGAAGCGGCTGCTGGCGCTGGCGCGCCGCCACGGCATCGCCGTCATCGAGGACGACGTGTTCGGCGAGCTGTACTTCGGCAAGCGCCGGCCGACGCCGCTGAAAGCCTGGGACCGCGACGGCGACGTGATCTACTGCGCGTCGTTCACCAAGAGCCTGGCGCCGTCGTTCCGGCTGGGCTGGTTGTCCGGCGGCCGCCACCACGCGGCGCTGGAGCGGCTGCGCGCCAGCAGCAGCCTGGTCAGCCCGGCGCTGCTGCTGGGCGCGTTGGGCGACTTGCTGGCCAGCGGCGACTACGCGCGCATCTCGCAACGGCTGCGCGCGCGGCTGGCCGAGCAGATGGAGCGGGTGGCCGACGCCGCGCTGGCCGCTTTCCCGCGCGGCACCCGGCTGCGGCGGCCGCAGGGCGGGCTGTTGCTGTGGGTGGAGGGGCCGGAGCGCCTGGACAGCGGCCGGCTGCTGGAGGCGGCGCTGAAGGAGTCGATCAGCTTCGCGCCGGGCATGCTGTTCTCGGCCGAGCCCCGCTTCCGCCACTGCCTGCGGCTGAACTTCGGCCAGCCTTGGGACGCGGCGCAGCAGGCGGCCATCGCCCGGCTGGGCGCGCTGGCCGCCGAACAACTGAGGACCACATGATAGAAAACGGCTTGCTGATCCGCCCGGCCGAGGCGGCCGAGCTGCCGCTGCTGGCGCGGATAGAACGCCGCGCCGCGCGGCTGTTTTCCCCGGACGATCTGCCGTCCGCCCTGTCCGAGCGCACGCTGCCGGCCGAGACCCTGAGCGCCGCCCGCGACGCCGGCCTGTTGTGGGTGGCGGACGACGCGGGCTGGGTGGTCGGCTTCGCGCTGGCGGAGATCGCGGACGGCCAGCTGCATCTGTCCGAGATGGACGTGGACCCGGACCACGCCCGCCGCGGCATCGGCTCGGCGCTGCTGCGGCACGCGCTGGCCCAGGCCTGGCTGCGCGGCTGCGCCGCCGTCACGCTCACCACCTTCGCCCATCTGCCGTGGAACGCGCCGTTCTACCGCCGCCACGGCTTTATGGAATTCGAGCCGCCGGCCGGCAGCGCGCTGGCGGACCAGCTGCGCGCCGAGGCGGCGGCCGGGCTGCGCAACCGCGTCGCGATGCGGCGCGCCCAGGCATGAGGACAGGCAGATGGACAGGATAGACACCGTCGTGATCGGCGCCGGCGTGGTCGGCCTGGCCGTGGCCAAGAGGCTGGCCGAGGCCGGGCGCGAGGTGGTGATCGTCGAAGCGGAGCAGGCGATAGGCCAGCACGCCTCCAGCCGCAACAGCGAGGTGATCCACGCCGGCCTGTACTACCCGGCCGGCAGCCTGAAGGCGAAGCTGTGCGTGGCTGGACGCGACCAGCTGTACCGCTATTGCGCCGAGCGTGCGATTCCTCACCGGCGGCTGGGCAAGCTGATCGTCGCCAGCCACGCAGGGCAATTGGCCAAGCTGGACGCGCTGGAAAAGCAGGCGCGCGTCAATGGCGTGAATGATGTCCAGCGGCTCTCTGCCGACCAGGCCCATGCGCTGGAGCCGGCGCTGGATTGCGCCGCTGCGCTGCTGTCGCCGTCCACCGGCATCATAGACAGCCACGCGCTGATGCTGGCCTTGCTGGGCGACGCCGAGGCCGCCGGCGCGCAGCTGGCGCTGGGCTCGCCGCTGGAGGGCGGCGCGGTCACCGCAGACGGCATCGCGCTGCGCGTCGCCGGCATGGCGCTGCTGGCGGACAAGGTGGTCAACGCCGCCGGCCTGTTCGCGCCCGATGTCGCCCGCTCGCTGGCGGGCTTGCCGCCGGAAACCATTCCCCAGGCCCATTACGCGCGCGGCGTCTATTTCTCGCTGCAGGGCCGCGCGCCGTTCTCGCGGCTGATCTATCCGCTGCCGGAGCCGGGCGGCCTGGGCAGCCATCTGACGCTGGACCTGGGCGGCCAGGCGCGTTTCGGCCCGGACGTGGAGTGGGTGGCCGGCGTGGACTACCGCATCGACCCCGCTCGAGCCGACGCCTTCTGCCAATCCGTTCGGCGCTGGTGGCCGCAGCTGCCGGACGGCGCGCTGGCGCCCGGCTACGCCGGCATTCGCGCCAAGATCGCCGGCCCCGGCCAGCCGGACGCGGATTTCGTCATCCAGGGTCCGCCAGCGCATGGCGTGACGGGCCTGGTCAACCTGTTCGGCATCGAATCCCCGGGGCTGACCAGTTGCCTGGCCATCGCCGACGCTGCGGCCGCGCTGCTCGATTAGAGCAAATCGCTTACAATCCCCGGCAAAGGGAGAATCCAACCAGCATGCTGATCCTGAACCAAAGACAACAAGAACTGCTGGACATGGTGAAGCGCGAAAGCTACGTCAGCGTGGAAAAGCTGGCCGACCATTTCGCCGTCACCCGCCAGACCATACGCCGCGACATTTCGCTCTTGGCCGAGCACCAGCAGCTGCAGCGCTACCATGGCGGCGCCAGCGTGCTGTCCAGCGTGGAAAACGTCGCCTATCAGGCGCGGCAGGTGCTGTGCATCGAGGAGAAGCGGCGCATCGCCGCCAGCCTGGCGCGGCACATCCCGGACAACGCGTCCTTGTTCATCAATCTGGGCACCACCACCGAAGAGGTGGCCAAGGCGCTGCACCGCCACCGCGGCCTGAGGGTGATCACCAACAATCTGCACGTGGCCGAGCAGATGTGCGACTACCCGGACTGCGAGGTGATCGTGCTGGGCGGCTCGCTGCGCAAGCGTGACCGCGGCCTGACCGGCGAAGCGACGGTGCAGATGATCCGCCAGTTCCGCGTCGACTACGGCATCATCGGCGTGTCCAGCATCGAATCCGATGGCACGCTGCGCGATTACGACTACCGCGAGGTGCGCACCACCGAGGCCATCATCCAGCAGTCGCGCCAGGTGTTCCTGGCGGCCGACCACAGCAAGTTCGACCGCCCGGCGCTGGTGGAGCTGGGCCGGCTGTCCCAGGTCGCCGCGCTGTTCACCGACAAGCCGGTGCCGGCGGGCATCGCCCGCATCATGCAGGAGTGCGGCACCCAGCTGCACATCGCGGAATAAGGGCCGTCGATCCGGCCCGAATCCCGCGCCGCGCGGGTCCGGAATACTGTGCAAGCTTTTGTTAGCGTCCCCGATTCCGCTAAGTGTTTTTGCTATGCTGAAGCATCGGACCCCCGCCAAGGCAGGTGCTTCATGCAGCCCACTCTCGGCGCGCAGGCGGGCAGCATGCTGTTCCGCGACGCTTCCGGCCGCTACTGCGCCAGCCTGGCCGGCTATCGCTTCCTGAGCGCGTTCCAGCCCATTTTTTACAAAGGCGGCAGCCTGTTCGGCCACGAGGCGCTGCTGCGCGTGGTGGACGAGGGCGGCGAATGGCATGCGCCTGACCGCTTCCTCGCCTCGCTGGCGCCGGACATGGCGCTGGAGGCCGACCGCCTGGCGCGGCTGATCCACGTGCGCAACTTCGCCCAGAGCGGCCAGGGCGGCTGCCTGTGCCTGAACCTGATGCCGGCCACGGTGCAGGAAGACCAGAGCGGCCGCACCCACCTGCCGCTGCTGAGCAGCATGCTGCAAAGCGTGGAGCTGGACAGCGGCGGCGTGATCTTCGAGTTGCCGGAATTCGAGGTGGAGCACCACGGCCAGCCGCTGCTGAACGGCATGCGCCACGCGGCGGAAATGGGCTTCGGCCTGGCGGTGGACGATTTCGGCGCGCTGCCCGCCCGCCGCGACAGGATGGGCGAGCTGAGCCCGGACATCATCAAGATCGACCGCAGCCTGCTGCTGGACCACATGGCGGGCCAGACGCAAAGACTGCCGGCGCTGCTGGAATTCGGCTGGCAGATCGGCAGCCGGATGCTGGTTGAAGGAATAGAAACCGCCGAGCAGCTGGAAGCGATGCGCGCGCTCGGCGTGGAGCTGTATCAGGGCTTCTTCCTGGGCCGGCCGGGCGAGTTGGCGGTGGTCCGCCAGCTGTAGCGCGCGCCCGCGTACTGTGGCCAACTCACAAAACATCAATCAATGATCCGTGGTGCAAGACACCGCTCCAGGCAAGTGGTGTGTTTCGTCCGAGTTTAGGTCCTTGCAAGAATCACACGGGCTGGCATTGCCATGATTTTAATATCAAAATTTTGACGGCATAATTTTTATGCACCACAATCTGGTGGTTTTCACCTGACGTTTCGGGTGGCTAATTACAAGTTAGGCGCTGTTACATGCACCGCTCTGTGAATCAATTGCTAGATGAGCTGCCCTCAACACGAGGCAATCCAATTGAAGTCGAGGGCATTCTTAACGTGCAGCCTGAGGGCTATGAGCTTCTTCACTATCCAAAGTCTGAGCGCCGTGCGAATGACGAAGTTAGTGGCCCAATCTATCGATCTAGTGTTTGGCTAGCTTTTGGCAATGGGAGCATTCAGCCCAATCATTCTGCTCTTGCTCATTGGCTTGGAAAAAGAGTTCGAGTGCATGGCATTGTTCAAACCACATCCAATCCTTCACCCGAGCGCAAGTTTCATCATCACGGTGGCTTTGGTCCTTATGGGGTCTGGTTGGCGCAATTAGAAGTTTTCTCAATTCAGCGGGTTACTTCGGAAAATCGGCATGAAAAAAGCGCCTAACCTTTCGGTCAACGTGACAGCCCAAAGCTGCGCTTTGGGTTCCCTCCATTGCTGCGCAGCTCTGGCGGCAGCTTACGTCTAGCATTAGCGTTCAAGGGAAGGAAACAGCGCCGTGGACTTTCACACAAAATCTGACATCGAAAGCTCAATCCTGCGGATAGATGAGTTGCTTGCCTGCGGCATATTCCAGCCGACCAATTCTCGTCATGTGCTCTTTCGGGCTGCATTCATCGAGCTTCTCATCGCTCTTCGTGACCTGATGTACAAGTCCGAAAAGCTCGGTCGACGCATTGCTTTCGCCGACGACGTCAAGCAGACCGAGAAAATCAAAGATGTCACCCACCTCATAAAGTACGTGAGGGACGCGCTTTGCCACCCAGACTCTGAGAATCACTACATCGAGGAGGGCATGAAGGCAACCTTCAACGTGGTCTTCGGTCAAGCGAGTTTGTTAAAAATCGGGGATTTTGAGCAATCATCAAAATACCATGACGACATATGCTTTTTCTTTGGCTCGCAGGGAATCTATCTCCAGCGCCACGTCGTCCGCGCATTCAACGAAGCCAAGGCCCACTTGCTTCCGCTAGTTGAAAACTAACAACCGCGCACCCCGGGTATTGCCAAGATGGGCATGGCTTGGCGGAACTCCCGGCTTTGCCGGGATTCCGCCCTACGGTTGAGGATTTCGAGTAGGGCGGATGCCCCGTTCACGGGGTGATCCGCCGCTCGCTGCGCCCCCATTAAGCGAAACCTCCATCAAACCGACACCTCCGCCGGGCTGGCCTTGGCCTGCCAGCTGTCGCCGCGCCTGTCCAGGCCCAGGCTGAACCAAGCCAGCAAGGCCAGCGCCGCGCCCAGCCACAAGGGCGCGCGCAGGCCCAGGCCGGCGTCCAGGCACAGGCCGCCGGCCCAGGCGCCGAACATCAGACCCAGATTGATCACCGCCATGTGCAGGCTGTTCGCCATCGCGCCGCTGCCGCCAGTCCTCACTACCCGCGCCACCATGGCCGGATTCATCGGCAGGCCGGCCGCGCCCAGCAGGAACACCGCCGCCGCCGTCAGCGCCTGCCATTGCGCGCCCTGGGCCAAAGCCAGCATCGTAACAAGCAGGGTCAGGATGCCGGCTTGCAGCACGCGGAGGGTGTGGCGGTCGGCGAGCCGGCTGGTGAGCAGATTGCCCAATACCGTGGCCGCGCCGTAGAGGCCGAACAGCCAGGGCACGCTGGGAGCGGCGAAGCCGCTGACCTGCAGGAATAAGGGCGCGAGATAGGTGAAGACGGCGAACACCGAACCTATGATCAGTCCGCTGGACAAATAGGCCGCCCACAAGGCCGGCTTGGCCAGCGCGCGCATTTCCTCTCCCGCCTCCTGGCGCGCCGGCGCAAGGCCGGCCGGCGTCAAGGCGGCGATGCCCAGCATGGCCAAACCCACCAGGCCCGCGACCAGCCAGAAGGACAAGCGCCAGCCCCAGCGCTGATCCAGCAAGGTCGCCAGGGGCAGGCCGGCGACGGACGCCAGCATCAGCCCGTTCAACACCAGGCCGGCGGCGCGGGCGATGCGATCCATGCCCACCAGCTCGCCGGCCAGCGCCAGGGCCACGCCGAAAAAGGCCGATTGGGCGATGCCGCAGACGATGCGCGACGCCAGCATCTGCGGATAACCGTCGGCCGTCGCGCCGATCAGCTGGCCGGCCAGGAACACCGCCAGCAGGCCGAGCAGCGCCGGCTTGCGCCGGACCGCGCGCAGCCGCCAGGTCAGCAGCGGCCCGCCGACCACCACGCTGGCGGCGAAGGCGGACACCAGATTGCCGACATCGGCCAGCGAGGCGCGGAAGGCCGTCGCCAGCGACGGCATCATGCCGGCCACCATGAATTCCGAAGTGGCCATCGCGAAAATGCACAGGCTGAGCAGATAGATGGCGGCGGGCAGCGGCGGCGCGCCGTCGCGCCCGGAACGGACTTTTGTTATCGGCATGGCAAAGCTCTTCGTGATGTCAGACCCCCATGCTAAAAGCGCGTCCATGACAGATAAATGGGTTAGCATGCCGCTCATAACGGAATTTATTTCCGCAATTCAGAGAAAACCATGGACAGAATGAGCGGAATCGAGCTGTTCGCCCAGATCGCGCGCCAGGGCAGCCTGGTGGCGGCCGGCCGCCAGCTGGGCCTGTCGGCGTCGGCGGTGGGCAAGGGGCTGGCGCGGCTGGAGCAGCGGCTGGGCGCGCGGCTGGTCCACCGCAGCACGCGGCGGCTGGCGCTGACCGCCGAAGGGCAGCAATACCTGGCGCGCTGCCTGCGCATCCTGGAAGAGGCGGAAGCCGCCGAGCGCGAGCTGCAGCAGGGCCTGGCCGCGCCCAGCGGCCGGCTGAAGGTGGGCGTGCCGCACGAGAGCGGGCTCTTGACGCCGCATCTGGCCGACTTCATGCGCCGCTATCCGCAGGTGGCGCTGGACCTAGACTACAGCGATCGGCTGGTGGACGTGATAGGCGAGGGCTTCGACGTGGTGGTGCGCGGCGGCGAGCCCGGGGATTCCCGGCTGGCCGCGCGGCGCTTGGGCAGCTACCACATGCGGCTGCTGGCCTCGCCCGGCTACTTGGCCGAATACGGCGCGCCGCGGACCGCGCGCGATCTGCAACACCACCGCTGCCTGCATTACCGGCTGCCCCACAGCGGCAAGCTGCTGCCATGGCCGCTGCTGGACGCCGAGGGGGAGGACGCCTCGCCGCCGGTCAGCGCCAGCTGCAATACCGGCGAGGCGCTGATCGATCTGGCCGTGCGCGGCATGGGCATCGTCTGCCTGCCGGACTTCTCCATCCGGCGCGAGCTGGCCGCCGGCGCGCTGGCGCAACTGGACGCGCCCACGGTGGCGCGCAGCGGAAACCTGTATCTGCTGTGGCCGGCGACGCCGACGATGCCGCCTCGGCTGCGCGCCTTCATCGACCACATGGCCGAGCGGGTGTTCGCCTGAGCAAGCTCCGGGTCCTGCGCCGCCAAGCCCAAGCGCGGCAATGAAAAATGCCGCCCGTGGGCGGCATCGATGCAGCGGCAGCGGGGTGCTTAGCCGGCGCTCAGCTGGCAGGCCTCGCGGGCCAGCGCGGTGATGCGGTCCCAGTCGCGGGCGGCGATGGCGTCGTCCGGCGTCAGCCAGCTGCCGCCCACGGCCAGCACATTGGGCAATGCCAGGTATTCCGGCGCTTTCTTGATGTCGATGCCGCCGGTCGGGCAGAAGCGCAGGTCCGGGAAGGGGCTGGCCAGCGACTTCAACAGCTTGACGCCGCCCACCGCCTCGGCCGGGAACAGCTTCAGCGTGTTGAAGCCTTCGTCCTGCGCCCACATCGCTTCCGACGGGGTGGCGATGCCGGGGATCAGCGTCAGGCTGGACGCGCGCGCCGCCGAGGCCAGCTCGCCGGAGAAGCCCGGGCTGATGCCGAACTGCGCGCCGGCGTCCACCGCCGCCTCCAACTGGGCGCGGTTGCGCAGCGTGCCGGCGCCGACGATGGCTTCCGGCACTTCGTCGCGCATGCGGCGCATCGCAGCCAGCGCCGCCTTGGTGCGCAGCGTCACTTCCAGCACCTTGATGCCGCCGTTCACCAGCGCGCGGGCCAAGTCCACCGCCACCGCGGCGTCGTTGACGATGATCACCGGAACCACCGGGCCCTGGCGCAGTACAGACAATGCATCCATTTCTATCTCCTGTTGGCGGACGGCGCTCGGTCCGCGCCGCCTTGCTGAATGATGGGATCCGCGCTCAGTTCCAGGCCGGGTGGCGGAAGCTCATCGCGCCGGCCTCGGCCTCGTCGGCGCCGTGGCGGAACACCGCGAACAGCTCGCGGCCCATGCCGTAATCGTTGTGCGACAGGTCGGCCTGCGCCTGCTCGCGCGCATCCCATTCCGCGGCGTCCACCCGCGCGGACAGCTCGCCGGTGTGCGCGTCGACGCGGATCAGGTCGCCGTCGCGGACCTTGCCGATGGCGCCGCCGGACAAAGCCTCCGGCGACACGTGGATGGCGGCCGGCACCTTGCCGGACGCGCCGGACATGCGGCCGTCGGTGACCAGCGCCACCTTGAAGCCGCGCTCCTGCAGGATGGTCAGCGCCGGGGTCAGCTTGTGCAGCTCCGGCATGCCGTTGGCGCGCGGGCCCTGGAAGCGGATCACAGCGACGAAGTCTTTTTCCAGCTCGCCGCGCTTGAACGCCGCCAGCATGTCGTTCTGGTCGTGGAACACCACCGCCGGCGCTTCCACCACGCGGTGTTCCGGCTTCACTGCCGACACCTTGATCACCGCGCGGCCGATATTGCCGGCCATCAGCTTCAGGCCGCCGTCGGCGGAGAAGGGATTGGACGCCGGGCGCAGCACGCTGTCGTCGCCGCTGACCGCCGGCGCGTCGCGCCATTTCAGCTCGCCGTTGTCCAGCCACGGCTCCCGGGTGTAATGCGACAGGCCGCGGCCCACCACCGTGCCCACGTCTTCGTGCAGCAGGCCGGCCGACAGCAGCTCGCGGATCACGAAGCCCATGCCGCCGGCGGCATGGAAGTGGTTCACGTCGGCCTTGCCGTTCGGATACGCGCGCACCAAAAGCGGGATGATGGCCGACAGTTCGTCGAAATCGTCCCAGTTGACATCGATGCCGGCGGCGCGGGCGATGGCGACGATGTGCATGGTGTGGTTGGTGGAGCCGCCGGTGGCCAGCAGGCCGACGATGGCGTTGACGATGGATTTCTCGTCGATCATCTCGCCCACCGGGGTGAACTGCTCGCCCTGGGCGGCGATCTGCTTGCCCTGAACGGCGGCGGCGCGGGTCAGCGCTTCGCGCAGCGGCGTGTTCGGGTTGACGAAGGCGGCGCCCGGCAGGTGCAGGCCCATGATCTCCATCAGCATCTGGTTGGAATTGGCGGTGCCGTAGAAGGTACAGGTGCCGGGACCGTGGTAGGACTGGCATTCCGACTCCAGCAACGCGTCGCGGCCCACTTTGCCTTCGGCGTACAGTTGGCGCACTTTGGCTTTTTCATCGTTGGCGATGCCGGTGGTCATCGGTCCGGCGGGAACGAATACCGCCGGCAGGTGGCCGAAGGTTAGCGCGCCTATCATCAAACCAGGAACGATCTTGTCGCACACGCCCAGATACAATGCGGCATCGAACATCTGGTGGCTGAGCGCCACCGCGGTGCTCATCGCGATCACGTCGCGGCTGAACAGCGACAGCTCCATGCCCGGCAGGCCCTGGGTCACGCCGTCGCACATCGCCGGCACGCCGCCGGCGAACTGGGCGGTGGCGCCGGCGGCCAGCGCGGCTTCCTTCAGCCAGGCCGGGAAGGCGGCCAGCGGCTGGTGGGCCGACAACATGTCGTTGTAGGAGGAGACGATGGCCAGGTTGGCGCGATGCTCTTCCTTCAGGTGGATCTTGACGGTGTCCGGCATCGCCGCGAAGGCGTGGGCCAGATTGGTGCAGGACAGCTGGGCGCGTTCCACCCGGCCCTGCTGGGCGGCGGCGCGCACGCGGGCCAGGTAGGCGTCGCGGCGCGCGCGGCTGCGCGCGATGATGCGGTCGGTAACGGCGGACAGGGTGGGATGCAAAGCCATGATGACGTTCCGTGTTGGATTTGAAACTGATGGTAGTTTTACTACACTCAAAAAGCAAGGTTCGCTACGACCCGCCAGCGGCGGCTCAGGGTGACTATCCTATTTCTTCTCAAGGATTTCCAGCGTAAGTAGCGGAATTTTGAGCCAAGACAAATGGTGTTGCAAAAGCGGCCACATCGTCTGTAGCGACGTAGACAGCGCGATGGCGGATGGTAATATAACTACATCTAACTACACTTCGAGATGGAAGATCAGGATGGAGACTCGTTCTAACCCTACCCCGGCCTTCGACATGGTGCTGTTCGGCGGCGCCGGCGACCTGGTGATGCGCAAGCTGCTGCCCTCATTATATCAGGCCCACAACGCCGGCCTGCTCAACGAGCAGGGCCGCATTCTGGCGCTGGGCCGCAAGGATTTGAGCCGCGACGATTACCTGGCCTCCGTCGAGAAGCAATCCCGCATCCATATCAAGAGCCACTTCGACGACGCGGCGTGGAAGAGCTTCTGCGACCGCATCGACTATCTGCGCGTCGACGCCTCCCAGGCTGCGGACTATCCGGCGCTGGCCGAGAAGATAGGCGACGACGCCGGCAAGGTGGTGGTCTGTTACCTGGCCACCGCGCCCAATCTGTTCGCCGGCATCTGCGAGAACCTGGCCGCCGTCGGCCTCAACCGCGGCAATGTGCGCGTGGTGCTGGAAAAGCCGCTGGGCACCGACCTTGACTCCTCCAACGAGATCAACGACGACGTCGCCCGCTTCTTCGTGGAAGAGCAGCTGTACCGGATCGACCACTACCTGGGCAAGGAGTCGGTGCAGAACCTGATGGCCATCCGCTTCGCCAACGCGCTGTTCGAGCCGCTGTGGCGCCGCGAGTGGATACACGATGTGCAGATCACCATCTCGGAAGAGCTGGGCGTCGGCAGCCGCGGCGATTTCTACGACGGCACCGGCGCGCTGCGCGACATGGTGCAGAACCACCTGCTGCAGCTGTTGTGCATCGTGGCCATGGAGCCGCCGGCCAACCTGGAGGCCGACGCCGTCCGCGACGAGAAGCTGAAGGTGCTGAAGGCGCTGCGCCCGTTCACCGAGCAGGAAGTGGCCACCAAGACCGTGCGCGGCCAGTACAAGGCCGGCGCCAGCGGCGGCCAGCCGGCGGTGGGTTATCTGGAAGAGGCCGGCATTCCGGAGCACAGCCAGACCGAAACCTTCGTCGCCATCAAGGCCGAGATCGACAACTGGCGCTGGGCCGGCGTGCCCTTCTTCCTGCGCACCGGCAAGCGGATGCAGGAGCGTCTGGCCGAGATCGTGATCAACTTCCGCGACGTGCCGCACCAGGTGTTTTCCGGCCCGCTGGGCGGCTGCCACCACGCCAACCGCATGGTGATCCGCCTGCAGCCGGACGAAAGCATCCGCCTGTACTTCCTGGCCAAGGAGCCGGGCGACACCATGCGCCTGCAGCCGGCCTACCTGGACCTGGACTTCTACAAGGCCTTCAAGGTGCGCCGCGCCGACGCCTACGAGCGCCTGCTGCTGGATGTGATCCGCGGCAAGCTGGCGCTGTTCATGCGCCGCGACGAGCTGATCGAGGCCTGGCGCTGGGTGGAGCCCATCATGGATACCTGG
The DNA here is from genome assembly GCF_003325475.1 of Chromobacterium phragmitis. Classification (NCBI taxonomy): domain Bacteria; kingdom Pseudomonadati; phylum Pseudomonadota; class Betaproteobacteria; order Neisseriales; family Chromobacteriaceae; genus Chromobacterium; species Chromobacterium phragmitis. The sequence continues at coordinate 1,828,157 of NZ_CP029495.1, forward strand.
GCCGCCAGCAGCAACAATCCGCCCAAGCAGTACACCGCCGGCAGCTGGGGCCCGGCCGCGTCCAGCGCGTTGCTGTCGCGCGACGGCATCAGCTGGCACGAGGAGTGCTGAGTTCCTGATTGGCGCGTCGCCCAGCGGTGCGTCGCCCCTTCGGGGTGACGCACCCTACGGAACAAGACCAAACATCGGTGGGTCGCTCCATTAGGGTGACGCACCACGCCAACAAAACGACCGAGGTACGCGAATGAACTGGTTGGAATTTCCCGACGCCGCGCAACAGACCGACGCGCTGGCCAACAGCGTCGCCTCACGGCTTTCCGCCGCGATCAGCAGCCGCGGCCAGGCGGTGCTGGCGGTGTCCGGCGGCAAGTCGCCCATCCCGCTGTTCAAGCTGTTGTCCGAGATGGCGATAGACTGGGACCGGGTCACCGTCACCCTGGTGGACGAGCGCTTCGTCGCGCCGGACCACGCCGACAGCAACGGCGCGCTGGTGCGCGAGCACTTGTTGCAAGGCCGCGCGGCGCCGGCGCGCTTCCTGCCGCTGGTGCGCGCCGTCGCCAACATCGACGCCGAACTGGCGGCCGACAACCGCGACTTCATCGCGCCGGACGTCGCCATCCTGGGCATGGGCGAGGACGGCCACACCGCGTCCTTGTTCCCCGGCGCGCCGGAACTGGCCGCCGGCCTGGACCCGGCCAACCCGGCGCCCTTCCTGGCGGTGACGCCGCAAACCGCGCCGCACCGCCGCGTGTCGCTGAGCTACGCCGCGCTGCTGCAATCCGGCTGCCTGATCCTGTCCATCCAGGGCGCGAAGAAGCGCGAGGTGCTGGAAGCGGCCGCCCGCGGCCCCGACGACGCGCTGCCGATCAGCCATTTCCTGGCCCAGGACAAGGCGCCGCTCGATGTCTACTGGTCTGCCTGAAGCCTGGCCGCGGCTGCTGGCCGACATCGGCGGCAGCAACGCGCGCTTCGCGCTGGAAACCGCGCCCGGGGTGATAGAAGACATCCTGACGCTGCCCAACGACCGCTACCCGACGCTGGAGGCCGCGCTGCGCGACTATCTGGCGCAAACCGGCGCGCGCCGCGTCGCCCACGCCGCCATGGGCATCGCCAATCCGCTGAACGGCGACTGGGTGCAGATGACCAATTGCCGCTGGGGGTTCTCGATCGAGGCGACGCGCCGCGCGCTGGGCCTGACCACGCTGCTGCTGCTCAACGACTTCACCGCGCTGGCGCTGGCCCTGCCCCGGCTGCCGCGCGGCGAACTCTCGCAAATAGGAGGCGGCGAAGGGCGGCCGGATGCGCCGCTGGCGCTGATCGGTCCCGGCACCGGACTGGGCGTGTCGGCGCTGGTGCCGCACCAGGGCGGCTGGCGCGCGCTGTCCGGCGAGGGCGGCCACACCTCGTTCGCGCCGGCCAACGAGCGCGAGGTAGGCATCTGGCGCTACGCGTCCGCCCGCTTCGGCCACGTCTCCCACGAGCGGCTGCTGTCCGGCTCCGGCCTCAGCCTGTTGCACCAGGCGCTGTGCGCGCTGGACGGGGCCGGCGAGGCTGAACTGGCGCCGGCCGAAGTGAGCGCCCGCGGCTTGTCCGGCGCCGACGCGCGCTGCCGCGAAACGCTGGAAATCTTCTGCGGATTGCTGGGTTCGGCGGCCGGGAATCTGGCCTTGACCCTCGGCGCCCGTGGCGGGGTATACATAGGTGGTGGTATTGTGCCGCGTTTGAGCGGTTTTTTTGAACAATCCCCATTTCGCCGCCGTTTCGAGGACAAGGGACGGATGTCGGCCTACCTGGCCGACATCCCGGTATATCTGATTACCAGCGCCTACCCGGCCTTGCCGGGCGTGGCCGCCCATCTGGCGGACCATCTGGCGCCGCGCGCCCCGGTGGCGGCGTCCACCCCTCCTCGCGGCGGCACAGCAGGAGACATGCATGCTTGATCGCATTCGCGGCCAACTGGAACAGCTGTCCTCGGCCGAGCGCAAGGTGGCCGATCTGGTGCTGGAGCAGCCGTACACCGTGATCCAGGCCGCCGTCGCCGAGATCGCCAAGAACGCCGGCGTCAGCCAGCCCACCGTGATCCGCTTCTGCCGCACGGTCGGCTGCTCCGGCCTGCCCGACTTCAAGCTGAAGCTGGCCGGCAGCCTGGTGACCGGCGTGCCTTACGTCCATTCCAGCGTGCGGCCGGAAGACCCGACGTCCGAGATCGTGGCCAAGGTGTTCGACAACACCGTGTCGGCGCTGCTGAAGTGCCGCAACGACGTCAATCCGCAGGCGATAGAGGCGGCGGTGAGGCTGCTGACCGACGCCAACCGCATCGAGTTCTACGGTCTGGGCAACTCCGGCATCATCGCCGCCGACGCCCAGCACAAGTTCTTCCGTTTCGGCATTCCCACCGTCGCCTATTCCGACACCCACATCCAGATGATGGCGGCGTCTGTGCTGGGTCCGGACGACGTGCTGGTGGCCATCTCCAGCTCCGGCCGCACCATGGAACTGCTGGAAGCGGTGGATGTGGCCATCGCCTCCGGCGCGCGCGTGATCGCGCTGACCACCAGCGGCTCGCCGCTGGCGCGCCGCGCCACCGTGTCCCTGATCGCCGACACGCTGGAGGACAACGAAACCTACAGCCCGATGATCTCGCGCATCGTGCATCTGGTTCAGATCGACATCCTGGCGGTCAGCGTGGCCCTGCGCCGCGGACCGGGCCTGATCCGCCAGCTGGAAAAAACCAAGCACAGCCTGAAAAACCGCAGGCTGGACAATAAACAACCGGAATAGGACGAAACATCATGAGTGAACTGACCGAACTTCCGGCCTGGCAGGCCCTGTGGGACCACTTCGCCGAGGCCAAGCACCTGCACATGCGCGACCTGTTCGCCGCCGACCCAGGGCGGGCCGAGCGCTACTCGCTGGAAGTGGGCGGACTGTTCCTCGACTATTCCAAGAACCGCATCACCGACGCCACCCTGCTGGGCCTGATGGAGCTGGCGCGCGAAGCCGGCCTGCCCTCGCGCATCAAGTCCATGTTCAAGGGCGAGAAGATCAACCGCACCGAAGACCGCGCCGTGCTGCACGTGGCGCTCAGGAACCGCACCAACTCGCCCATCCATGTCGACGGCGAGGACGTGATGCCCCAGGTCAACTCGGTGCTGGAGCGGATGGGCAAGTTCGCCCACGCCGTGCGCTCCGGCGATTGGCTGGGCTTCACCAAGCAGCCGATCACCGACATCGTCAACATCGGCATCGGCGGCTCCGATCTCGGCCCGCTGATGGTCTGTAGCGCGCTCAAGCCCTTCGGCCATCCGCGGCTGAACATGCACTTCGTCTCCAATGTGGACGGCGCGCAGCTGAAGGAAACGCTGAAGAAGGTGCATCCGGAGACCACGCTGTTCGTGGTGGAATCCAAGACCTTCACCACCCAGGAAACGCTGACCAACGCGCTGACCGCGCGCGAATGGTTCCTGTCGCACGCCCGCGACGAAGGCGCGGTGGCCAAGCACTTCGTCGCCGTGTCCACCAATCAGAAAGCCGTGGCCGAGTTCGGCATCGACCCGGCGAACATGTTCGAATTCTGGAACTGGGTGGGCGGCCGCTACAGCCTGTGGTCGGCCATCGGCCTGCCCATCATGCTCTACCTGGGCGAGGAGAACTTCACCGAGCTGCTCAACGGCGCCCACATCATGGACCAGCATTTCATGAACGCGCCGTTCGAGCAGAACATGCCGGTGCTGCTGGCGATGATAGGCGTCTGGTACATCAACTATTACGGCGGCGGCAGCCATGTCATCGCCCCGTACGACCAGTACCTGCACCGGCTGCCGGCCTTCATCCAGCAACTGGACATGGAGTCCAACGGCAAGCAGGTGACGCTGTCCGGCCAGCCGGTGGATTTCGAGACCGCGCCCATCATCTGGGGCGAGACCGGCATCAACGGCCAGCACGCTTTCTTCCAGCTGCTGCACCAGGGCACCCACATTTCGCCGATCGACCTGATCGCCTCGCTGGAGAACCGCTCCAACCTGCCCGGCCATCACGAGATCCTGCTGGCCAACGTGTTCGCCCAGGCCGAGGCCTTCATGCGGGGCAAGACCGCCGAAGAAGTGCGCGCCGAGCTCGCCGCGCAGGGCCTGAAGGGCGAGGCGCTGGAAGCGCTGGCGCCGCACAAGGTGTTCGGCGGCAACCGCCCGACCAACACCCTGCTGATGAGCCGGCTGGACCCGCGCAACCTGGGCTCGCTGATCGCGCTGTACGAGCACAAGATCTTCGTCCAGGGCGTGATCTGGCACATCAACAGCTTCGACCAGTGGGGCGTGGAGTTGGGCAAGCAATTGGCCAAGACCATCCACGCCGAGCTGACCGGCAAGCTCGGCGGCGCCGAGCACGACAGCTCCACCAGCCGGCTGATCCAGCTGTACCGCAGAGTCAACGCCTGAGCCGGCCATCCGCATGAAAAAAAGCCCCTGTCATCGCATGGGGGCTTTTTCATTGGCGAAAGGTCGGGATATCCCTGATTGTCGGACAGATGAATCGCTGGTGAAATGGCGGCACAAGTCTGAACAATAATGGACTCAAGCAGCAATCATCGGGATGAGTAAGCTCCGCAGTACCGCGCTGGCCGGCTTCTTGCTGGCGGCCAGCCTGGCCGGCCACGCCGGCCAGGCCCTCCGCTTCAGCGGCGAATCCGCCGCCGTCACCCTCCACGGCACCGTGATCGGCCCCTTGCGTTCCGGAGACAAGGCCGAGGGAACATTCTTCCAGGCGTATCACCTGAAACTGGACCAGCCCTTGCGGCTGGACGACGGCGCCGCCTGCGGCGAGCAGGACATGCGCAGCCTGGCGTTGAGCCAGGAAGACATGGCGAAGCTGAAGGGACGCGCCGTCACCGTGCGCGCCCGCGTGTTTTGCCAGGAAGACCGCGCCGGCAGCTACCGGCTGGCCGACATCACCGTGCTCTGAACAGCCCCGACAGCGTTCGCGCGGCTGCCGCCGCGTCATCCGCGTCGAACAATCCCCCGATCACCGCGATCGCGTCGGCGCCGGCGGCGACTACCTGCGCCGCATTGGCCGGGGTGATGCCGCCTATCGCCACCATGGGCGCGCCCAGCGGCGCGGCTTCGGCGAACAGCGACAAGGGCGCGGCCGGCGCGCCGGGCTTGGTTCCCGATGGAAACACCGCGCCGAAGGCGACGTAGCTGGCGCCGTCCGCCAGCGCCGCGCGGGCGCGCGCCGCGCTGTCGTAGCATGACGCGCCGATCACCGCCTCCGGCCCCAGCGCCGCGCGCGCGGCGGCGATGCCGCCGTCGTCCCGACCCAGGTGGACGCCGTCGGCGCCCACCCGCTTGGCCAGCTCGACATCGTCGTTGACGATGAACAGCGCGCCGCGGCTGCGGCACATCGCGGCCAGCAAATCCGCTTGCCACAGCCGGCGCGCCGCGTCGGCGCTCTTGTCGCGGTATTGCAGGACGCGCGCGCCGCCGTCCAGCGCGGCGGCGGCCAGCTCCAGCAGCCGCTCGCTGTCGTCGCACTGCGGCGTGATCGCGTACAGGCCTTCAACCCTGGGCGGCATCGCCTTCCTCCTCGTCGTCGCCGCGCGCCCAGAACATGCGATCCGGCAGGAACTGGCCCATGCCCGGACGGAAGCCGTTGACCAGCGTCTGGTAGGTGTATTCCTGAGCCTCGCGCACCGCCTCCGGCAGCAACAGGCCGGTGGCCAGCATGCCGGCGATGGCCGAGGCCAGCGTGCAGCCGGAGCCGTGGTAGCTGCCCGGCAGCCGGTCCCAGTGGTCGGCGCGCACCACGCCGTCCTGGCCGTACAGGCTGTTGACCACTTCCTTGGTGTTTTCGTGGGTGCCGGTGATCAGCAGATAAGGGCAGCCCAGCGCCAGGATGCGCTCGGCGCACTGGTCCAGCGTCAGCTCCTCGTCTTCGTCCGGGTCGCTGCTGGCCAGGCGGCGCGCCTCCAGACTGTTGGGGGTGAGGATGGACACTTGCGGAATCAGCATGTCGCGCATCGCGCCTATCAGGTCTTCGTCGGCCAGCTCGTGGCCGCCGCCGCTGGCCAGCACCGGGTCAAGCACCACCGGGATGTCCGGGTAGTCGGCGATCAGCTGCGACACCACGGCGACGTTTTCCACGCTGCCCAGCATGCCGATCTTGAACGCCGCCACCGGCATGTCTTCCATCAGAAAACGGGCCTGGTCATTGACCCAGTCCGAGTCCAGCACCATCAAGTCGTTGACGCCGACGGTATCCTGCACCGTAATGGCGGTGATCACCGACAGCGGATGGCAGCCCAGGCTGGCCAGCGTCAGGATGTCGGCCTGGATGCCGGCGCCGCCGGAGGGGTCGGAACCGGCCAGGCTCAGCACCACGGGAGGGGAGGGAGGAGTGGTCAAGGGCGAACCTCTTCTGTTTTATTGCGGTGGCACGATTTAGAATACCCATTTTATCCGAACACGAGGGCGAAGCGATGCGTACTTGGATGTGTCTGATCTGCGGTTTCATCTACGACGAAGAAGCCGGCCGGCCGGAAGACGGCATCCCGCCGGGCACGCGCTGGGAAGACTTGCCGCCCAACTGGACCTGTCCCGATTGCGACGCGCGCAAGGACGATTTCCAGATGGTGGAAATCTGATGGCCAGGCCATGGCAACGCTGGCTGGGCGGCTCGCTGCTGGCCCTGCTGTTGGCCGCTTGCGCCCAGGTGAACACCACCGCCGGCGGCGCGGTGGGCGTCAACCGCAGCCAGAGCATGCTGCTGTCCAGCCAGGAAGTGGAGCAGATGTCGGCCCAGTCCTACGCCCAGGAGCTGCAAAAAGCCCGCGCGGCCGGCCGCCTCAACACCAATGCCGCGCAGACCGCGCGCGTGCGCCGCATTTCGCAGCGGCTGATCGCCCAGGCGCCCAATTTCCGTCCCGACGCCCGCAACTGGCGCTGGGAGGTGAACGTGCTGTCCACCGGCGACATGAACGCCTACGCGATGGCCGGCGGCAAGATCATGGTCTACACCGGCCTGATCGACAAGCTGAAGCTGAGCGACGCCGAGCTGGCCGCCGTGATCGGGCATGAGATTTCGCACGCGCTGCGCGAGCACACCCGCGAGAACATGAGCCAGGCCTACGCGCAGCAGATGGGCCTGGGCCTGGTGGGCGCGCTGGTCGGCCTCAACGACAGCCAGCTGAAACTGGCCTCGCTGGTGGGCGACGTCACGCTGTCCAAGCCGCATAGCCGCGCCATGGAGTCCGAGGCCGACATCATGGGCCTGGAACTGATGGCCCGCGCCGGCTACGATCCCAATGCCGCGGTCAATGTCTGGCAGAAGATGCAGGAGGCAGGAGGCGGCGGCGGGATGGAGTTCCTGTCCACCCACCCGTCCGGCCCCACCCGCATTCGCGACCTGCAGGCCCACATTCCGCAGGTGATGCCGCTGTACCTGGCCTCGGCCAAGCGCAAGTAGGCGCCATGCTCGCCGCCGCCCTGCTCGACGACATCCTGGCCTCCGCCCTGGCGCTGCCCGGCGCCGAGTACGACGTCAAATGGGGCGGCGCGCGGGTGGCTTCCATCGGCGGCAAGATGTTCCTGATCTGCGGCGGCGGCGCGCTCAGCTACAAGGTGCCGGACGACGACTTCCTGGCGCTGTCCGGCCTGCCCGGCATGCGGCCGGCGCCTTATCTGGCGCGGGCGCGCTGGGTGCAGGCGACCTCGCTGGAGGCGCTGGGCCCGGATGACATCCGCCGCGGCGTCGCCCGCTCGCGCGAGCTGGTGCTGGCCAGGCTGCCCAAGGCTCAGCGGCTGGCCTGGTCCTGATCCCTCTCATTTCAGCCCACGGGAAAACCATGAGCTATCTGTATCTGAAAGCCTTCCACATCTTCTTCGTGGTGTCCTGGTTCGCCGGGCTGTTCTATCTGCCGCGCCTATTCGTCAACCTGGCGATGGCGCGCCAGCCGGCGGAGTACGACCGCCTGCTGCTGATGGCCAGGAAGCTGTTTCGCTTCATGACGCCGCTGGGCGTGCTGGCGATCGGCACCGGCCTGCTGTTGTGGCTGGATTTCGGCATCTCCGGCGGCTGGCTGCACGCCAAGATGGCGCTGGTGGCGCTGCTGGCGGCTTACCACGGCTACTGCGCCAAGCTGGGCCGCGATTTCGTCACCCACAGCAACCGCAAGAGCCATGTCTGGTTCCGCGTGTTCAACGAGCTGCCGGTGCTGGCGCTGCTGGCGATCGTGATCCTGGTGGTGGTCAAGCCGTTCTGAGGCCGCGCGCCGACTTAACTTGAGGATGTCCCGATGGGATTGGAAATCGAACGCCGCTTCGTGGTGAGCGGCGACGGCTGGCGCGGCTTGGCGCCGGCCGTGCAGTACCGGCAGGGTTACCTGTCGGTGGAGAAAGAGCGCACCGTGCGGGTGCGGGTAGTGGGCGAGCAGGCCTGGCTGACGCTGAAGAGCAACATCAGCAACGTCAGCCGCCATGAGTTTGAATACGCGATCCCGTTGGCCGACGCGCAGACCATCATGGGCGCGATGTGCCCGATGGTGGTGGACAAGCTGCGCCACCGCATCGCACACGGCGGCTTCGTCTGGGAAGTGGACGAGTTCTTCGGCGACAACGCCGGCCTGGTGCTGGCCGAGATCGAACTGCCAAGCGAGGACACGCCGTTCGCCAAGCCGGATTGGGTGGGCGAGGAGGTGACCGAGGACGGCCGCTACACCAACGCCTACCTGTCCAAGCGCCCCTACCGCAGCTGGTAGAAGGGTGCGGCCGGGCGAACCAGTCCCGGCCGACCCGGTCTATACGAGTTTCGCCCGAAACGACGCAGACCGATGTCCACGCCTTCTTCCGACTGGATCCCAGCCGTCGCGCTGCTGGTCCTGTATGTTTTCACGCTGCTGTATTCGCTGTTCCAGAGCTGGCACCAGCGCCGGCTGTACTGGCTGGGCTGCGCGCTGCTGCTGGTGGGCGGCCTGATGCTGATGCTGCAGGCCGAGCCAGCCGCGCCAGCCTCCGGCGAGATGCCGCCCGGCTTCGGCCTGGGCGTGTGGGTGGCCGTCCTCGGCATCGCCGCCACCCTGGGCGGCGCGCTCACCCGCCGCTGGCGCGCGCGCCGCGGCTGAGCGCCTGTCCCTTTCTCCGGTAGACGGCCGCCGGCGCGGCTCCTAGCATCGCGCTGATCTCCCATCAGGTAAAGGCGCGGACATGGACGATGCGGCCAGCCGCCGGACACTGCTGAAAGCCGGCCTCGCCGCCGGCTGGCTGGGCCTGGCCGGCCGCGCGCGCGCCGCCTGGCTGGAGCAGAACTTCGACAACGGCTGGCGCGAGCTGGTCCCCTACCCGCAAAAGATGCCGCTGATGCGCATCACCACCCGGCCGGTGCATCTGGAAACACCGTTTTCCCAATTCGACCGCAGCCTGATCACGCCCAACGAGGCGGTATTCGTCCGCTACCACCTGGCCGGCCATCCGCTGGACATCGACCCCGACGCCCACTCGCTGGCCATCATCGGCGCAGTGAAGCGGCCGCTGACGCTGACGCAGGCCGACCTGAAAAAACGCTTCGAGACGGTGCGCCAGACCGTGGTGATGGAATGCGCCGGCAACGGCCGAGGCCTGTTCGAGCCCCGAGTGCCGGGCGCGCAACTGGGCAACGGCTCGATGGCCTGCGTCGAAATGGCCGGCGCGCGGCTGGCCGACGTGCTGGCCGCCGCCGGCGTGCTGGACGGCGCGCGCCAGATCGCCTGCCGCGGCGTCGATCAGCCGGCGCTGGAGCAAACGCCGGCCTTCGTCCGCTCGCTGGACCTCGCCGACGCGCTGCGGCCGGAGGCGATGATCGCCTGGGAGATGAACGGCCGGCCGCTGCCGGTGCTCAACGGCTACCCGATCCGGCTGGTGATGCCCGGCTTCTACGCCGCCTACTGGATCAAACACCTATCGCAGATCGAAGTGCTGGACCACGTATTCGACGGCTGGTTCTCCAGCCAGGCCTACACGGTGCCCGACACGCCGGACAACGGCGTGCCGCCCGGCAGCATGCCGGCCAAGACGGCGCGGCTGACCCGGCTCAAGGTGCGCAGCTTCGTCACCAATCTCGCAGACGGCGACATCGTCGCCGCGCCGGAAGGCCGGCTGGCGCTGCGCGGCATCGCCTTCGACGGCGGCAGCGGCATCCGCCGGGTAGAGGTGTCCGCCGACGGCGGCGCCGGCTGGCGGCAGGCCGAATTGGGGCCGGACGCCGGGCGCTTCGCCTTCCGGCCCTGGACGCTGACGCTGGACGGCGTGAAGCCGGGCCCGCTGACGCTGATGGCGCGCGCCGCCGCCAACGATGGCCAGACCCAGCCGCTGCTCCAGCCATGGAACCCGGGCGGCTACGCCCGCAACGTGGCCGAACGGGTGAAGATCGTCGTCGCGGAGACGAAGCGATGAGGGCCGCTCTGCTGGCCCTGGCGTCGCTGGCCGCCTCCGCCGGCGCGGTAGGCATCACATTGCCCAATGAGACGGCGATGCTGCCGGACAGCGGCCATCCCGGCTATCTGCCGGCGCTGCAGCGCTGCATGATCTGCCATTCCGCCGATTACATCGCGCTGCAGCCGGACTTCGACGAAGCGCGCTGGCGCGCCGTGGTCGACAAGATGCGGCAGGCGTTCAAGGCGCCCATTCCGCCGGAGGAGGTGGCGCCGATCGCCGCCTACTTGGCCGACGCCCAGCGCCGCCGGCTGCTGCGGCCGCATCCTCCCTAGCCCTGAGGAACCGTTTGGCCTCGCCGCGTCCAACCCTTATCATCGGGCGCTTGCCCATTCCGCGACGGAGCCGCCATGTTCACGCTTTCCTCCCTGACGCTGGCCGCCTACGGCCTGCTGGCGCTGGGACTGACCGCCGCCAGCCTGCGCCAGGAAGCGCCCGGCTGGATCGCCCTGATCACCAGCGCGATGCTGGCGCTGGCCGCCGGCCTGTTGCAGCCGCTGGGCGCGCTGGCGGTGACCGCCGTCGCCGGATTGACGCTGGCGTTGCGCCGCTACCCGCGACCGGAGCTGTACCTGGTGTGGATCGCCGCGCTGCTGGCGCTGGCGGTGCACGCGCTGCCCGGTTTCGACAATCCGCTGCTGTGGCAGGGCAAAGCCAGCGCCGACAGCGCGCCGTACCGGTTGTTCTGGAGCTACGACAAGGGCGTGGCCGGCTTGCTGCTGCTGCTGAATCTCGCCCGCGCGCCGCTGCCGCAGCGGCAACTGGGCTGGCCGGCGGCGGCGGTCGGCGCGCTGGCGCTGCTGTTCGTGCTCGGCATCGCCGCCGCCACCGGCGTCATCGGTTTCTCGCCGAAATGGCCGGCTTGGCTGCTGCCGTGGCTGTTGGCCAACTGTTTCCTGGTGTCGCTGGTGGAAGAAGCTTTTTTCCGCGCCGGCATCCAGCGCTGGCTGGAGCTGCGCACCGAGCCCTTCGCCGCGCTGATGGCGGCGTCGCTGCTGTTCGGCCTGGCCCACTTCGCCGGCGGCTGGGCCTGGGTGGGGTTGGCCACGCTGGCCGGCATCGGCTACGGACTGATCTACGCCGCCCGCCGCCAGCTGTGGCTGGCCGTGCTGGCGCATCTGGGCTTCAACACGCTGCACCTGTTGCTGTTCGCCTATCCGAAACTGGCGTGAAGGCGGGAATTCGAGACAGCTTTATTCTCTAACTATCTTGATCTGAAAATAAAAAACCATAACGGGCAGGGAGCGCAGTCGGGTAAAATCGCGGCTTCTTCGTCATTCTGCGAGCAGCGTTTCCATGATTGAAGTCGGCATCGTGATGGGTAGCAACAGCGACTGGGAAGTGATGCGGCACGCCGCGAGCATGCTGAAGCGTTTCGGCATCGCCTGCGAAACCCGCGTCGTCTCCGCCCACCGCACCCCGGACCTGTTGTTCCAATACGCGGAAGAAGCCGCGCCGCGCGGCTTGAAAGCCATCATCGCCGGCGCCGGCGGCGCCGCCCACCTGCCGGGCATGCTGGCGGCCAAAACCCCCGTGCCGGTGCTGGGCGTGCCGGTGCCGTCCAAATACCTGCGCGGCGAGGATTCGCTGCTGTCCATCGTGCAGATGCCCAAGGGCATACCGGTCGCCACCTTCGCCATCGGCGAGGCCGGCGCCGCCAACGCCGCGCTGTTCGCGGTGGCGATGCTGGCCGCCGCCCGCCCGGAGTTGGCCGAGCAACTGGTCGCCTTCCGCCGGGAACAGGAACAAACCGTGCTGGCGATGACGCTGCCGGAGGTTGAATAATGGCCGCCATCCTGCCGCCGGCGATGCTGGGCATACTGGGCGGCGGCCAGCTGGGCCGCATGTTCGCCGTGGCCGCCAAGACCATGGGCTACCGCGTCGCCGTGCTGGACCCGGACGAAAACGCCCCCGCCGCCGCCTTCGCCGACCGCCATATCCGCGCGCCGTACAACGACCCGGCCGCGCTGCGCGAGCTGGCCGACAGCTGCGCAGCCGTCACCACCGAATTCGAAAACGTTAACGCCGACGCGATGCGCGAGCTGGCGCGCCGCACCCGCGTGTCGCCGTCCGGCGATTGCGTCGCCGTCGCCCAGGACCGCATCGCGGAGAAAAGCTGGATCAACAAGGCCGGCCTGCCCACCGCGCCGTATCTGGCCATCGAGAGCGTGGAGGACATCCAAGTGGACCTGGCGCCCTACCTGCCCGGCATCCTGAAAACCGCCCGCCTGGGCTACGACGGCAAGGGCCAGGCGCGGGTGAAGACCGCGGCCGAGGCGCGCGCCGCCTACGCCAATCTGGGCGGCCAGGCCTGCGTGCTGGAAAAGATGCTGGACCTCAAGCTGGAAGTGTCGGCCATCGTCACCCGCGTCAGCGCGGCGCAGAGCGCGGTGTTCCCGGTGGCGGAAAACATCCACCAGGACGGCATCCTCGACGAATCCATCGTGCCGGCCCGCATCGCTCCGGCGCTGGCCAAGCAGGCGCAGGAGATGGCCCAGAAGCTGGCCGACGCGCTGGACTACGTCGGCGTGCTGGCGGTGGAGTTCTTCGTGTTGCAGGACGACAGACTGGTAGTCAATGAAATCGCCCCGAGGCCGCACAATTCCGGCCACTACACGCTCACCGCCTGTCTGACCGATCAGTTCCAGCAGCAGGTGCGCGCGATGTGCGGCCTGCTGCCGGGCCGCACCGACCTGCTCAGCCCGGTGGTGATGGTGAACCTGCTGGGCGACGTGTGGAAAGACGACGGCCACGAGCCCAACTGGGACGTGCTGGCCGAGGCCCCTAACGCCCAGCTGCACCTGTACGGCAAGAAGCAGGCGCGGCCGGGCCGCAAGATGGGCCACTTCAACGTGATGGCCGCCAGCGCAGACGAGGCGCTGGACCAGGCCAGGGCGTTGAAGGACACCTTGTAGCGAAAGAAATGGCGAGGCCGGCGGCTTCGCCATTTTTCATCCCGATGCAGCTGAACGGACTCAACCATCTGACCCTGGCGGTCGCCGACCTCGACCGGTCCTGGGACTTCTACCACGGCCTGCTCGGCGCCCGTCCGCACGCGCGCTGGGCCGGCGGCGCCTACCTGAGCCTGGGCGAACTGTGGCTGTGCCTGTCGCTGGACGCGCCCGAACCCGGCAGCGGCTACACCCATTACGCGTTCGACGTCGCGCCCGCCGATTTTCCGGCCTGGACCGAGCGGCTCAGCGCGGCCGGCGTCGGCGTGTGGAAAGACAACCATAGCGAGGGCGGCTCGTTTTATTTTCTGGACCCGGACGGCCACCGGCTGGAGCTGCACGTCGGCTCGCTGCAAAGCCGCCTCGCCGCCTGCCGCGCCCAGCCTTACCGGGACATGGTGTTCTTCGACCAGGAGGCCTGCTGATGGGCGCGATAGACGATCTGCGTGACGCGCTGGCCGCCGCCGCCGATCCGGCGCGCGCGCCGGCGATGCGCGCCTATATGCGCGACCGGTTCGACTTCCTCGGCGTCGCCGCGCCGGCCAGGCGCAAGGCTGCCGCCGCCTGGATCCGCTCGCAGGACGCGGCCGGCCCCGACGGCTGGCTGGAACTGGCCGACGCGCTGTGGCGGCAGCCGGAGCGCGAATTCCAGTACGTGGCGGTGGACCTGCTGGCCCGCCATGCCCCCGAATTGCCGGCGGCCGCCTTGCCGCGGCTGCTGGCGCTGGTTGCCGCCAAATCCTGGTGGGACACCGTCGACGGTTTGGCGGCCTGGATCATCGGCGAGCTGGTCCGCGCCCGGCGCGTGCTCCAAACCGACACAGACCGGCTGTCCGGCGACGGCGATTTCTGGCTGCGCCGCGTCGCCATCCTGCACCAGCTGTACTGGAAGCGCGACACCGACGCCGAACGGCTGTTCCGCTACTGCGCGGCCAACGCCGCCGATCCCGAATTCTTCATCCGCAAGGCGATAGGCTGGGCCTTGCGCGAATACGCCTATACCGACGCCGAGGCCGTGCGCGGCTTCGTCGCGTCCGCCGCGCTGTCGCCGCTGTCGCGGCGAGAGGCGCTGAAACGAATCCAACAGAAACCCCTGCCCGCGAAGGACGCATGATGACCGGACTCAACACCACCAACCTGACCAGCCTGAAAAAGATCTACTCCGGCAAGGTGCGCGATCTGTACGAGATCGACGGCCAGCGCATGCTGATGATCGCCACCGACCGGCTGTCCGCCTTCGACGTGATCCTGGATGACCCGATCCCGGCCAAGGGCCAGATCCTGACCGCCATCTCCAATTTCTGGTTCGACAAGCTCAAGGACGTGGTGCCCAACCACCTGACCGGCGACCAGCCGGAAGACGTGGTGGCGGCGGAAGACCTGCCGCAAGTGGAAGGCCGCGCCGTGGTCGCCAAGCGCCTGAAAGCGGTGCCGATCGAGGCGGTGGTGCGCGGCTACCTGGCCGGCTCCGGCTGGAAGGAATACCAGCAGTCCGGCGCCATCTGCGGCGTGGCGCTGCCGGCCGGCCTGCGCGAGGCGGACCAGTTGCCCGAGCCCATTTTCACGCCGTCCACCAAGGCGGCGGTGGGCGACCACGACGAGAACATCAGCTTCGCCCAGTGCGAGGCCATCGTCGGCAAGGAACTGGCGGCCCAGGTGCGCGACACTGCCATCCTGCTGTACAAGACGGCGGCCGAATACGCCGCCACCCGCGGCATCATCATCTGCGACACCAAGTTCGAGTTCGGACTGGACGAAAACGGCGTGCTGACGCTGATGGACGAGGCGCTGACGCCGGACTCCAGCCGCTTCTGGCCGGCCGACAGCTACCAGCCGGGCAGCAATCCGCCGTCCTTCGACAAGCAGTTCGTCCGCGACTGGCTGGAAGCCTCCGGCTGGAACAAGCAGGCGCCGGCCCCGGCCGTGCCGCTGGAGGTGCGCGAGAAGACCGCCGCCAAGTACCGCGAGGCGCTGGAACGCCTGGCCGGCTGAACGCCGCCGCCGCCGCCGGCCTTGCCGGCGGCATGTCTTGAGCATTGACTGGCATTGCGTCTAATATCGGGCATCCGTTTCAGATACCGCAATGTCATGACCATTCCGCAACCGATGCTGGCCACGGCCCGTCTCAGGCTGTTGCCCGCCGATCCGGCCCTGGCCGCATCCATGCTGGAGCACCAGCTGCGCAACCGCGAGCACTTCGCGCCCTGGGACCCGACGCCAGGCGAGCAGTTCTACACCGAAACCTACTGGACCATGCAGCTGCGCCAGCGCGCGCGCGACTGGGAGGACGGCGGCGGCGCGCGCTTCCTGCTGGCGGCCCAGGCCCGGCCGGAGCGGGTGATCGGCACCGTCAGCCTCAGCAATATCGTGCGCGGCGTATTCCAGGCCTGCCATCTCGGCTATGGCATAGACCACGCGCATCAAGGCCAAGGGCTGATGCGCGAGGCGCTGGAGGCGGCCATCGGCTTCGCTTTCGACGAACTGAAGCTGCACCGCATCCAGGCCAACTACCAGCCCGCCAATGTCCGCAGCGCGGCGCTGCTCAAGCGGCTGGGCTTTGTCGTGGAAGGCCGGGCCAAGGATTATCTGTATATCAACGGCGCCTGGCGCGACCACGTGCTGACCGCGCTGACCTGCCCGCATTTCGACAGCCGGGCGTTGCTCGGCTGAACACAATGGAGAAAATCATGAAGCAAGCCCTGTTGGTGATAGACGTGCAAAGCGGCATGTTCGACCAGGCGCCGTTTCCGGACGATATGGAGGCGGTGCTGGAGCGGATCAACGGCCTGGCCGAGCGCGCCCGCGCCGCCGGCGCGCCTGTGATCTGGGTTCAGCATGAAAGCCCGGCAGGCCTGCTCGGCCGCGGCGGCCCCGGTTGGCAATTGGCCGCCGGCCTGCGCACCGCAGATGGCGACCGCTACTTGGCCAAGACCACGCCGGATTCTTTTTTGCGCACCGAGCTGGACGCGCTGTTGAAGCAGCTGGGCGTGGAGAGCGTGGCGATCTGCGGCTACGCCAGCGAGTTCTGCGTCGACACCACCACCCGCAGCGCGCTGGCGCGCGGCATCCCGGTGACCCTGGCCGGCGATGCCCACACCACCCACGACAAGCCGCACGCCAAGGCCGCGGTGATCCGCGCCCACCACAGCTTCGCCCTCGGCAACCTGTCCAGCTTCGGCACGCCCATCGCGGTGAAGGACGCCGCCGACATCGCCTTCGATTGACCGCCAAAGGAAGCCCATGCGCCGCCTTGCCCTGACCGCCGCCGACGGCGTCGACATCCCCTTGTGCCGATGGCTGCCCGAGGGCGCGCCGCGCGCGGCGCTGCTGATTTCGCACGGCATGAGCGAGCACGCCGCGCGCTACGACCGTTTCGCCCAAACGCTGACGGCCGCCGGCTACGCGGTATACGCTCACGACCATCGCGGCCACGGCGCGTCGGCCATGCC
Source organism: Chromobacterium phragmitis (assembly GCF_003325475.1). Lineage (NCBI taxonomy): Bacteria > Pseudomonadati > Pseudomonadota > Betaproteobacteria > Neisseriales > Chromobacteriaceae > Chromobacterium > Chromobacterium phragmitis. The sequence goes on from NZ_CP029495.1 coordinate 1,845,014, forward strand.
GCGCGGCTTCTTCGCCGCCGACGACGGCTGGCGCAAGGTGGTGGACGATGTGGAGGCGGTGCGCCGCCACGCCGCCGCCGCGCATCCAGGGCTGCCGGTCGTCTTGCTTGGCCACAGCATGGGCAGCTTCATCGCCCGCGCGCACTTCCTGCGCCATGGCGACAAGCTGTCCGGACTGATGTTGTCGTCCACCGGCTATCGCCAGCGGCCGCTGGCCAGGCTGCTGGGCGCGCTGGCGCGCTTCCTGGGCCGCAGCGGCGGCTGGGACCATCCCAGCCGGCTGATGGCGGCGCTGGTGTTCGGCAGCTTCAATCTGGGTTTCCCGCCGTGGCGCACCAAGATGGAGTGGCTGAGCCGCGACGCGGCCGAGGTGGACGCCTACCTGGCCGATCCGGATTGCGGCTTCGATCCCGCGCCCGGCCTGTGGGCCGATCTGTTCGCCGGCATCGTCGAGCTGGAGAATGGCGAGGCGGCGGGCAAAGGCCTCAACCGCCGCTGCCCCATCCTGCTGTTCGCCGGCAGCCGCGATCCGGTCAGCCTGGGGCGGCTGGCGTTGGGCCAGCTGGAGATACGCTACCGCGACGCCGGCGCGCTGGACCTGCAAAGCAAGGTCTATCCCGGCGGGCGGCACGAGATGCTGAACGAGCGCAACCGCGAGGAAGTGGCGGCCGACATCCTGGACTGGCTGAACAGGATATCGGCGACGCGGGCCGCGTCAGCCGCTTGACGCGGCAGCTTGCCGGCGCGGCCCGCAGCCGGGGGGAGGGCGCGGCTGGCCGCGCTAGGATTCGATCAGATCCGCCTTGCCATCCAGGCCCATTAGATAGGTATCCACCGTCAGGTGCGGGTACTTGGCGGCGATTTGCCACTTCATGGCAGTCAGCGCCCGGGAGTGGATTTTGGACTCTTTCGCGGGATCCTTGGCAAAGTCTTCGCCGAACGCCACTTTGTAGGCGCCGCAGTCGCGATGGTCCAGCAATACCACCCGCTTGATGTGGTGCAGATCGATCGCTACGCCCAAGTGCTGCCAGAAGGTGGCGTTCCAGTCCGGAAATTTATCGGTAATGGCGGTCAACGATGCGCCGGCCAGCACGATGTGATCGTACTTGCCGCGCAGTCCCTGGCCATCCATGAATTCGCCGAAAGCGTGGACCAGTCGGTAATCCATGCAAGACAGCAACAAGGCGTCGGTGCCGCCGGCCGCCCAGCTGACGCGCGGCGCGAAGCTGCCCAGCAGCACGGCGCCGCCGCCCAGCGCGGCCAGTTTCAGAAAACCGCGGCGGCCCAGCTCGCGCTCCTGGAGCGGGGTCAGACAATCGCCGTGAGCGTGGCGCGATGATTCACACATCTTGTTCTCCTTGTCATGACGGAAAGTGCCGTCTCAGCGATTATAGATGCCTTCCCCGCGGCATCGCTGCGCGATGCCGTTGACAACTTACTTACCAGTAAGTATCTTGGCCGCAGGGTTGACATCGCCAGACGAATCAAAGGCTTGGACGCAACCGGGCCGACAACGACACGAGGAAGAAACATGAGCGCTTACCCGCACCTGCTGGCCCCGCTGGACCTGGGTTTCACCACGCTGAAAAACCGCGTGCTGATGGGTTCGATGCACACCGGCCTGGAAGAATCGCCGAACGGCTTCGAGAAAATGGCCGCCTTCTACGCCGAGCGCGCCAAGGGCGGCGTGGCGCTGATCGTCACCGGCGGCGTCGGCCCCAACCCGGAAGGCTGCGTGGCGGAAGGCGCGGCCCAGCTGTCCGACGCGCACGAAGTGCCGCAGCACAAGCTGATCACCGACGCCGTGCACGCGGCAGGCGGCAAGATCGCGCTGCAAATCCTGCACTCCGGCCGTTACAGCTTCCAGGAAAAGTGCGTGTCGGCCTCGCCCTTGATCGCGCCGATCAACTTCTACAAGCCGCGCGAGCTGTCCGACGCCGATGTCTGGCAAACCATCGCCGACTTCGCGCGCTGCGCCAAGCTGGCCCAGCAGGCCGGCTACGACGGCGTGGAAGTGATGGGTTCGGAAGGCTATCTGATCAACCAGTTCATCGCCCGCGCCACCAATAAGCGCGCCGACGACTGGGGCGGCAGCTTCGAAAACCGCATCCGCTTCGCCATCGAAACCGTCAAGGCGGTGCGCGAGGCGGCCGGCCCGGCATTCATCATCATCTACCGCCTGTCCATGCTCGATCTGGTGCAGGACGGCAGCAGCTGGGACGAAGTGGCCCAGCTGGCGCGCGAGATCGAAAAGGCCGGCGCGACGATCATCAACACCGGCATCGGCTGGCATGAGGCCCGCGTGCCCACCATCGCCACCATGGTGCCGCGCGGCGGCTTCGCCTGGGTGACCAAGAAGCTGATGGGCGCGGTGAAGATCCCGCTGATCACCACCAACCGCATCAACACGCCGGAAGTGGCCGAAGACATCCTGGCCAGCGGCTGCGCCGACATGGTGTCGATGGCGCGCCCCTTCCTGGCCGATCCGGACTTCGTCAACAAGGCGGCGGCAGGCCGCGGCGACGAGATCAACACCTGCATCGGCTGCAACCAGGCCTGTCTGGACCACATCTTCCAGGGCAAGCTGACCTCCTGTCTGGTCAACCCGCGCGCCTGCCGCGAAACCGAGCTGAACTACGAGAAAACCGCCGCGCCGAAGAAGCTGGCGGTGGTGGGCGCCGGCCCCGCCGGCATGGCCTTCGCCACCGTCGCCGCCGAGCGCGGCCATGCGGTGACGCTGTTCGACGCCGCAGCCGAAATCGGCGGCCAGTTCAACGTGGCCAAGCAGATTCCGGGCAAGGAAGAGTTCTACGAAACGCTGCGCTACTTCCAGCGCCGCATCGAAACCACCGGCGTGGAGTTGAAGCTGAACACCCGCGTCGCCGCGGCCGACCTCGCCGGCTTCGACGAAGTCATCCTGGCCACCGGCATCGCGCCGCGCACGCCGGCCATCCCCGGCGTGGATCACCCCAAGGTGCTCAACTATCTGGACGTGCTCAAGCACAAGCAGCCGGTGGGCAAGAAGGTGGCCATCATCGGCGCCGGCGGCATCGGTTTCGACACCGCCGAATACCTGACCCACGAGGGCGAATCCACCTCGCTGAACACCGAGGCCTTCATGCGCGAGTGGGGCGTGGACATGACGGGCGAAACCGCCGGCGGCCTGGCGCCGCAAGGCCCGCAGCCGCATAAGAGCCCGCGCGAGGTCTACCTCTTGCAGCGCAAGACCAGCAAGGTGGGCGAGGGCCTGGGCAAGACCACCGGCTGGATCCACCGCGCCAGCCTGCAGATGAAGCGCGTGCAAATGTGGTCCGGCGTCAGCTACGACAAGATAGACGATGCCGGCCTGCACATCACGGTGAAGGGCGAGCAACAAGTGCTGCCGGTGGACAATGTGGTGATCTGCGCCGGCCAGGACCCGCTGCGCGAACTGCAGCAGCCGCTGCTGGACGCCGGCAAGACCGTGCACCTGATAGGCGGCGCCGACGTGGCGGCCGAGCTGGACGCCAAGCGCGCCATCGACCAGGGCTCGCGGCTGGCCGCAGCCATCTGATCTCACCGGATCTTGCCTCGAAGCCCCCGCCTCGCGGGGGCTTTTCAATTGCAGAGCGTCCAGCCATCCCAGAACAGCCTTGGGGTCTGTGCTTTGCCCCGCCCGAAAGGCGGGAGCATGGCAGGCGGGGCATTGAAAACTCCGGGTTTGAACTGAGAATCTCGGCGGCTGCTTAATCCGGAGGCGGGCTTGGGCGACACTGAATGCCAGGTGCATTGGCATCGAACAGTCGACAAGGAGCGCAAACATGATTCGCCAAGACGCGAAGTATCGGCAGGGCCTGGAGTTGATCGAGTTTCTGCATGGCGGGCATACCGGAGGAGAGCGTGTGGCCGCCGTGGCGGAAATCAGCCCCGATTTCGCCGACATGGCCATCGCCTGGGCCACCGGCCACATCCTGAGCCGTCCAGGCTTGGACCTGTCCACCCGCGAGCTGATCCTGGTGGCGGCCTGCGCCACCTAGGGATTCGCGTTGACGCAGCTGGTGGCGCACGCCGAGGCGGCATTGCGCGCCGGCGCCACCCGACAACAAATACACGAAACCATTTCGCAGCTGACGTTCTATGCCGGCGGGCCGGCAGTCAGCAATGCGCTGGTGGCGCTGAAGCACGTGCTGGGCGAAGCCCAGGCCTGATCATGCCGGCCCGCTTCCCGTGGGCTCTTTTCGCCTGTCGTGGCGGCGATTGCGCCGATTGTCATTGTATTTTCAGCAATAATTTGCCATTTTCATCATGAACCCGTGAAAACCCGTCCTTCCCATCCCGCCGGCGTGGCCGGCATGTTTTCGAGGAGCGTTCATGAGACTCAGATTCCTGCTATGCCTGGCGCCGCTGATGGCGTCCATGGCCTGGGCGGCCGAACCGCTGCCCGCCTTTCACGGCGACGCGCGGCAGTCATCGGCGTCCGGCCTGTCCTCCGGCGCTTTCATGGCGCTACAGTACCAGGTGGCGTTTTCCGGCTCGGTGGTTGGCGCCGGCGTGGTGGCGGGCGGGCCATATTACTGCGCGCAGGGCACGCTGGCCGGCACGCCGGCCTGCATGAGCGGGCCGCCGCCCAAAGCCGCCCAGTTGCTGGCCAGCGCGGGGCAGTTCGCCGCCGCCGGCCGCATCGACCCCTTGGGCGAGTTGGCCAAGCGGCGGGTTTATCTGTTCAGCGGCAGCCAGGACAATACGGTGAAGACGCTGGTGGTGGACGCCGCCGCCGAGTTTTTCCGCCTGGCCGGCATGCCCGCCGCGCAGATCGCCTACGAGCGGCGGCTGCCGGCCGGCCATGCCCAGATCACACCGTCCTACGGCAACGATTGCGGCGCCACCGCCTCGCCCTATCTCAATCATTGCCAATGGCAGGGCAAGGGCTACGACCAGGCCGGACTCATCCTGCAGCACATTTACGGCGCGTTGCGGCCCAAAGCGCCGACGCCGGCCGGGCGCATCGTCGCCTTTGACCAGAGGCCCTACGCCGCGTCGGGCAGCAGCCTGGCCGACGAAGGCTATGTCTACGTTCCGCGAGCCTGCGCCGACGGCGAGGCCTGCCGGGTCCACATCGCGCTGCATGGCTGCCAGCAGTACGCAGGCAAGGTGGGCGACGCCTTCTACGCCAATGCCGGCTACAACGGCTGGGCCGACGGCAACCACATCCTGGTGCTGTATCCGCAAACCACGACGTCGGCGCAGAACCCGCAGGGCTGTTGGGACTGGTTCGGCTACACCGGCGCGGCCTACGCCTGGAAAAGCGGCTTGCAGATGAAGGCGATCAAGCAGATGGCCGACCACCTGGTATCGGCGCGCTGAGCGCGAAAATGGCCATGCCCCGCCTGAGCGGGGCATGGCCGCTGCAGTCGCCGAAAAGGGCGAGCCGCTTATTCGCCGCGGGCGCGGCGCGCCTTGACCGCGTCGGCCAGCTGGCGCAGCAACTTTTCGGTATCGTCCCAGCCCAGGCAGCCATCGGTGATGCTCTGGCCGTACTTCAGCTCGCAGCCCGGCTTCTGGTCCTGGCGGCCCTCCACCAGATGGCTTTCCACCATCACCCCGAAGATGTTTTGGTCGCCGCCGGCGATCTGGCCGGCGACGTCGGCGCTGACCTCCATCTGGCGGCGGTAGTCCTTGCGGCTGTTGGCGTGGCTGAAATCCACCATCAGCTTGTGCGGCAGGCCGACGGCGGTCAGCTCGGCGGCGGCGGCGCGCACGTGCTCGGCAGAGTAATTGGGCTCCTTGCCGCCGCGCAGGATCACGTGGCAGTCCGGATTGCCGCCAGTGGAGACGATGGCGGAGTGGCCGGTTTTGGTCACCGACAGGAAATGGTGCGGCACGCTGGACGAGCGGATGGCGTCGACGGCGATCCTCAGATTGCCGTCGGTGCCGTTCTTGAAGCCCACCGGGCAGGACAGGCCGGAGGCCAGCTCGCGGTGCACCTGGCTCTCGGTGGTGCGCGCGCCGATGGCGCCCCAACTGATCAGGTCGGCGAAGTACTGCGGCGTGATCATGTCCAGGAATTCGGTGGCGGCCGGCATGCCCATGCTGTTCAGCGTCAGCAGCAGGCGGCGCGCGATGCGCAGGCCGGCGTTGATGTCGTAGGACTCGTTCAGGTGCGGATCGTTGATCAGGCCCTTCCAGCCGACGGTAGTGCGCGGCTTCTCGAAGTAGACGCGCATCACCACCACCAGCTCGTCCGCCAGCGCCTGGCGCAGCGGCGCCAGCTTCTGCGCATACTCTACGGCGGCGTCGACATCGTGGATGGAACAGGGGCCGATCACCACCAGCAGGCGGTCATCCTCGCCGCGCAACAGGGCCGAAATCTCGCGACGGGTGTTGTAGATCAGCTCGGAGGCCGATTCGCTGATCGGCAGCTCATACAGGTGGGCGATCGGAGGAAGCAGTTCCTTGATTTCGCGGATTCTGACGTCGTCGGTCTGGCGTTGCATGCGGTAGTCCCTTGTGGCTATTTCGTTTTCTGCATAGCAGCAAGATAACCGGATTTGTCGACAGGTGACAACCGCCAAGCAAAAGCGCCACGGCCTGGCGGCGGTGGCGCTTGGTGTGGGAAGGAACGACGCTTAGTCGGCGTACTGGCGCTTCATGCGCTCGCGGCGCTCTTGCGCCTCCACCGACAGCGTGGCGGTCGGGCGGGCCATCAGGCGCTTCAGGCCGATCGGCTCGCCGGTGTCTTCGCAGAAGCCGTAGGAGCCGTCTTCGATCTGGCGGATGGACGCCTGGATCTTCTGCAGCAGCTTGCGCTCGCGGTCGCGGGTGCGCAGCTCCAGCGCGTACTCTTCTTCCAGAGTGGCGCGGTCGGCAGGATCAGGGGTCGCTTCCTGTTCCTGCAGGTGATTGGCAGTGGCGTTGGCGTTTACCAGCAACTCCTGCTGCATTTGCAACAACCGTTCCTTGAAGAATTCAAGGTGGTCGGCGTTCATGTAGTCATCGCCTTCCCAGTTGAGGATATCCTGTTCGGTCAGCTTGGCCATGTTTGGTGCTTCCAGCATAGAGTTGGCAACAGGCGGAGAAGATTACCGGCGGGATTATGTTTGCGCAACTGTATTAAGCGCGAATCCCAATAATTCACCGGCTGCCGCTAACTTTTTATATAGCCCGGTTCGGTACCGATAACAAGTCCGCCCAAATTGGCAGAAATTAATAGGAACGACGGTTTCGACCCCGCGTTCCCCAACAAGTTCAAAGGCGGCAATCGCCGCCTTTGAACGGTGGCGAGTCCGTTGCGGACTTGCCTCATGACAGAGCGGGCCCTGTGTTTATTTCTGGCTCAGCACCCACTTCACCAAGGCCTTCAAATCGGCGTCGGGAATATTCGGATGCGGCGTCATCGGCACCGGGCCCCAGACGCCGGAGCCGCCGTTTTTCACCTTGGCGATCAGCTTGGCCTCTGCGCCCTTGTCGCCGGCGTATTTCTTGGCCACGTCCTTGTACGATGGGCCCACCAGTTTCTTGTCCACCGCATGACAGGCGGTACAGCTGTATTTTTGCGCCAACTGCAGATTGGCCATGGCCGGCGCGGCGGCGATGCCCAGCAGCAGGGCGGCGAGCAAGGTTTTTTTCATGTGGTTCTCCCTATCGCGTTTCACGTGGCCGCCGCCCGTTTGGACGGCGGTTGTCAAAAGTATGACAAATAACCCGTTTCTTTATCCCATGACATTGAGTTGGGTCAAGAACACTGCTTCGAGCCAGTTGACCGGAGCGGCCAGAATCACCCACAGGATGATGGTCAGCGCCATCGGCGCCAGGTCGACGCCGCCGACCACCGCGCGGCGGAACGGCCGCAGGAACGGCCGGGTCAGGCTGTCCAACACCGGCGCCAGCGGATTGTAGGGATTGACCCAACTGAGCACCGCCTGGACGATCACAGCGCCCAGCAGCAGCTTCAGCGACAGCTGGAACACCGCCAGCACCGACCACAGCGACAGCACCATCCAGGCCTGCGGCAGCGCGAAGATTTCCGGCCGCCACCACAGCAGCACCATCAGCACCCGCGCCAGCAGGCACACCAGCCAGGCCAGCAGCAGGGTGGCGGTGTCGTAGCTGCGCACCGAGGGCACCAGCTTGCGGGTCGGCAGCACCAGGAAGTTGGTGGCCGCCACCACGAACTGGCACAAGGGGTGCTTGAACGGCGCGTGGGCCACCTGCAGGTAAAAGCGCAGCACCAGCACCAGCGCGAACAGGTCGGTCAGCACCTGGATCAGGGATTGCAAGGTAGAAACGAACATGATGCGGCATCACTCCTGGCTGAGTTCGCGGCCCATCTCGATCGAGCGGTCGCGGCAATCCATCGCGCCGGCGACGATGGCCGCCTTGACGCCTTCGGCTTCGAAGCGCGCGATCGCGCGCTCGGTGGTGCCGCCCTTGGACATCACGTTCCGGCGCAGTTCGGCTACCGGCAGCGGGCTCTGCCGCGCCAGCTCCACCGCGCCGTCGAAGGTGGCGAGCGCCAGCTCGCGCGCCTGAACTTCGCTGAAGCCGGCCTTCACCCCGGCCTCTATCAGGCTTTCGATGAAATAGAACACATAGGCCGGGCCGCTGCCGGAGACGCAAGTGATGTCGTCGATGCCGGTTTCTTCGCTCAGCCACACGGTGACGCCGGCGGCGCGCATGACGGTTTCGGCCGCCTCGCGGTCGGCGGCGCCCATCGCGGGGTCGGCGTACAGGCCGGACACCCCCTTGCCCACCATGGCCGGGGTGTTGGGCATCACCCGCACCACGCGGTCCGATCCCAGCCAGCGGCCAAGCGCGTCCAGCCGGATGCCGGCGGCGATGGATACCGCCAGCGCGCCGTTAAGCACAGGCGCCAACGCCAGACACAGCTCGCGCAGTTGCTGCGGCTTGACCGCCAGCACCACTACGTCGTCGGCGGAAAAACGCTCGGGCAGCGTTTGGCCGCCGCTGCAGCCGAAGTCAGCGGCCAGCTGGTCCAGTTTGTCCTGCTGATGCTCCACCACGTGGATGCGGTGGCCGCCCTGGCGGGCCAGGCCGCCGATGATGGCGCCGGCCATATTGCCGCCGCCGATGAAAGTGATCCGCATAGCGTCCCCTTGTGGATGCCTCGCCGTCCGGCGCGCGCCGGACGGCGTGGTGTTCAATGTTGGTAGTCGCGCTGGCCGAAGATGGCCGAACCCACCCGCACCAGAGTGGCGCCTTCGGCCACTGCGGCCTCCAGGTCGGCCGACATGCCCATGGACAGCGTGTCCAGCGCCAGGCCCTCGGCTTCCAGCGTTCGCTTCAGCTCGCGCAGGGCGGCGAACTGCGCCGCCAGCCGCGCCGCGTCCTCGGTCGGCTCCGGGATGCACATCAGGCCGCGCAGGCGCAGCCTGGGCAGCGCCGCCACCGCCCGGGCGAGCGAGGCGGCGTCCTCGGGCGCGCAGCCGCTCTTGCTGCTCTCGCCGGACACGTTGACCTGCACGCACACGTTCAGCGGCGGCAGGCCGTCCGGCCGCTGCGCCGACAGCCGCTCGGCTATCTTCTGCCGGTCTATCGAATGCGCCCAGTGCGCCAGCTCGGCGACGACGCGGGTTTTGTTCGACTGCAGGGGGCCGATGAAGTGCCATTCTATCTCCAGGCCGGCCAGCGCCTCGCACTTCTGTTGCAACTCCTGCACGTAATTCTCGCCGAAGGCGCGCTGGCCGCAGCCGTAGGCGTCGCGCACGTCGGCGGCGGGAAAGGTTTTGCTCACCGCCAGCAGCGCCACGCTCTCCGGCGCGCGGTCCGCGGCGGCACAGGCCGCGTCCAGACGTTGTCTGACGCGGGACAGGCGGGAAGAGAGGGAATCGCTCATATTGTTTTCATTTCCGTGAAGCGCCGGCCGGGGGATATCCGCCCGCCCGGCAAGCGCATACAATGGATTGCGGGCCGGCCATGCCAATGGGGAAACGGCGGGCGGCGACGATGTCATCGTGGAGGATTATATGGAAATTTCCGAGCTCCTGGCTTTTACCGTCAAGAACAAGGCCTCCGACCTGCACTTGTCCGCCGGCCTGCCGCCGATGATACGGGTCAACGGCGACATCCGCCGCATCAACCTGCCGCCGATGGACCACCATGACGTGCACGATATGGTGTACGACATCATGAACGACTACCAGCGCAAGATTTTCGAAGACACCTACGAGTGCGATTTCTCGTTCGAGCTGCCCGGCATCGCCCGTTTCCGCGTCAACTCCTTCATCCAGAACCGCGGCATGGCCTCGGTATTCCGGGTGATCCCGAGCAAGGTGCTGACGCTGGAGCAACTAGGCGCGCCCCGCATCTTCCAGGACATCGCCAACTACCCCCGCGGCCTGGTGCTGGTGACCGGGCCCACCGGCTCCGGCAAGTCCACCACGCTGGCGGCGATGATAGACTATGTCAACGAAAACGCCTTCTCGCACATTCTTACCGTGGAGGACCCGATCGAGTTCGTCCACGAAAGCAAGAAGAGCCTGATCAACCAGCGCGAGCTGGGCCTGCAGACCCACAGCTTCGCCAACGCGCTGAAAAGCGCGCTGCGCGAGGATCCAGACGTGATCCTGGTGGGCGAGTTGCGCGACCTGGAGACGATACGGCTGGCGCTGACCGCGGCCGAAACCGGCCACCTGGTGTTCGGCACCCTGCACACCAGCAGCGCGGCCAAGACCATAGACCGGATCGTCGACGTGTTCCCGGCGGGCGAGAAGGAAATGGTGCGCTCGATGTTGTCGGAATCGGTGCGCGCGGTGATCGCGCAGACGCTGCTGAAAACCAAGGACGGCGCCGGGCGGGTGGCGGCGCACGAAATCATGATAGGCACGCCGGCGATACGCAACCTGATCCGCGAGAACAAGATCGCGCAGATCAACTCGATGATACAGACCGGCCAGCAATACGGGATGCAGACGCTGGACCAGTGCCTGGCGGACCTGACCCGGCGCAATATGGTGTCGCCGGGCGAGGCGCGGGCCAAGGCCAGCAACAAGGACGCGTTCTGACGCCGCCGGGCCGACGGCCGCGATAGCGGGCTAGACTGAAAGCAGCTCACGCAGGAAACGACGCCATGGAAAAAGACCAGGCCTCCAAGTTCATCCACGACCTGCTCAAGCATGCGGTCGGCAAGAACGCCTCCGACATCTTCATCGCCGCCGAATTTCCGCCGGCGATGAAGATAGACGGCAAGATCACCCCGGTGGCGCCCCAGCCTTTGAGCGCGCTGCAAAGCAAGGAGCTGGTGCGGGCGGTGATGAACGACCGGCAGACCGAGGAGTTCGAAGCGAAGAAAGAAGCCAATTTCGCGATCAACCCGCCCGGCGTCGGCCGCTTCCGCGTCAGCGCCTTCGTGCAGCAGGGCATGGTGGGCATGGTGCTGCGCAAGATCAACACCGAGATTCCCACCTTCGACCATCTGAATCTGCCCGAGGTGCTGAAGGACATCGCGCTGATCAAGCGCGGACTGGTGATCTTCGTCGGCGGCACGGGCTCCGGCAAGTCCACTTCGCTGGCGGCGCTGGTGGACTGGCGCAACAGCAACAATCAGGACCACATCATCACGATCGAGGACCCGATCGAGTATGTGCACACCCATAAGAAGTCCATCGTCACCCAGCGCGAGATCGGCGTCGATACCGAGAATTGGGAGATCGCGCTGAAGAACACGCTGCGCCAGGCGCCGGACGTGATCCTGATGGGCGAGATCCGCGACCGCGAAACCATGGCCTACGGCCTGCAGTTCGCCGAAACCGGCCACCTGTGCCTGGCCACGCTGCACGCCAACAACGCCAACCAGGCGCTGGACCGCATCCTCAACTTCTTCCCCGAGGAGCGCCACCAGCAGGTGCTGATGGACCTGTCGCTGAACATGCGCGCCATCATTTCGCAGCGGCTGGTGCCGCATAAATCCGGACGCGGACGGGTGGCGGCGGTGGAGATCCTGCTCAACAGCCCGCTGGTGTCGGACATGGTATTCAAGGGCGAGATCGCCGGCCTGAAGGAGGTGATGTCGCGTTCGCGCGAGGCCGGCATGCAAACCTTCGACCAGTCGCTGTTCGAACTGTACGAGGCGGACTTGATCACTTACGAGGATGCGTTGCGCAATGCGGACTCCATCAATGACCTGCGCTTGAAAATCAAGCTGTACAGCGAAAGCGCGCGCAATCGCGATCCGCTGGAAGGCATAGACCACCTGGACATCGTCTGAGACCGGCGGCAAGCCGGCGTGCCCCATCATGCAATTCGACACCAATACCACCGTCCTGATCATCGAAGACTCCCAAACCGTGCGCCAGGGGTTGCGCACCATGCTGTCCATGGCCGGCATCACCCGCTCCGAAGCCGTCAGCAACGCCAGCGAGGCGCGCAACCGGCTGCGCGGCAAGAACTACGACGTGGTGCTGTGCGACTACAACCTGGGCGAGGGCATGGATGGCCAGGAGTTGCTGGAGGCGATGCGCAAGGGCGGCAACCTGCCCTTGTCCACCATCTGGATCATGATCACCGGCGAGCGCCATTATGAGCGGGTGGTGGCCGCCGCAGAGATGGCGCCCGACGACTACATCCTCAAGCCCTTCGCCTCCCAGCTGCTGCTGGATCGGATGAATCTGGCCGGCCAGCGCAAAACCTTTCTCTCGCCGGCGCACAAGCTGTTGTCCCAGGGCAAGGTGGAGCAGGCGATACAGACGCTGCTGCAACTGGCGCGCGAAACGCAGAATGCGCAATACCGGCTGGACGCCAAGCGCCTGGCCGCCGAGTTGCTGGTCAACGAAGGCCGCCAGGGCGAGGCCCTGTCCATCTATCAGGAGCTGCTCACCCAGCGCGTGATCCCCTGGGCCAAGATGGGCGTGGCGCGCATCGTCGCCGAGCAGGGCGAAACCCAGGAGTCCAACGCGTTGCTGCGCGAAATCATCGCCGACGCGCCGCGCTACACCGACGCCTACGACCTGCTGGCGCAGAACCTGATCGACGACGGCCAGTACCAGACTGCCGCCGTGGTGCTGGAAAAGGCGGTGGCGATCTCGCCGCGCAACTTCAATCGCCTGAAAAGCTGCGGCACCGCGCTGTTGCGCTGCGGCGATCCGGCCAAGGCTTCGGAATACCTGCAGCGGGCGGTGGAAATCGGCCGCAACAACACCTTCTTCGGCCCCGATGTGCTGGTGGATTTGTTGCAGGCTTGCAGCGAGAGCGGCCAGACTCAGCAGCTGGACCGGCTGCAGGCCGAGATCGCCGGCCGGCTGGACGAATTGCCCGGCGGCAGGCTGACGATGGCGGTATGCCGCGCGATGACTGCGCTGGCGCAGCAGCGGCCGGCCGACGCGCTGGCCCAGTTGCAAGGCGTGGCCGCCGATCTGCGCGCGCGCGACACCGACTTCGTCTCCGCCCAGCGTTTCCTGTCCGCCGCGGTCAGGCTGCCGGACGAGCTCAGCAGCGATCTGCCGCAGCAATGGGGACACGGCATCGCGCTGCGCTTCGCCGACGGCCGCCACGAGCTGGGCACGCTGCTGGAAATTTCCCACAAGCACGAGGCGGGCCACGCGGCCATCGAGCATGCCTACGAAACGCTGCAGCAGGAGAGCAACAAGGCGGTGGAACTGGCCGGCAACGGCAAGCTGGAAGAGGCCGCCGCCATGCTGTACCAGCTGTCGCAGGACACGCTGAACGAACGGATCAGCATGAACGCCTGCGCGCTGCTGCTGCGCAATTGCGAGAGCCGGCACAAGGCGAGCCGCGATTTCGCAGAAGAGCAGCGCCAGGTGCGGCGGCTGATAGACTGGCTGCCGGAAGACAACGAGCGGGTGCGCGGCTTCCTGCGCCGACTGCAGGCGCTGGACCCGGATTGCGAGTAAGCGCGCCCGCTTGAACCAGGCCAGCCAGAGACCCGACATGGCATTCGACGACAACACCAGCGTACTGATCGTGGACGACGCGCATACCATGGCACAGGGCATACGCTCCATCCTGGCACTGGCGGGCGTCACCCAATCCGAAACCGCCAGCCACGCCGGCGAGGCGCAGAGCCGGCTGCGCAGCCGCCGCTACGACGTGGTGCTGTGCGACTACAACCTGGGTCTGGGCATGAACGGCCAGGAGCTGCTGGAGGCGGTCCGCCGCGAAGGCGCGCTGCCGTTGTCCACGCTGTGGGTGATGATCACCGGCGAGCGCAATTACGGCCAGGTGGCCAGCGCCGCCGAAATGAGCCCGGACGATTATGTGCTCAAGCCCTTCACCGCCCAGCAACTGCTGGACCGGCTGGACGCGGCCGCCCAGCGCAAGGCTTTCCTCTCGCCGGCGCACCGGCTGCTGGACAAGGGCAAGGCGGAGCAGGCGATGGCGACGCTGGCCGACATGGCCGGCCAGGCCGACAACCGCCTGCGGCGGCTGGACGCGCAGCGGCTGCTGGGCGAGCTATTGGCGCGCGAAGGCAAACAAGCGGCGGCGTTGCAGCTGTACCGCGCGGTGCTGGAGCGGGACTCGCAGCCTTGGGCCAAGATGGGCGTCGCCCGCATCCTGGCCGAACAGGGCGACGGCGGCGGCAGCAACGCGCTGCTCGGCCAGGTGATCGTCGAAGCGCCGCGCTACACCGAGGCCTACGACCTGTTGGCGCAGAACCTGGTCGACGACGGCGACTACGCGCGCGCCGCCGGGGTGCTGGAAAAGGCGGTCTCGCTGTCGCCGCGCAATTTCAACCGCCTGCACCACTACGGCACCGCGCTGCTGCGCAGCGGCGATTCGACGAAGGCGGTGGAGCCGCTGCAGCGCGCGGTGGATATCGGACGCGGCAACAGTTTTTTCGGTCCGGACGCGATGGTGGACTTGCTGCAGGCGCGCTGCGAGAGCGGCCAGACCCAGCAGCTGGACCGGCTGCAGCACGACATCGCCTCCCGCCAGGCCGAGCTGTCCGGCGGCCCGCTGACCATGGCGGTGTGCCGCGCGCTGACCGCGCTGGCGCAGCAGCGGCCGCAACAGGCCGAAATCCACTTGGCCGAAGCCGCGGCCTGGATACGCGCGCCGGAAACCGATTTCGACAGCGCGTTGCGGCTGTTGTCCGCCGCCGCCAAGCTGCCGGAGGCGCATGGCGCCGGGCGCGCGCCTGACTGGGCGCGATCGGTGGCGCTGCGCTTCGCCGATGGCCGCCACGAGCTGGGCAGCCTGCTGGAAGTGGTGGCGCCGCAAGCGGCTTGCGGCGACGCGGTGCGCGCCGCCTACGCCGAGTTGCAGGAAAAAAGCCGCGCTGCGCTGGAGGAAGCCAACCAGGGCCGGCTGGAAGCCGCCGCCGAGATGCTGCACGGCGAGGCGATGGGGACGCTGAACCGCCGGCTGGGCATGTATGGCTGCGCGATGCTGCTGCGCATCGCCGAGAACCGGAACGAGGCCGGCCTGCCGCTGGGAACCGAGATGCAACGGCTGCGCGAGTTGCTGCACTGGCTGCCGCACAGCGACGAGCGCGTGCGCGGCTTCGTCAGGCGCCGCCAGGCGCTGATCCGCCACGAAGAATAGCGCCGTGCGAGCCTTCCTGGCCTGTTTGCCGCCGCCGGACTGCCTGGCGGCGCTGCAGGCGTGGCAGGCCGGCTTGCAAGAATGCGCAGGCGGCAAACCCCTGCCCGCGGCGCAGCTCCATCTCACCCTGGCGTTCCTGGGCGAGGCGACGCCGTTGCAGCTGCAGTCGGCCGCCGACTGCGCCGAGCGGGCGGCGGAGAGCCTGCCCGCCGCCCTCGTCCTGGACGCCTGCGGCAGCTGGCGCGATCTGGGCTGGTGCGGGCCGCGGCGCCCGCCGGACGATCTCAACCGCTGGGCGGAACGGCTGCGGGCCGATCTGCGCGCCGCCGGCGTCGCGACGGATGGCAGGCCCTACCGGCCTCACGTCACGCTGCTGCGCGGGCTGGCGCGGCCATTGCCGGCTCGGCGCCTGCCGCCGCTGGTCTGGCCGCTAGAAGAGGTGGTCTTGCTTGCTTCCGAGTTGCGCGCCGCCGGGGCCTGCTACCGGCGGCTGGATGGCTGGCGGCGGCCGGACGCGCGCCCCGGCGTAGCCGGCGCTATCGCGCGGCGGGAATGAACCTGAACTCCTGGATCACCACCTCCACCTCGCGGCCATCGGTTGGCGGCCGGCCCTGGAACAGCCACAGGTTGAGGTGCGCCGGCAACGGCTGCTGCGGCACGCGCAGCGAGGCGTCGGCCGGGGCGAAGCGCCAGTGGGCGATCGGGTAGCGGTCGCCGTCCTGAAATCCGTGCAGCGACTGGTATTCCACCGCCGCCGCGCTCCAGTCGAAGCGATGGGTGCTGTAGTCGCCGTTGAGGGAGAAATCGAAGCTGTAGGATGTCGGCTGCGGACCAGGGCGGGCCGGGTACACGGTGTAATTGCCCATCGGGCTTTCCGGACTGCCCCAGCGCGCGAACTCGATGTCGATCTCGTTGCTGCCGTCCGGACCGACATCCGCCGGCGGGTAGTTGAACAGGCCAAGCACCACGTTGGGATCGAATCGGTCCGGCCGGCCGATCAGCTTGAACTGATAGCGGCCGAAGCCGAGCCGCTGCCGCAGGTAGAGCTCGGCGGCGGTCCACTGGCCGCCGCGCTTGGCGATCTTCAGATGCAGCCGGCCCTGCGCGTCCAGCCAGACATTGTCCTCGCTCCACACGTTAGGGCCCGGGCCGCTGCTGCCCTGATTGCGCACCTCCCAGTCATAGCCGGAGAAACGGATGGTTTTGGCGGAGGCGGGCAAGGCCAGCGCGGCCAGCAGCGCGCAACCCAGCGGCAAGATGGTTTTCATGGCGACGGCTCCGATGAGGGGAGCCGCCATCTTGCCAGCAAACCGTCTGGCGGAGGGGGCTGCCTGTTCCTCCGGGCGGGCGGCGCCCGTCCATGGACGAACTTGGCCGCCTCTGCCGGACCGGCGGAGGAAGTGGAGCAGCTTTACTCTTCCCGGCCCGATTGCCTAAGCTCAAACCTGCGCAACCGGCAAGCGGGAGAGCATCGATGCAGGTGGGGGAAATCTTCGACAAGGCTTCGGGCAGGCTGCCCATGGTGCCCAAGGTGGTGCAGGAGCTGGTGGCCAGCTTCCACCGCTCCGACGTCAACATCAACGAGATCACCGAGATGGTGATCCATGACCAGGTGCTGAGCGCGCGGGTGCTGCGGCTGGCCAACAGCGCGCGCTTCGGCAGCAGCCGCCGGGTGGGCTCGCTGGACGACGCGGTGATCCTGCTGGGCTTCGACAATCTCAGGGTGCTGGTGATCGCGTCCGGCGTCACCGGCGCCACGCTGGGCATCAGCGGCTTCGACATGCAGGCGTTCTGGCAGCGAAGCTTCGCGATGGCCAACACCGCCAAGCTGCTGGCCAAGCTGGTGGGCATGGACACCCAGCTGGGCTATACCTGCGGCTTGCTGGCCAATATCGGCGAACTGGTGTTGTACGTGGCGGTGCCGGAACAGGCGCAGCAGATAGACCGCATCGTCGCCGGCGGCGCCGATCGCATCGCCACCGAGCGCATGCTGCTGGGCCTGGACCTGACCGAGCTGGGCGCGGAGCTGGCGCGGCGCTGGAATTTCCCGGACGAGATTCAGGAAGCGATCTACCGCCAGCACGACCTGCTGAACGAAGACGCCTCGCCGTTCGCGCTGCTGATCGGCCTGACTTCCTTCATCGTGTCCGGCTTCCGCCACGGCATGAGCGCAGAGGACATGCTGGCCAGCCTGCCGGAGCGGGTGCTGGAGCGGCTGACGCTGGACCGCGAGCTCATCGCCGACGCGATGGAGCCGCTGCGGCAATCCAGCACCCTGGTCGACGATCTGTTCTAGCTCAGGCCGGCTGGCGCAGCTCGCGCCGCAGGATCTTGCCGACGTTGGACTTGGGCAGCTCGTCGCGGAATTCGACGTGGCGCGGCACCTTGTAGGCGGTCATGTTGTCGCGGCAGTGTTGCAGCAGCGCTTCCGCCTGCAGCGCCGGGTCCCGGCGCACCACCACGATCTTCACCGCCTCGCCGGTGCGCTCGTCCGGCACGCCGATGCAGGCCACCTCGCGCACGCCGGGATGCTGGGCCACCACGTCTTCCACTTCGTTCGGGTACACGTTGAAGCCGGACACCAGCACCATGTCCTTCTTGCGGTCCACCAGCTTGAGCAGGCCGTCTGCGGTGCGCACGCCGATGTCGCCGGTGGCGAAGAAGCCGTCGGGGTGGAACACCTTGGCCGTCTCGTCTGGCCGCTGCCAGTAGCCGGCCATGATCTGCGGCCCGCGGATGCAGACCTCGCCTGGCTCGCCGTCCGCGACGCGGCGGCCGGCGTCGTCGCGCAGCTCCACCTCGGTGCCGGGCACCGGCATGCCGACGGCGCCGGTGTAGCGCGCGATGCCCAGCGCGTTGACCGATACCAGCGGCGAGGCCTCGGTCAGGCCGTAGCCCTCCAGCAGCGGCAGGCCGGTCAGCTGCTGCCAGCTCTCGGCCACCGCCTGCTGCACCGCCGCGCCGCCGCCTATCGCCACCCGCCAGCGGCTGAAGTCCAGCTTGGCGAAGCCGGGGTGGTGGACCAGCGCGTTGAACAGGGTGTTGACGCCGGTGAAGGCGTTGACCGGGTGGCGCGCCAGCTCCGCCACCAGCCCGTCCAGATCGCGCGGGTTGGTGATCAGCAGGCTGTTGCCGCCCAGACGGGTGATCAGCAGGCAATTCACCGTCAGCGCGAACACGTGGTACAGCGGCAGCGGCGTGGCCACCAGCGCCTGTCCCTCGCGCAGCGCCTCGCCCAGCACCAGCCGGGCCTGCTCCACGTTGGCCAGCAGGTTGCGGTGGCTCAGCATCGCGCCCTTGGCCAGGCCGGTGGTGCCGCCGGTGTATTGCAGGATGGCCAGCGCGTCCGGCGCCAGCCTGGCGTCGCGCCAGCGCGCGGCGTCGCCGCCGGCCAGCGCCCGGCGGAAGGGAATGGCGCCGGGCAGATGGTAAGGCGGCACCCGTTTCTTCACGCGGCGCACCACCGCGTTGACCAGCCAGCGGCGCGGCGCGGGCAGCATGTCGCCGACGGAGGCGACGATCACGTGCTGCAGCGCGGCGCCGGCGCTTGCCTGCTCCACCACCTGGGCGAAGTTTTCCAGCACCACGATGGCGCGGGCCTGGGAGTCTTCCAGCTGGTGCTTCAGTTCGCGCGCGGTATAGAGCGGGTTGACGTTGACCGCCACCAGGCCGGCGCGCAACACCGCGTACAAGGCCACCGGGTATTGCAGCAGGTTGGGCATCATCAAGGCCACCCGCTCGCCGGCGCAGAGGCCCAAGCCGCGGGTCAGGTAATCGGCCAGGCGGGCGCTCTGGCGGTCCAGCTCCTGGTAGCTGAGATCGCGTCCCATATTGTGGAAGGCGATGTGCTTGGGAAAGCGGGCGACGGTTTGCGCCAGCATTTCCCCCAAGGAGGCGGCCGGCAAGGCGTCTATCCGATCTGGGGTGGCCGGGTGGCGGGCGAAGTCCTGCATGTTTCCTCCTGCGTGTGCGGCGGGGGCCGCCTATATGGATCTTGTGATGCCGTACGAGTGCGAAGCGGCAGTTCGCAAAATAATGCAATGTCATTTCCATTTCAATCGGACGTCCGTCTGACAGGCAGGGAGCAGGCAGCAGGCGCTTGCCGCGGCGAGGCGATGCCGATATGATTTGGAATCATCGTTCCAGAATATTTTGTACGCATGAGACCCAAGGAGTTCGACGAAGACGCCGTGGCCGACGCCGCGATGCGCGTGTTCTGGCGGCGCGGCTACGCCGCCACTTCCATCCAGGACCTGGTGGACGGCACCGGCCTGTCGCGCAGCAGCTTGTACAACGCCTTCGACAGCAAGCATGGGCTCTACTTGCTGGCGCTGAAGCGCTATGGCGAAGTGGGTGCGGCCAACGCCGCGCGCCTGATGGCGCCGGAGCCCTTGCGGGAGCGGCTGCGAGCGCTGTTGATGCGGGTGGTGGAGGACGAGTTGCGGGAGCAAGCCGGCCCAGGCTGCCTGGCCGCCAACGCCGCGCTGGAGGCGGCCGGCCGCGATGCGGCGGTGGACGCCGCGCTGGCCGAGCATTTCCGCCAGCTTGAGGCCGCCTTGCTGCAAACGCTGACTGAGGCGCGCGACGCGGGCGAGTTGCCGGCCGCGCGCGAACCTCAAGCGCTCGCCCGTTTCCTGATGTGCACCATCCAGGGCCTGCGCGTATTGGGAAAAGGCACGGCGCGCCAGGACAGGGAGGCGCGGCTGAACGACGTGGTGGAGGTGGCGTTGTCCTGCCTGGCGTAAGCCAGGCGGCGCGCGGATTTTTTTTGCCCATTTTGAAACGATCATTCCAAAATTTATCGGCACACATGAGGAGAAAGACATGAGCCAAGCCCAACCCGCCGCCATCGCCGTGCTCGGCACCGGCATCATCGGCGCCGCCGTGGCGTGCAACCTTGCCCGCAAGGGCTTCGCCGTCCGCGCCTGGAACCGCTCGCCGGACAAGGCGCAGGCGCTGGCCGCCGACGGCGTGGCGGCATGCGCGGCCGCGGCCGACGCGGTTCGCGGCGCCGATGTGGTCATCACCGCCGGCAAGGACGGCGCGGTGGTGGCGGAGGCCATGCACCAGGCAGAGGCCGGGCTCGCGCCGGGCCAAATATGGCTGCAGCTGGCCACCATAGGCCTGGACGCGACCGCCGATCTCAGCGCCTGGGCGACGGCGCGCGGGCTGGTTTTCTACGATGCGCCGGTGGTCGGCACCCGTCAGCCGGCCGAGACCGGACAGCTGGTGATGCTGGCCGCCGGCCCTCTATCCCATCGCGAAACGGCGCAGGCCGCATTCGACGCCATCAGCCGCCGCACCGTCTGGATTTCCGAACGACCGGGCGACGGCAGCCGGCTGAAGCTGGTGATCAACAACTGGGTGCTGGCGCTGACCCACGGCGCGGCGGAAACGCTGGCGCTGGCGCAAGGCTTGGGACTGGACCCGGCCTTGGCGCTGGAAACCATCGCCGGGGGCCCGCTGGACGTGCCTTATCTGCAGTTGAAGGGCAAGGCGATGCTGGCCGGGGATTACACGGTCAGCTTCAGCGTGGACAACGCCGCCAAGGACGCCGGCCTGGTGCTCGCCGCGGCGGAGGCCGCCGGGGTCAGGATGGACGGCGCGGCGGCGGGGCTGGCCCGCTTCCAGCGCGCCATCGCCGCCGGCCACGGCGGCAAGGACATGGCGGCTACCTTCCTCGCCTGAGAGGCCAAGCCGACCCCTGATGCCGCGTCGCAGACGCTTGGCCAGCGGCGCCCAATCCAGGCAAACAAAAACCGCCGGGCCTTGCGGCGCGGCGGTTCGCTTTTCAGCATCGGAGCAAGCGGGCTCAGCCCTCTTCGTCTTCCAGGTCTTCTTCCACATGGTCCAGGCGGCCGATGTAGCGCAGCTCCACCTCCTGGGTCAGCAGGTCCACCTTGACCACCGACAGCTGGATGCGGTCGCCGCGGGCCAGTTCCGGCAGGCCCGGAATGCGCAGGCGCAGCGGCAGGCCGTCGATGCGGACCAGGTCTTCCTTGATCACGGCGGCGGTCGGCTCGGTGATGTTTTCCTGCTGCAGATACTTCAGGCACCAGTAGTATTCCATCTTGTCCTGGAAGGACAGATAGCCGCCGTAGGTGGCGTCGAAGTCGCGCAGGATGGCGAACAGCATGGCGTCGCCCTGGGCGAACTGCGGCTTTTCGCCGCGGATCATGGACGCCAGCTGGCGCTGGTTGATGAAGTCGCTGGCGCGGCGCAGCGGCGAGGTGCTCCAGGCGTACTGGGCCACGCCCAGGCCCGTGTGCGGCTCGGGGCGGGTGGTCATGCGCACCTTGCCCATGCTCTGGGCGCGGTACATGGCCGGGATGTCGGCTTCGGCCAGCATCCGGCCCCATTCGCTGTTGGCCAGGATCATCAGCTCGGACACCAGCTTGTCCATCGGCGCGCCGCGCTTGCGGATGGTGATGGACACGATGCCGTCGGCCACGTCGATGTTGTAATCGTGCTGCACCGGGCGCGTCGGGTCGTATTTGCCGCGTCGCTTCTCCAGCGCCTCGGCGAACTGCCACAGCCAGACCAGCTCGCGCTTGAACGGGTAGTCGACGCCCGGATCGTTGGCCAGCGTCTCCTCGTTGAATACCTGTTCCAGTTCGGCGTGGCGCAGGTTGGCGCCGATATGCACTTTCTCGATGCGGTTCTCGAACGCGATCGGCTCGAATTCCGGCGTCACCTCGACGTACAGCGAGAATGCCGGGCAATCCCGCCCTTCCTGCAAGGTGAAGGCCTGCACCACATCGTCCGGCAGCATGGTGATCTTGTCGCCGGGGAAATAGGCCGTGGACAGCCGCGACAGCACCATTTTCTCGATGTCGGAGTCCAGCGGCACGCCCAGCGTCGGCGCGGCGATGTGGATGCCCACGCGCTTGTTGCCGTTGGGCAGATCCTCGACCGACAGCGCGTCGTCGATCTCGGTGGTGTTGGCGTCGTCGATGGAGAAGGCGCGCGCGCTCGATACCGGCAGCTCCGGCGGCTCGCTCGGCGGCGCGTATTTGCCGAAGCCTACGCCTCTGGGGAAGAACTCCATCTGGAAGCCGGCCATCAGGTAGTCCGGCACCGACGGAATGCCGCCCACCTTGTCGGCCAGACGCAGCGGCGGCAGATTCAGCTCGCGGCTGGCCTGGTCGAAGGCCTTGAATTCCAGCGTGTTTTTGTCGGGTTTCCACAACAGCTGCATCAGTTGCGAGCGGATGGCTTCCGGCAGCGAGCCGGCTTTCAGCTCGCCCACCCAGCCGTCAATCTGCTCCTGCTCGCGCTTTTTGCGCTCGATGCCGGCCAGGGCGGCCTGCAGCGCGTCCTGCGGCGCCTTCTTGTAGCGGCCCTTGCCCTTCTTGTAGAAGTACATCGGCGCGCCGTGCAGGCGGCTGATCAGCGCCGCGGCCTCCACCGCGGACGGCTCGTGGCCGAAGTAGTCGGCGGCCAGATCCTGGTAGCCGAATTCGTCGTCGGGGCTGCATTCCCACAGGAAATCCAGGTCGATGTCGGCGGCCAGCTTTTCCGTCGCCGGCAGAAAATCCGCCAGCGGCGAACTAAACTCCAGAAAGACGTTGGCGCTCTTCAGTTTGGCGCGTTTGCCGTGCTGGGTGTCCACCTGCAGGCTGGCGTCGCTGCGCGACACGATGCTGCCAACCTTGAAATTGCCGCTCTCTTCGTAAAAAACGTTCATCAAAACTTGCCAGGCCGTTGAATTTAAGGGCGGATTATAACAGTTCGCCCAGGCGGCAGAGCCACAAACTTCGCTGCCGCGACAGCGGAATTCAACAGGAAACGGAAGCCGCACCCGATGAAACAGGCCGCGTCCATCCATCCTGGCCAGCGCATCCATCTGGCGAGGGAAATCGACCGCATCGGCTACATGCTGGTGTCGCGCTGGGAGCGGCCGCTGGCCGCGCATCTGTTGTCGCTGGTGACGCGGATGGAGACGCTGGTGCGCACGGTCAGCCTGAACGAGCTGGCCAAGGAGGCGCGAGCGTTGGCGGCGCTGCTGGAGGAATGGCTGCGGCAGCCGGAGGCCCTTCCGTCGGAACAGGAGCGCTACGGCGAGCTGCGCCACCAACTGGGCGTGGTCAGCCAGTTGGGGCTGATGGAGCGCCAGACCGGCCTGGCCAGCCTGGACGCGATGCTGCCGCTGGATGAGCCGCCGTCGCAGCTTTACATGTGGCTGCCGGAAGGATTGGATGACGGCCGGCTGCAACGGCAGCTGGCCTGTTTCGGCTTCGAAGTGACGGTGCTGTCGCAGGCGGCCAAGCTCGCCAAGGCGCTGCAAAAACAGGTGCCGGCCGCAGTGGTGGCCTTCGCCGACTTCACTCACAGCGACCCGGTGCTGCAGCTGGCGCAGGCGATCAGCAGCAATTGCCCGTTGGTGATCACCTCGCCGCGGCG
The DNA here is from genome assembly GCF_003325475.1 of Chromobacterium phragmitis. NCBI lineage: Bacteria > Pseudomonadati > Pseudomonadota > Betaproteobacteria > Neisseriales > Chromobacteriaceae > Chromobacterium > Chromobacterium phragmitis. The sequence continues at coordinate 1,868,912 of NZ_CP029495.1, forward strand.
CGATTTCCCCGCGCGGCTGGAAGCGGTGAGGCTGGGCGCCAGCGGCTTTCTGGATTGGCCGCTGCAGGCCAACCAACTGGTGGACATGCTCAGCTTCGGGGACATCGGCGAGCGGCGAGACCCCTTGCGGGTGCTGATCGTCGAGGACATGGCGTCTTTGGCCGGACTCTACACGCGGGTGCTGGCGGCCCATGGCGTGGAGGCCGTCAGCGAGACCAATCCGGAGAAAGTGCCGGAGCGGATCGAGCATTTGAATCCTGACCTGATCCTGCTGGACATGTACATGCCGCAGTGCAACGGCATCGAGCTGGCCAAGGTGATACGCCAACAGCGGCTGCTGGACGGCATACCCATCCTGTTTTTGTCGGTGGAGAAGCGGCAGAACGTGCAGCTGGACGCGCTGACGCTGGGCATCGACGGCTTCCTGACCAAGCCGGTGGCGCCGGAAGAGCTGGTAGTGACGGTGGTGAACCGCGCGCGCCGCTACCGCAAGCTGCGCTCTTACATCGCCAACGACAGCCTGACGGGCTTGCTCAACCATTCCCATTTGCATGGCCAGCTGGAGAGCGCCATCCTGCGCGCGCGCCGCGCCGGCCAGCCCTTGTCGCTGGCGATGCTGGACCTCGATTTCTTCAAGCAGGTCAACGACAGCTACGGCCATCAGGCCGGAGACGAGGTGCTGCTCAACCTGGCGCGCTTCCTGAAGGAGAGGCTGCGGCGCACCGATCTGGTGGGGCGTTACGGCGGGGAGGAGTTCGCCATCGTGCTGGCGGGCACGCCGGCGGACAAGGCGCGGCGGATGCTGGACGCGTTGCGACAGGATTTTTGCCTGCTGGAGCAGGGCGCGGGGGCGCGCGCGTTTCGCCAGTCGTTCAGCGTCGGCATCAGCTCGCTGGCCAGCGCCGACAGCGCGACGCAGCTGGTGCAGCAGGCGGATGAGATGCTGTACCGCGCCAAGGCGGCGGGGCGCAACCGGGTGGAGGCGCAGGAAGGCTAGCCAAACAAAAGCCCCCGCGGAGCGGGGGCGTTCAAGCGGCGGCCGGGCCGCCGATCCGCCTTCGAGAGGAAGGCGAAGAGTCCATCAATTACTTGATGTTGTACTTGATCGAGTAGATCACGGCATTTTGGTAGGCGGAGCTGCCCAGCTTCTGGTCAGCGTAGCGGTACTGGATGCCGGTGGTGACCGCTTTGGTAGGGGTCCACCACAAGGCGATGGCACCATTTTGGCCAACGCGGCTCTTGTAGTTTTCGGCGAATTTCTTGTCGCGGTTCAGCTCGGTTTCATGCCATTGGGTCAACATCAGATTCTGGCCGAAGGCTTGGAACGGATAGAGCATGACATAGCCAGTCATGTAGCCGTTGTTGCCGGAACCCTTGCCGTTGGAGTCCAGCTGATTGTGAACGCCGAAGAACGGTTTGATGCTCAGCGCGCCGAAGCTCAGATCGGTGCCCAGACCCAGAACGCGGTTTTGGGTAAAGAAATGATCATAGCCGCCGAAGCCATTGCCGCGGGTATCGTAGATATGGCCGTACAGCTGCACCGGCACGCCGCCGATTTCAGTCATGTTGTAACGGCCGACTACTTTGGTGGTGAAACGGCGGTCGCGGCCTTGAGTGTTGCCATTGCCCTTGCCCGGATTCTCGATGTCGAAGAAACCGTACAGTTCGCCCCACTTGGCGCCCAGGCCGCCTTCGGCTTCCAGGTAGCCAAAATCTTGCTTATAAGATTGCTGAGTAGTGCGATCCGACCAGTCCAGCCAGTTGGCGCTGACGTTTGCGAAAGAGTATTCACCACCGGCGTGAGCCAGTGCGGAGGCGGCCACCAGGGACAGGGCCAGCAGCGACTTGCGAGTATTCATTGTTTCACCAGACTATTTTCGTGTAGTAAGCATCCGACAGGCGTCGGCGAGCGCGCGCAGATTAGACGCAGAAATAACCTTATGCAAACAATTTGTCATTGATCTGTCGCTTTTCTGCAAAGAATCTTGGAATTGTTGTAATTGGATGACAGAAGAATTACATACTGTTGCCATAATGCCACATGGAAATAATTCCACGTGAAGATAAGTATCTGAGCAAGCGCCGGTTTCTGGTTTGTTTCAGGTCAAACCACCGCGTCGGGCCAACCGAAAATCCGCAGATCCACTTTGCCGCTGGCATTGAATTCCACCCCCTCCTCCTCCAGCAGCAAGCGCTGCCAATCGGCATGGTGGCTGCCCGGCCGGGACGGTCTGCCGCCGGCGCCCAGCACCCGGTGCCAGGGCGCGGCCACGCCTTCCGGCAGGTTGCCGAGCAGATGGCCGACATGGCGCGAGTGACGGGGATAGCCGGCCCGTTCGGCCAGCGCGCCGTAGGTGGTGACGCGGCCGGGCGGCACTTCGGCCAGCAGCGCCAGCACCCGGCGGGCGAAGTCGGGGGGCATCAGCGGTAGCGCGGGTCGGCGACGTAGGGATTGCCGCGCTTCTCCGCGCCCAGGGTGGTGAACGGGCCGTGGCCGGGGATGACCACGGTGTCGTCCGGCAGGACGAACAGTTTTTGCTGGATCGCGTCTATCAGCTGCTGATGATTGCCCATCGGGAAGTCGGTGCGGCCGATGGAGCCCTGGAACAGCACGTCGCCGGCCACCAGCACCTTGGCCGCCGGGCTGTGGAACACCACGTGGCCCGGGGTGTGGCCGGGGCAGTGGATGACGTTCAGCGTCTCCTCGCCGACGGTGACCGTGTCGCCCTCCTCCAGCCAGCGCTGCGGGGTCAGCGGCTCGCTGCGCGGAAAGCCGAACATCTGGCCCTGGGTGGGCAGCTGGTCCAGCCAGAAGCTCTCGCTGCGTTCGGGGCCCTCGATCTCCACCCCCAGCCTTTCCGCCAGTCTGGCGGCGCCGCCGGCGTGGTCGATGTGGCCGTGGGTCAGCAGCAGCTTCTCCACCGTCAGGCCCTGGCTGTCCACCCAGGCCTGGATGCGGTCGATGTCGCCGCCGGCGTCGACGACGGCCGCCTGGCGGCTGGCGTCGCACCACAGCACGCTGCAGTTCTGGGCGAACGGGGTGACCGGGATCACGTGGTATTTCAGGGCCATGGCATTGCTCGCGGCGGAATCTCAATCCGCCATTTTGTCACGGCCGGCGTCGCTTGGGGAGCGCCGCTTACTGGTACAGCGCGCGTTCGATGAAGTGGCGCGGCACCTTGGGCTTGGGCACCCGCGCGTCGAACCAGCCGCGCACGTCGCCATCCAGGCCGATGCCGTGCATGAAGTTGTACAGCGCCTTGTTCAGCGCCTTGCCCATCAGCTCGTGGTCGGTGCCGGTGGGGTCGATGAAGCCGACGTCGTTCTTGGCGAAGTCCCCCTTGGGCAACGGCACCAGCTGCACGCCGTATTCTTCCGGATTCTGTCCCACCGGCGAATGCACGGTGCAGGCGAAGCGGTGGAAGAAGCCGGACTGGATGCAGCCGTTGTCGAACAGCTGGCGCACGTATTCCAGCGCGTCCACCGTGTCCTGCACCGTCTGCGTGGGGAAGCCGTACATCAGATAGGCGTGCACCAGCACGCCAGTCTCGGCGAAGCCGTGGGTGACGCGCGCCACCTGTTCCACCGACACGCCCTTCTTCATCAGCTTGAGCAGCCGGTCCGAGGCCACTTCCAAACCGCCGGAAATGGCGATGCAGCCGGACTCGGCCAGCAGTTGGGCCAGCTCCGGGGTGAACGACTTCTCGAAGCGGATATTGCCCCACCAGGAGATGGAGACCTTGCGCCGCAGCAGTTCCTCGGCCAGCGCCTTCAGCATCTTCGGCGGCGCGGCCTCATCGACGAAGTGGAAGCCGGTCTGGCCGGTTTCGGCGATGATGGCTTCGATGCGGTCCACCAGCAGCTCTGCCGACGCTGTCTCGTAGCGCGAGATGTAGTCCAGCGTCACGTCGCAGAAGCTGCATTTCTTCCAGTAACAGCCGTGGGCGATGGTCAGCTTGTTCCAGCGGCCGTCGCTCCACAGCCGGTGCATCGGATTGAGCATGTCCAGCAGCGACAGATAGCGGTCTATCGGCAGGCCGTCCCAGGTGGGGGTGCCGGATTCGGAGAACGGCACGTCGGCTTCCTGCATATTGACGTAGCGCACCGCGCCGTCCTGACGCAAGAAGGTGCGAGAGAGCCGGCTGACGCCGCGCTTGCCTTCGAGGTGCTCCATCAGCGCCAGCAGCGGCTTCTCGCCGTCGTCCAAAGTCACGTAGTCGAAGTAGTCGAACACCCGCGGCTCGGCCAGCTCGCGCAGCTCGGTGTTGACGTAGCCGCCGCCCAGGCAGATTTTGATCTCCGGCCGATGGCGCTTGATGGTCTGGGCGATGCGGAAGGCCGCGTACACCGCGCCCGGAAACGGTACCGAGACCAGCACCAGCTGCGGCTGGTGCTGGTCCATGGCCGCTCGCGTCAGCGCGTCCAGGGTGTCGTCCACCCAGTTGGGCGCGGCCGCCAGCGCCTTGGCCAGCGGATCAAAGGTGGGCTGGGACAGCGCCAGGGATTCCGCGTAGCGGACGAACTCGAAGCGCGGGTCCACCGCCTCGCGCAGCACGTCGGCGATATCGTTCAGATACAGCGTGGCCAGGTGGCGGGCGCGGTCCTGGGTGCCCAGCGCGCCGAAGGCCCAGGCCAGCGGGTCGCCGCCGTCCGGATCGTCCGGGTCCACGTACACGTCAAGCGCGGCGAAGCGCGGCCCTTCCGGCAGGTAGTTGCGGCCGGCGATGCGGTAGGACAAGGTGGCGTCGCGGCCCTGCAGAAAGCCGATCACCGCGTCTATCGTCGCGGCGTAGCGATCATAAGAGATGTCGAACTGCATCATGCAGTCCGTGCGCTGGCGCATCGGGATGCGCCGCACGTGCTCGCGCAGCGTGGCCATGCCCTCTCTCGAGAACAGCTTCAACACCAGCGCCAGCGCCAGATCCTCCTGGAACGCGGCCACGCCGCGCGAGCGCAGGAAGCCGGTCAGGTAGGCGGTGGAGGGGTAAGGCGTGTTCAGCTGCGTCATCGGCGGGATGAGCGACAGCACGCGCAGGGAGCTGGCAGACATGGTGCGTGAAATCCGGGCGGTGGTTCAAAAAGCATAGCCGGGCGTAGGCCCGGCTGCGTGCGATTGTCCCACAGCGGACGATGCGAGACTAGGCGGTCTTGGCGCTGAACTGCTCGAAGGCGGCCAAAGCGTTGGCGGAATACATCAGCGACGGGCCGCCGCCCATGTAAACGGCCATGGCCAGCGTCTCCTCCACTTCCGTCTTGCTGGCGCCCAGCTTGACCAAGGCTTGGGCGTGGAAGCCCAGGCAGCCGTCGCAGCGCGCGGCCACGCCCAGCGCCAGCGCGATCAGTTCCTTGGTTTTCTTGTCCAGCGCGCCGTCGCGGGTGGCGGCGCGGGCCATGTCGTTGAAGCCCTGCATCACTTCCGGCACGTCGGCGCGCAGCGTGGCCAGGTGCTTGGAGATGGCGTGGGTCAGTTCCGGGTAGTTGACTTCGTGGCTCATGCTCGGGACTCCTTGTCGAAATGAGGCGGCTGTTCCGCCGACCAAAAAGGTTTATTGATTTATATAATATCAATTGATATATTGAAGTCAAGCCGTTCGCCAGAGAGTCCGCCATGAATCCAGTTTCTCCCAATCTCGTCCAGATGCGCGCCGCCGCCGGCCAGGCCTGCGGCCTGCTGCGCGCGCTGGCCAATGAAGACCGCCTGCTGCTGTTGTGCCAGTTGAGCCAGGGGGAGCGGTCGGTGGGCGAGCTGGAGGAAAGCGTCGGCATCCGCCAGCCTACGCTATCGCAGCAGCTGGGCGTGCTGCGCGGCGAAGGCCTGGTAGCGACCCGCCGCGACGGCAAGCGCATTTATTACTCGGTGGCCGACGCCAACGCATTGGCGGTGCTGGCCACGCTGTATCAACGTTTCTGCCCCGGGGAGGATGCCTGATGAGCATAGACTGGAGCCTGTTCACGCCGTGGAGCGCCTTGGCCGGCGGCGCGCTGATCGGCCTCGCCGCCGCTTGGCTGATCCTGTTCAACGGCCGCGTGGCCGGCATCAGCGGCATCGTCGGCCAATTGCTGGCGCCGGGAGAGGACAAGGACTGGCGACTGGCTTTCGTCGCCGGTCTGGTGTTGTCGCCGTGGCTGTACCGGCTGTTCGCCGCGCCGCCGGCCATCCAGCTGGATGGCCGATGGTGGCTGTTGATCGTGGCCGGACTGCTGGTCGGCTACGGCAGCCGCATGGGCTCCGGCTGCACCAGCGGCCACGGCGTATGCGGGCTGGCGCGGCTGTCGCCGCGCTCGCTGGCGGCGACGCTGGCCTTCATGGCCGCCGGCTTCGCCGCGGTGTGGCTGACGCGGCATTGGATGGGATAGGAGGTCAAGATGAAGCTTGTCAGCGCGTTTCTGGCCGGGTTGATCTTCGGCTTGGGTTTGATCGTGGCCGGCATGGCCAATCCGGCCAAGGTGCTGGGTTTTCTGGATATCGCCGGCCGTTGGGACCCGTCGCTGGCGCTGGTGATGGCGGGCGCCGTCGCCGTGGCGCTGCCGGCGTTCGCTTTGGCGAAGCGGCGGGATCGCGCGCTGCTGGGCGATGAAATGCAATTGCCGGCGGCGCGGCGCGTGGACCGGCGTCTGGTGCTGGGCAGCCTGGTGTTCGGCGCGGGCTGGGGGTTGGCCGGCGTTTGTCCGGGGCCGGCGCTGGTGCTGGCGGGCGCGGGTTTGCCCGGCGGGTTGCTGTTTCTGGCGGCGATGCTGGCGGGGATGGCGTTGCAGGGCTGGAGCGGGCAAAAGAAAAGGCCACGCTAGGTGGCCCCAAGTTTCGGAGAAAAAAATCCTTCCGGCACGGCGGTCCGGATGGACTGGGCCGCGCGAGCGACCCTCTTTTTCAGCCGATGATTCTAACGCCGACCAAGGCGCGCGGCAATCGCTTCAATCGCCCAGCGCGGCCAACAGCTCGGCCTGCTGCTCGGCGATCAGCGCGTCGGTCAGCTCCTGCAGGTCGCCGTCCATCACGTAATCGAGCTTGTACAGCGTCAGATTGATGCGGTGGTCGGTGATGCGGCCTTGCGGGTAGTTGTAGGTGCGGATGCGCTCGGAGCGGTCGCCGGAGCCGATCAGGCTCTTGCGCTCAGCCGCTTCCTTCTGGTTTTTTTCGCGAAGCTGGATGTCGTAGATGCGCGCCGCCAGCACCTGCATCGCGCTGGCTTTGTTGGCGTGCTGCGAGCGGCCGTCCTGGCACTCCGCCACAATCCCCGTCGGCAAGTGGGTGATGCGCACCGCCGAGTCGGTCTTGTTGATGTGCTGGCCTCCGGCGCCGCTGGCTCTGAAGGTGTCGATGCGCAGGTCGGCCGGGTTCAGCACCACTTCGGCGATCTCGTCGGCCTCGGCCATCACCGCCACCGTGCAGGCGGAGGTGTGGATGCGGCCCTGGGTTTCGGTGGCCGGCACGCGCTGCACGCGGTGGCCGCCGGATTCGAACTTCAGCCGCGAATACGCGCCCTGGCCCACCAGCCGCACGATCACTTCTTTGTAGCCGCCCAGATCGGACTCGCTGGCGGAGACGATCTCCACCTGCCAGCGGTTGCGCTCGGCGTAGCGGGTGTACATGCGCAACAGGTCGGCCGCGAACAGCGCCGCTTCGTCGCCGCCGGTACCGGCGCGCACTTCCAGGAAGATGTTCTTGTCGTCGTTGGGATCCTTGGGCAGCAACAGCTTTTGCAATTCAACGTCCAGCGCCGCCAGCTTGTCCTTGCCTTCGGCGATTTCCGCTTGGGCGAATTCCTTCATTTCCGGGTCGGCCAGCATCTCTTCGGCGGCGGCGATGTCGCCCTCGCACTGCCGATAGGCGGCGAAGGTTTCCACCACCGGCGTCAGCTCGGCGTGTTCGCGGGTGAGTTTTCTAAAGGCCTCCATGTCCTGGGTGGCCGTTTCGCTGGCGAGCAGGTGGGTTACCTCTTCCAGACGGTCGGCCAACTGGGCGAGCCTGGCCGCGATAGACGCTTTCATTACGACTCCGGGTGTAAACGGTAAAGCCGCGCGATGGTTTGAACCTGCGCGTCATGCTCCGCGCCGCTGCCCGAGGACAGGGCCTGGGTCGGCGGGTGCATCAGTTTGTTGGTCAGCTGGACGGACAGGGCCTCCAGCACTTTTTCCGGCGCGTCGCCGCGCGCCAGTTGCTTCAATGCGCCTTCCAGCGCGTGGCGGCGGGCGCGGTCGGCCTCGTCGCGCAGCGCGCGGATCAGCGGCACCGTCTCGCGTTTTTTCAGCCAGTCGGAAAACTCGGCGACGCGGGCCTGGATGATGGTTTCCGCCTCTTCCGCGGCGTTCTGCCGCGCCTCCTTGCCCACTTCCACGATGCCGGCGATGTCGTCGACGCTGTACAAGAACACGTCGTCCAGCGTGCCCACCTCAAGTTCGATGTCGCGCGGCACGGCGAGGTCCAGCATGAACATCGGCCGGTGGCGGCGCGCCTTGATCGCCCGCTCCACCATGCCCTTGCCGATGATGGGCAGCTGGCTGGCGGTGGAGGTCACCACCACGTCGTAGCGGGCCAGCGATTCCGGCAGCTCGGCCAGCGTGATCGCGTTGCCGCCGAATTGCTCGGCCAGCCGCTGGCCGCGTTCCAGCGTGCGGTTGGCCACGGTGATACAGGATGGATTGCGCGCGGCGAAGTGGGTGGCCACCAGCTCGATCATCTCGCCAGCGCCGACGAACAGTACGTTCAGTTCGGCGATGGACGGAAAGATCTGTTCGGCCAGCTTCACCGCCGCCGCCGACATCGACACCGAGCTGGCCCCCACCGCGGTGCTGGAGCGCACTTCCTTGGCCACGGCGAAGGTGCGCTGGAACAGGCCGTTCAGCAGCGTGCCCAGCGTGCCGGCGTGTTCGGCGCTGCGCACCGCGTCCTTCAGTTGGCCCAGGATCTGGGTCTCGCCCAGCACCATCGAATCCAGCCCGGACGCGACGCGGAAGGCATGCCGGGCAGCCTGCGACGCTTCCAGCCGATACAGATAGGGTTCCAGTTCGGTCCGGTTCAGCCCGTGGAACTGGCACAGCCAATCCAGGGCCGCGTGCGGGTCCGGGCTGCTGCAATAGATCTCGGTGCGGTTGCAGGTGGAGATGATGGCAGCCTCCCGCGCCGCCTGCGAGGCCAGCAGACTTTCCAGCGCGCGCGGCAGGGTATCGGCTGAAAACGCCAGCTTTTCCCGTATCGACAGCGGAGCGGTGTGATGGTTGAGTCCGAAGGCAAGCAGATGCATGGGCGAATGGCGCCGCAGACGAAAACAGGACATTTTAGCCTAAGTCGCCGGCGCCGTCCCGCGGGGCGTGGCGAAGATGCGCGCCGCAAGCGGATGCGGCGGCCACCTGGCAGGAAGGCGTGGGGCGGGCCCCCCGATCATGACAGCTTGTTGTTTTGTTGACACATTGCCGGGGAGCTGCAGCGGATCGATTCATATAGAAACACAATTGTCATCAATGAATTAACAGATTCGGCGGCTCCGCTCCGGGGGAGATGCGAACCAATGATCGGCAAATGATTTGCCATTGACATGTTTTAATGCCATTTTCATTTCTTCCGCAATGTTGCAGCGATGTGACAACTGCGGTCCAGATTTGCGCCCATGCAGCGCAAACACCGAGATGAGCAAAGGGAAATGAGATGAGAGTCAAGACTCTGGCCCAGGCGATCGCCGCGATCGGCCTGATGGGCAGCGGCTTCGCGCACGCTGCCGACGATAACCAATTGGAACGGGTGACGATCACCGGCTCCAACATCAAGCGCAGTATCAAGCAGGAAAAAGCGCTGCCGGTCACTATTCTGAAGACGGAAGATCTCGCCAAGCAGGGCCTGACCACGGTCGAGCAGGTGGTCAATAGCATTGCTGCAAACCAGTCGACGCAAGGCGCTTCCTACGCGGTGGGCGCCTCCACCGGTGGCGGTTCTTTCGCTAGCTTGCGTGGACTAGGCAACCAGTACACGCTGGTATTGCTGGATGGCCGCCGCATGGCTAACCAGGCTATCGACGGCACCTCGGCCGACCTTAACGCTATCCCGTTGTCGGTAATTGATAGGGTGGAGGTACTGCTGGATGGCGCATCCGCGATCTATGGCACCGACGCTATCGGTGGAGTGATGAACTTCATCACCAAGAAAAGTGTCAAGGGTTTGAATATTGGCGGAAGCTTCGCCAATCCTCAGCACGGCGGAGGCGATGAGAAGCGCCTCAATGCGTCCTATGGCTTCGGCGATCTGGGCCAGGACGGTTTCAACGTCTACGGCGCGATAGACTACCTGAAGCGCGATGCCGTGATGGCGAGCCAACGCGACTTTTCCAACAAGATCACTGCCGATACCGGCAGCAGCCCGAACGCTTGGCCGGGCAATTACGTGGACGGTGTGACCAAGACGTGGAAGAGCTCGAATACGGCGTGCCGCCCGCCGTACTCCCAGTTGGTTGATGGCATCTGCAAGGAGTACTACTCGCTTTATCCGGCGTTGTCGCCTGAGGTCGAGCAGGTTTCCGGCATTGTGCGCGGCACCAAGCGTTTGGGCGACAACCACGAGCTGTCGCTGCAATATACACGCACCGAAACGATTACCACCTCGCAAAACGCGCCGCTGCCAACAGGCGGCGAGATCACCCGGGCCAATGCGGTCGATCCGACCAAGCGCGATCTCCTTTATGTACGCACGGTGCCGCTTGGAAACCGCGAAACCGAGGCGAACTCGGTTACCCAGCGATTGCAGGTCAATCTGGAAGGCCTGGTGGCCGGCTGGGACTATCGCGCAGGTATCGGCCGTTCGGAAAATCTGGTGAAAGAGACGTTGACGTCCGGCTATGTCAGCAAATCCCGGATGCAGGCAGCAGTGGATGGTGGCGCATTGGATCCATTCGATTTGAGCGGCAATAACCTGGCGGCCTGGCGCGCGGTCGGCATCACCGGCCAGACCAAGGAGGCCAAGTCCACCATCGACATGGCCGACGCTAAGATCAGCCGAGAGCTGTTTCAATTGCCTGCCGGCATGGTCGGGGTTGCTTTAGGGGCCGAGGTGCGCCGCGAAAGTTTGAGCACGGTCTACAACAAGGCGATCACCCGCGACGCGCTCAGCACCGGCCAGAGCAAGACAGAGGACTCGATGGGCAGCCGTTCCGCCTATGCGGTTTTCGGAGAGGCGGATATCCCGGTGCTGAAGAATCTGGATCTGCAGCTCGCTACCCGCTACGACCATTACAGTGATACTGAAAGCTCGTTGAACCCCAAGGTGGCGTTCAAGTTCCAGCCCGATCCAAAAGTGATGTTCCGTGGCTCTGCCAGCAAGGGATTCCGTGCGCCGTCGCTATACGACATCTATCGACCCAACCAGTTGCAGTTGACCGGCACCAAGTTCGTCGACGCCGCCGCTTGTCCTAGCGGCTCGCCGCTGCCTGGCACCGATGGCACGGGTTGCAGCAAAATGCAGCGGGATAAGCGGGTGGGCGGCAACAAAAACCTGAGCCCGGAAAAGTCTTCCTCGCTGTCGCTGGGAATGGTGATCGAGCCAACCAAGGACTTCACCGCCAGTGCGGACCTGTGGTGGACGATGATCAAGGACCAGATCAATATTCTGGACGAAACGCTGATCCTCAACAATCCGGCCAAGTATGCTGACCGTTATGTGCGGGACGCCAACGGCAACTACCAGTACATCATTGACGACATTTCCAACCTGGGGAACATCAGCGCCTCCGGCGTGGATTTGCGCATGAGCTGGACGCTGCCCAAAACCTCGCTCGGCACCTTCATGGCGACGCTGGACGGTACCTATCTGGCCAAGTACGCGTACCAGAACGAAAAAGGTGGCGATTATACCAACAGCGTGGGGCGCTACGTGGACGCTGGCCCCAATTTCCGCTGGCAACATAATCTGACGCTTAGCTGGATGCGAGGAGCCTGGAGCGCGATCCTGTCGCAGAACTATAAGTCCGGCTATACCGATCAGAACGCTTCGGACAATTCCAAGGGCAGCAACCACATGGTCAAGCCCTACTCCACCTGGAATGTGTCCGGCACCTACGCTTTCAACAAACAGTTCACGGTGACTGCGGGGATCAAGAATCTGTTCGACCAGGAGCCACCGTACAGCAATCAGCAGCGGCTGACCCAACAAAACTATGATCCGCGCTTCACCGACCCGATCGGCCGCAGCTTCTTCCTGAAGGGCGCGTACAAGATGTAAGCCTGTTTCATCGACCGATGAAGAACAAAACGGACAGCTGGTGTGCTGTCCGTTTTTCATCGCGTTGCGCCGCTCATCCGCGCCGCATGTCCACATGCAGTATCCCGCCGTCGTCGTATGGCTCCGACACCGGTTCGAAGCCGAAGGCCGAGTACAGCGCGCTGGCCTCCACCTGGGCCGACAGCATGATGGGCTGGCCGGGATAGTGGGCCCGGCACTGCGCCACCGCCTGCGCCATCAGCGCCTTGCCCATGCCTTGGCCGCGGGCTTCCGGCGCCACCACCACCCGGCCGATGGCCGCCGCGTCCGGGTATTTTTCGCCCGGCGCGATCAGCCGGGCGTAGGCCAGCAGCCGGCCGGCGTCGTCGCGGCCGGACAGGTGCAGGCAGTGGGTGTCCACGCCGTCCACGTCGCCGTAGATGGACTGCTGCTCCACCACGAATACCTGGTCGCGAAGCTGCAGCGCTTGGTACAGCGCGCGCGGGGTGAAGTCGTCGAAACCGTGGCAGTGCCACGCTATCCTGTTTGCCATAGTAGAATCCCTCCCATTACCGGCTCGGTCGTCAGCGATGCTATAGCATTTAGCCCGAACGCGCGCCGCCATCCAGATCAAGACACTAGCATTTATATATGAACGACCACGATCTCTTCGATTCGCCGGCTCCGTCCGGCGACCTGACGCCGCCGCCTCCGGCCGCGCCGCAAGCCGACAGCGGCGACTGGATTCCGCTGGACCTGTACGCCGAGCGCGCCTACCTGGAATACGCGATGAGCGTGGTCAAGGGCCGGGCGTTGCCGGAAGTGGCCGACGGCCAGAAGCCGGTACAGCGCCGCATCCTGTACGCGATGCGCGACATGGGCCTGGTCCACGGCGCCAAGCCGGTGAAATCGGCGCGCGTGGTCGGCGAAATCCTCGGCAAATACCACCCGCACGGCGATAGCTCGGCCTACGAAGCGCTGGTGCGGATGGCGCAGGACTTCACCTTGCGCTACCCGCTGATCGACGGCCAGGGCAACTTCGGCAGCCGCGACGGCGACGGCGCGGCCGCCATGCGTTACACCGAAGCGCGGCTGACGCCCATCGCCGAGCTGTTGCTGTCCGAGATCGACATGGGCACGGTGGACTTCGTGCCCAACTACGACGGCGCCTTCGACGAGCCCTCGCTGCTGCCGGCCCGCCTGCCCATGGTGTTGCTCAACGGCGCGTCCGGCATCGCGGTGGGCATGGCGACGGAGATTCCGCCGCACAACCTGACCGAAGTCGCCAACGCCTGCCTGGCCCTGCTGGATGACCCGACGCTGGACACCGCCGCGCTGATGCGATACATCCCCGGCCCGGACTTTCCCGGCGGCGGCCAGATCATCACCCCGCAAGCCGACATCCAGTCCGCCTACGAAACCGGCCGCGGCAGCGTGCGCGTGCGCGCCAAGTGGGAAATCGACAAGCTGGCGCGCGGCCAGTGGCGCGCCATCGTCACCGAGCTGCCGCCCGGCTCCAGCGCGCAGAAGGTGCTGGCGGAGATCGAAGAGGCCACCAATCCCAAGCTCAAGGCCGGCAAGAAACAGCTGTCGCAAGACCAGCAGAACCTGAAGAAGCTGATGCTGGACCTGCTGGACCGCGTGCGCGACGAATCCGACAGCGAAAACCCGGTGCGGCTGGTGTTCGAGCCCAAGTCCAGCCGCCAGGACCCGGACGAGTTCATGAACATCTTGCTGGCGCAGACCAGCCTGGAGGGCAACGCCTCGCTGAACCTGGTGATGATAGGCCTGGACGGCCGCCCGGGTCAGAAGGGCCTCAAGCCGATTCTGAGCGAATGGATAGACTTCCGCCGCGCTACCGTCACCCGCCGCCTGGCGCACCGCCTGGCCCAGGTGGACAAGCGCATCCACATCCTGGAAGGCCGGATGATCGCCTTCATCCATATCGATGAAGTGATCCGGGTGATCCGCGAATCGGACGAGCCCAAGCCGGACCTGATCAAGGCCTTCGGCCTGACCGAGATCCAGGCCGAGGACATCCTGGAAATCCGCCTGCGCCAATTGGCGCGGCTGGAAGGGTTCAAGCTGGAGAAGGAGCTGTCCGATCTGCGCGAGGAACGCGAAGGCCTGCGCCACATCCTGGACACCCCGGACGCGCTCACCCGCCTGATCCGCGACGAGATTCAGGCCGACGCCGCCAAGTACGGCGACAAGCGCCGCAGCGAGATCAAGGCCGCCGAGCGCGCCGTGCTGACCCAGACCACCGCCGACGAGCCGGTGACGCTGATCCTGTCGCAAAAAGGCTGGATACGCGCCCGCGTCGGCCACAACGTGGAGCTGGAAACGCTGAGCTTCAAGGACGGCGACGCGCTGGCAGCGGCAGTGGAAACGCGCACAGTGTGGAACGCCATCGTGCTGGACCACAACGGCCGCGCCTACACCATCGATCCGGCCACGGTGCCGACCGGCCGCGGCGACGGCGTGCCCGTCGCCTCCCTGGTGGACCTGCAGGACGGTGCCAAGCCGGCGCAGCTGATCTCCGGCCCGGACGACGCCCGTTTTGTCGTCGCCGGCAGCGGCGGCTACGGCTTCATCGCCAAGATCGCCGACATGGCGGGCCGGGTAAAGGCCGGCAAAGCCTTCATCACCCTGGACGCGCAGGAAACGGTACTGGAGCCGGCGCGCCTGCCCGCCGCGCCGCTGGAGCAACTGCAATTGGTGGCCGCCAGCGACAGCGGCCGCCTGCTGGCCTTCCCGGCGGCGGAGCTGAAGGAGCTGGCCAAGGGCCGCGGCCTGATGCTGCTGGCGCTGGACGAGGGCGCGCGCATGACGGCCGTCGGCCTGGTGGCCGGCGACAAGGCGCTGCTGTCCACCACCTCGGTGCGCGGCAAGGTGGCGGATGAGAAGATCGCGCTGGAAGAGTTCCTCGCCAAACGCGCCAAAAAGGGCAAGCTGATGCCCAAGAAGTGGCTGGTGGGGGCCATCCGGGAGCTGCCGATGTGATGCGCCGGACAGCCCTGCCGCAAACGCTGAGTCCCCGCGCCGCGCTGCTGTTCGTCAACGGCTTCCGCGGGCTGTTGCTGCTGGTGCTGTTCACGCTGTCGCTGCTGTCCGGCGGCGACGGCCTGCCGATGATAGAGGGCGGGCCGCGTTTTTATCTGTGGAGCGGCGTCTATCTGCTGCTGATCGCGGTCTGGTTCCTGGTGCGCGAGGGACGGCTGGGACACACGCTGCAACTGACGCTGGCCATCGCCGCCGACATCGCGATGATGGTGTGGCTGATGGCGATGAACGACGGCATCCATGGCGGCTTCGGCCTGCTGCTGCTGCCTTATCTCGCTGCCGCCGGCCTCCTGTCCACCGGCCGTTACGCGCTGTTCTACGCCGCTATCGCCACGCTGGCGCTGCTGTGCTATTCCGGGCTGGAGCACTGGCTGGGACTGGCCCGCCCCTCCGATCTGTCTTATAGCGCCCTGCTCGCCTCCGCCTGTTTCGTCACTGCCATCGCCACCTGGCAGTTGGGCCGGCTGGCGCGCGCGTCGGAGGCGCTGGCGGTCCAGCGCGGCGGCGAGATCGCCAACCTCAACCACCTGAACGAACTGATTCTGCAAAGCCAGCGCGACGCGGTGGTGGTGTTGGACGAGGATGGCCGGCTGCGCCAGTTCAACCTGCAGGCCGAGCGTTATTTCGCCGGCCTGCAGCGCGGCTCGCCGTTGCCGGAGCTGTTGCCGCTGGTGCGGCGCTGGCGCGATGACGGTTGCCCGGCGCTGGCCACCCTGGTGCAGCAGAATGTGCGCGGCCGCCAGTTGGTGGGGCGGCTGGTGCCGGTGCCGGTAGGCGAGCTGCGCGGCGTGGTGCTGTTTCTGCGCGATATGGCGGACATGGCCGAGGAGGCCAAGCGGGTGAAGCTGGCGGCGCTGGGGCGGCTGACCGCCAACATCGCGCACGAGGTCCGCAATCCGCTGTCGGCGATACGCCACGCGGCGGATCTGCTGGCCGAGGACGAGTCGGACCCGACGCGATTGCGCCTGTTCGGCATCGTCCAGGACAACACCCGCCGCATCAACGGCATGGTGGAGGATGTGCTGACGCTGGGCCGACGCGACCGCGTCCGGCGCGAGGCCATCGAACTGGCGCCTTTCGTCGGCCAGTTGCTGGAGCAGTTTTCGCTGTCGCATCCCGGCGCCGCCGGCGCGGTGGCCTGCGAGCTGAGCGATGGTTGCCGGCTGAGTTTCGACCGCGACCACCTGGCCCAGATACTCGGCAACCTGCTGGCCAACGCCTGGCGGCACGGCAGCCGCGGGCCCGGCTCGGTGCGGCTGCAGGCCGGCGTCGCCGATAGCGTGTTGATCCTGCGCGTGATAGACGATGGCCCCGGCGTGTCCGAGGCCGATCAGGCGCGGCTGTTCGAACCCTTTTTCACCACGGAAAGCGCCGGCAGCGGCCTGGGGCTGTACATCGCCCGCGAGCTGGCCGAAGCCAACGACGCGCGGCTGGACTACAGCCCGCCCGGCGGCGTGTTCCGGCTGATATGCCATCAGGCCCATGACTAAGACTCTGCGCGTATTGATCGTCGACGACGAGCCGGACATCCGGGAACTCTTGGAGCTGACGCTGTTGAAAATGGGCCTGGCTCCGGTTTGCGCCGCCAACGTGGCCGAGGCCAAGGCCGCGCTCGACGGCGGCGGCTTCGACCTGGCGCTGACCGACATGCGGCTGCCGGACGGAGATGGCCTGGATGTGGTCAACCATATCGGCGAACGCGGGCTGGACCTGCCCATCGCCGTGATCACCGCCCATGGCAGCGCCGACAACGCGGTGCGGGCGATGAAGGCCGGCGCCTTCGACTACCTGCAAAAGCCGGTCAGCCTGGCGCAGTTGCGCAGCCTGGTGAAGAGCGCGCTGAAAGTGGAGGTCCCGTCTGCCAGACCATCCGCGCGGCAGCGGTTGCTGGGCGAGTCGCCGGCGATACAGGAGGTGTTGCGGCTGGCGGAAAAGCTGTCGCGCAGCCAGGCGGCGGTGTCTATCGGCGGCGAATCCGGCACCGGCAAGGAACAGGCGGCGCGGCTGATCCACGAGCTGGGGCCGCGCGCGGACAAGCCCTTCGTCGCCGTCAACTGCGGCGCGATCCCGGAAAGCCTGATGGAGAGCGAGTTCTTCGGCTATCGCAAAGGCGCCTTCACCGGCGCCGATGCCGACCGCGACGGTTTCTTCCAGCTGGCGCAAGGCGGCACCTTGTTCCTGGATGAGGTGGCCGAGTTGCCGCTGGCGATGCAGGTGAAGCTGCTGCGCGCGATCCAGGAGAAGGCGGTGCGCAAGCTGGGCGCCAGCCAGGAAGAGGCGGCGGATGTTCGCATCATCTGCGCCACTCACCGCGATCTGGCGGCGCGGGTGGAGGCGGGGCAGTTCCGCCAGGACCTGTACTATCGCCTCAATGTACTGCCGCTGCGCATGCCGCCGCTGAGAGAACTGCGCGACGATATCCCGCTGTTTGCCGATCGCTTGCTGCAGCGTTTCGGCGGCGCGTCCGCGCCGCGGCTGACTGCCGACGCGCGCCGCGCGCTGCAGGACCACGCCTACCCCGGCAATTTCCGCGAGCTGGAAAACATCCTGGAGCGCGCGGTGGCCTTGGCCGCCTCGCCTTCGCTGTCCCGCGACGATCTGCAGCTGACGCCCTGCGTCGAATACAGCCCGGAACCCGGTAGCGGCGAACCGCTGCAGGACTACCTTGACCGCGTCGAGCGCGAGGCCATCGTCAAGGCGCTGGAGGGCACCCGTTACAATCGCACCCAGGCCGCGAAGAAACTGGGCGTCACTTTTCGTTCCTTGCGTTACCGGATGGAGCGGCTGGGGGTGAAGTGACGAACGCTGGCGTCAGGCGATGGCCGGCGCCGGCTCGGACGTTCGCCGGCGCTTCCGCATCCAGTAGTCCAGCACCAGCCGTTCGGGCAGATTCAGCTTGAAAGATGGACAGCCGGTTTCGCCGTTGTACCACAGCTTGGCGCAGCCGCCGCCGCATACCGGAAACAGCGGGCAGCGCGGACACGGCGACATGCCGGTCTGGATGTCGGCGTACCATTCGCGGGTGACGGCCTTGTCGTTGCGGACCTGGTCGATGCTGCGGATATGCCCGATCTTGTATTTGGGCGCGTCGTACTTGGGCGTGTACGGAAATTCGTAGCAGGGGTAGATGTTGCCGTAGGCGTCGTAGACCTCGGCGTCTGGCATCACCACCATGCAGGGGGCGATGGTGCGGGCGGGCAGAATGCGGTCGAATTCGAATCCCCGCCGTATCGCGTGCTGCGTCCAGCCTATTTCCAGCGCGGCGAAGTCCGCCGCCGGCAGGCTGTCGCGGTCGGCCTGGTTGCCGCCCCAGTCCACCACCGGGCGAAAATCCAGCCCCACATTGCGCGCCGCCAGCCCCCGCTCGGCCAGCAGGTCTATCAGATCGGCAACCTTGCCCTGGTTGTGGCGGTTGATGTTGATGCGGATCGTGACGCCGCTGCGGTTGGCGCTGAATTCCGGCATGCCGGTCACGTCGACCAGGTTTTGCAGGATGATGTCGAAACTGCCGCCGCCGGCTTTGACCGGCCGCATCAGGTCATGGGCCTGGCCGATGCCGTCCAGCGTGATCTGGAAGCTGTTTACGCGATGCCGCTGCAGGCGCAGGTAGACGTCGGGTTTCAGGCTGAGCCCGTTGCTGACCATGGAGGCGAAGAAGTGGATCCCGGCCTGTCCGCATTGTTTGATCAACCGGCCGCTGATGTCCTCTATCTGCTTCAGCGCCAGGATGGGTTCGCCGCCATACCAGTTGATCGCCAGCTTGGCGTAGGGCTTGCGCCGCAGCGTGCCCATGATGCGGGCGACGATGCGGGCGGAGGTGTCGTCGTCCAGGTTCTTTTTGACGTGCTGCTGGCCGCAGTACACGCAGCCCAGCTGGCAATTGGCGGTCGGCTGCAGCGTCAGGCTGAGCGTGCCAACCTCGCTTATGGCCTGTCGGTTTTTCTCCAGCATGTCTCGGAATTCGTCGCGGGTTGGCGGGACCAGGACTTCGTCCTCCCGCAACTGGCGCAGCGTTGCCTCGTCCATTTTCGCGAACTCGCCGGCGAGCAGGCGCTGGTAGGTTTTTTCCTTGATCAGCAGCGATTTGCCGGTCCGGCTGGCGAACAGCAGACGCGAAGGGTCGGGGTGGTGGTCCGGACTCACCACGCCCGAGGCGATCAGGTATCGGGATAGAACGTATTCGCCTTCCATCGGGGACTCTCCCTGGTCATCGGTGCGGAAAGGCCCGCGGGGGAGCCAGGGCGGCCCGGCCACTGCCATGGCCTGGAGGGGGCCGCCCTGGTCGCAGGGCGGGCGACGGCATGCTGGGCAGAACCTTTCTGTCGCAAGCTGCCAGCCGCCAATCGGACGAGGCTGTCTAGCCGGAGAAGCCCTTGTCGCACCGGACGTAGCCGGAGTCGCATTGCGTCGGGTCTTCTTCCATTTCGCCGCCGGACACGAACTCCAGATCCTGGCCGCTGATTTCCTGGATGGCCGCGTCGGAGTCTCCTTCCAGCTCGTCCAGCATGGCTTGCAAGGTCGGATTCTTCATTCATTTCTCCCAAGTGGTGCGGGCCGCGAGTTTTGCGACATCAAGCCCGGATCGGTCGCATGGAAACGGGTGGCTTGCGCCGGCAGGCGCTCAGCCTGGCTCGATGTCGACGCCGTGGTAGCGGTGCAGCAGGCGCAGCAGGTAATGGACCTTTTTTTCCGCCAGCGGGTCGTCGACCATGGCGGCGATTTCCGCGATGGCGAACTTGCCGCCGCTGTTCAGCCGGTCGATGACGCCTTCCAGGCCGGGGAAGTTGCCCAGCGCGAGCTTGGTGCCGCGCACGTAGAGCTCGAAACGGCCGGCAGCCTGCGCAGGCATGCACCGCATCCGGTATGGCGCCGCCGCGGCGACGCGGCTGTCCGGCCGGATCTCGGGTTGGACCTCGCGGGGAATCGGGCTGTTGCGGTAGCCGCCGTTGCTGAACAGCGAATAGCGGAGGTCGCGGTAGGCGCCGCGCATCAGCGAGCGCAGATCGCCGTCTTCGGGCAGCGCCAGCAGCGACAGCGCGGCCTCCACCGTGCCGACGTCGTCTATCGGCCGTCGGTCTGCCTTGAGCATGATCTCGGAAGGGCGCAGGCAGGTTTCCCGGACCCGGTGCAACAGCTCGCAGGCGAAATCGTGGTCGGAGCGGTTGTAGAACCAGCAGGCGATGCCGATGGACAGTTCGTTCTGCATGCCCAGATGGAAGCGGTTTTCCGGCATGAAGTAGAGCTGGCCTGCGTGGAAGGTGTGGGCGGCCGCGCTGGGCAGATGGGGCGCGACATTCATATTGTTGAAGCGCTTTTCGTCTGGGGCAGTGACGTAGTCGTCGTCGTCCCAGGTGTACATGGTCTTGGAGCCGGGGCCGAGATGGAAATGGATCACGCTCTTGCCCGGCGAATCCTTGTGTATGCCCAGCGGCGTCAGGTCGTAATTGCCGATGAATATCGTGAACAGAATGCCTTCGGTCGGCATGCCTATCATTTTCAACGCCGGCTCCAGGATCAGCGCTATCGCTTGCGACAAGCCGGCGCTGAACTTCTCGCCGCGGTTCAGGATGATGCCGAATTTGCGTTCGCCGAATACGCGTCGGACCCAGCTCTCCACGTCTTCGTCCGCCAGCGGCGGCTGGGAGAAGTGTTCGTCCAGATCGTCTACTTGCCGGCCGTCCAGCCACAGGCGGTATCCATACTTGGTTTGGTGGATCCGCGCGACCTCGGCCAGAATGTCCAGCACCTGGCGGCGCATCAGCCGGACCTGTACCGCGTCCAGCGCGTCGGAGAAGACGCAGGGCTGGCTCATGTGCTTGTTCAGGGTCAGAAAGCGGGTCCACCAGTCGGCGTCGAACCGGCGCCGCAGGCGGGCGGGGGCAAGGCTGTCTTCCAGCGCGTCGTTCTCGCGGGGATAGGGCATGTTTGGATTCCCAGGCTCGGGTTGAGTGGCAAGCGTCAGTCCGATGGCGGTTCCAGCCGGCGAATGCCGCGCCAGCGGAGCAGTTCGCCTAATAGATGCAGTCCGATTTTTTCCGGCCACGCCGGGTCCAGCAGTTCCAGCAGTTCGGCCACGGCACAGGGCTGGTTCTGGTTGAGGCGGTCCAGCATCGCGATCAGGCCGGAGTGGCGATTCATTTCCAGTTTGTTGCCGCGCACGTAGACAGCCATCCTGCCTGGCATCGTATCGCGCGTCAGGATGCGGTAAGGCGTTTCCATCAGGACTTGGTCGTCAGCCTCCAGGCTTGCCTTGTCGTCTCGTGGAAACGGCGGATTGCGGTAGCCGGCATTGCTGGCCAGGCAGTGGCGCCAGTCCAGGTAGGCGAGGCGCAGCAGCTGATCGTAATCCCGGCCGCGGTATTCATCCGGCAGCCGCCTCTGGGCCAGGATGGCGTCCAGCGCGCGAGTGTCCTGCGGCGGCGACGGATCGTGGACGATGGCGCCGTCGGAGGCTGCCTGCAATTGCTTGAGCAGGAAGGCGTGCAGGTTGTCGGCCAGCATCTGGTTCGTGTGGGTGTATTGCCAGACGGTGATGCCAATGGAAAGCTCGCTCTGCGCGCCGATGTGAAATGTGCCTTCCGGCATGAAGAATAGGTCGCCGGATTCGAACCGGAAGGTTCTGGCATGCGGCTTGAGCGCGTTGAAGTCGCGCTCGGGAATGCCTTGCTCGTCAGTCAAGCGGCGGTATTGTTCCGGCTCCCATAGATACATGGTTTTGGCACCGGGGCCGACATGGAGGTGGATGACGTTCTCGCCGCGCTTGTCCTGATGGATGCCGAGCGGGGTTTTGTCGTAGTCGCCGATGAAGATGCTGAATTGGACGCCTTCCCGCGGCAGGCCGACTCTTTCGAACAAAGGCGCCAGCATCTGCGCGACCTCGCAAGACAGTCCGTGATGGAATTTTTCGCCGGCATTGAGAATGATGCCGAAAGGGGTTTGGGGAAACACCCGCCCACTCCAGCATTCCAGGCTTTCGCCGGCTTGAGGGGGGCTGTCGTAGATGCGGTTCATCTCATCGCTGTCGAGCAGGCGGCCCGCAGCGTATATACGTAAGCCATAGCGAGCGGTGCGCAGCCGCGCCAGCGTGGCCAGGATGTCCAGCACGGCTTGTCGGAACAGGGCGGCTCTGGCTTGGCCGAGCGCGCCTTTGAATACGACGGGGCAGCTCAGTTGCCTGGATTCCTTCAGGAAGACTTCCCACCATTCTGCGCTGAAGCTAGGGGCTGGTTCGCTCATCTGCTTTCCGAGTTCCTGCGTGCGGGAAAGGGACGCGCCCGGCCCCCTCGCGGCAGGCGGGCGCAGGCTTGGCTCCGCTGGGCGGAGCCAGAGGCGCGGTTCGTCTGAGCGCCTGTCATTGCGCCTTGTGAACGTGATCATGGTCCTCGTGCTGGGCCGCGCCGCCAGTCACGGAGCTTTCCTCCAGCGGGGACAGCACGGTGATGCCGAGGAGATCGGCGATCTCCTGATCCTGGTCCTGTTCGGTTTGGTCGATTTGCTTTTCGGTTTGCATCTTGATGACTCCTTTGCTGACGGTGAAACGAAGGGGGCTGCGGTCGCGCCATCGCTTCTTTGTCTCCGGCGGTCTCTATGGATTGGCTGGCCGTGGACGATTCAAACGATGACGTTGCACTATTGGCTGGCGGAGATAGGCGAACAACTGGGACAATTACGGATCAGGGAAAGCGGCGAGGCTGGCCGATATTGTCGGCATGCTGCAACAGCTCGGAAAACCAGGCCCAGCTTGGCGGGGCCTTCGGGAATAGCGGAAATCCGTTCGAAATGGCGGCTATTAATCTGTCCTAATGGACAGTGTGTCATGCATGAAACGCGTGATGAGAATTTAAAGAAAACATGAGTTTGCCGATCATGGCGCGCAAGGCCGCGTCAGGATGCTGCCGACATGTTATTCGAATAATGCTATCGTCCCGGTGCTCCGCCTGCCTCCTACTCTGCATGGCCGGGGACGCTGAACCAACGCATCCGCTCGCGCGGCATGCTTACTGAAAGCGATCTTCTTGTCACTCTTTCGCTCCGCCGCCCTCAGCCACGCCGCCGACCGGCGCTATGGCCGCATCGTGTTGCTGCGTCCCGCCAGCCTGGCCTGGCTGACCGGCGCGTTCGCGTTGATCGCCGTCGCCATCGCGCTGTTCTTCGTGTCGGCCAGTTATACCCGCAAGGCTCAGGTGTCAGGCGTGTTGCTGCCCAGCCAGGGCCTGATCCGGGTGCAGCCGGCGCAGGCCGGCGTGGTGGCCGAAGTCAAGGTGCGCGAGGGCCAGCAGGTGAGGGCCGGCGACGCGTTGTTCCTTCTCGGCAACGAGCGCGAGAGCGCCACCCGCGGCGACGCCGGCCGCGAGATCACCGCGCTGCTGCAGTCGCGCCGGGACAGCCTGGCCGGCGACCAGGCGATGCTGCGTCTGCAGTCCCGGCAGAAGCAGGAGACGCTGCGGCGCAAGGCGGACGACCTGGCGCGCGAGTTGCAGCGGATGGAGGAGCAGATCGGCCTGCAGCGGCGGCGGGTGGCGTTGGCCGAGGACACGCTGCAGCGCCACCGCAAGTTGCTGGCGTCCCAATTCATCTCCGCCGCCGCGCTGCAGGACAAGCAGGCCGAAGTGATAGACCAGCAGACCAAGCTGGCGGACCTGCAGCGCGCCCGCGCCGCTTTGCAGAGCGATCATGACGCGGCCTTGTCCGATCTGGGCGATCTGCAGCTGCAGGCCAAACGCGACGAGGCGGCGGCGCAGCGCGGCATGGCGGAGCTGGAGCAGGACCTGACCGAGAACGAAGCCAAGCGCAAATCGCTGGTGCGCGCGCCGCAGGCCGGCATGGTCAGCGGCATCGCCGTCCAGGCCGGCCAGAGCGTGGCGGCCGGCCAGACGCTGGCCAACCTGTCGCCGGCCGGCTCGCCCTTGGAGGCGGAGCTGTACGCGCCGTCGCGCGCCGCCGGCTTCGTCAAGCCGGGCATGGCGGTGCTGATCCGCTATCAGGCGTATCCCTACCAGAAGTTCGGCCAGTTCCAGGGCACGGTGCGCGAGGTGTCGCGCAGCGCGCTGCGGCCGGAGGAACTGTATCTGCCCGGCGGCCAGGGCGGCTCCGGCGAGCCGCTGTACCGGGTGCGGGTGAGGCTGGCGAGCCAGAGCGTCATCCTTTACGGCCAGCCGCAGGCTTTGAAGGCCGGCATGGCGCTGGACGCCAGCGTGCTGCTGGAGCGGCGCAAGCTGTACGAGTGGGTGCTGGAGCCGCTCTACAGCATCAGCGGAAAGGTGTGAGATGAGCCATCAGCAGCCGATTTTGCAGTTCTGGGGCCGCCGCCGCTTGCCGCTGTTGCTGCAGACCGAGGCCGCCGAATGCGGCTTGGCCAGCCTGGCGATGGTGGCCGGCTACTGGGGACACCGCATCGACCTGGCCAATATGCGCCGCCGTTTCTCGGTGTCGCTGAAGGGCTCCACGCTGAAGAGCCTGATCTCGATGGCGCAGGGCCTGGGCCTGGCGTCGCGGCCGCTGAAGCTGGAACTGCGGCACCTGCCGCAGCTGAAGCTGCCCTGCGTGCTGCACTGGGACATGAACCATTTCGTGGTGCTGAAGCAGGCGTCGGCGCGGCACATCGTCATCCACGACCCGGCGGTGGGCGAGCGCAAGCTGAGCCTGGACGAAGCGTCCAAGCATTTCACCGGCGTGGCGCTGGAGCTGACGCCGGACGCGTCCTTCCGCAAGGCGGAGGAGAAGCTGCAGTTCAGCCTGTTGTCGCTGATGGGGCGGGTGGATGGCCTGGGCGGCGGCTTGACGCAATTGCTGCTGCTGGGCCTGGCGCTGCAGGTGTGCGCGCTGGCCGCACCGTTCTATCTGCAGTGGGTGGTGGACGAGGCGCTGGTGGCGGCCGATCGCGACCTGATCACCGTGCTGGGCATAGGCTTTCTGCTGCTGGTGCTGTTGCAGACCGCGATCGGCGCGGTGCGCTCCTGGGCGACCACGGCGCTGGCCACCAGCCTCAATTTCCAGTGGCTGGGCAACGCTTTCGCCCACCTGATGCGGCTGCCGCTGCCGTGGTTCGAGAAGCGCCATCTGGGCGACATCACCTCGCGCTTCGGCTCGATCCAGACCATACAGAAAAGCCTGACCACCCAATTCGTCGAAGGGGTGATCGACGGCCTGCTGGTGATCGCCACGCTGATCGTGATGCTGCTGTACAACGCGCCGCTGGCGGCGGTGAGCCTGGCCGCGGTGGCCTTGTACGCGCTGCTGCGCTGGAGCATCTTCCGCGCGTTGCGGGAAGCGACGGCGGAGCAGATCATTCACGCGTCGCGGCAGAGCACCCATTTCATCGAGTCGGCGCGCGGCGCGCAGAGCGTGCGGCTGTTCGGCCGCCAGGAGGAGCGGCGCATCGGCTGGATGAACGCGCTAGCCGAGCAGTTCAACGCCGACTTGCGCATCGCCCGGCTCAGCCTGTCGTTCCAGACCGCCAACGCGCTGCTGTTCAACGCCGAGCGGGTGGTGGTGGTGTGGCTGGCGGCGCTGGCGGTGATGGACGGCCGCTTCTCGGTGGGCATGCTGTTTGCCTTTCTCAGCTACAAGGACCAGTTCAGCCAGCGCATCGCCGCGCTGATCGACAAGCTGTTCGAGCTGCGCATGCTGCGGCTGCACGGCGAGCGCGTCGCCGACATCCTGTTGACCGAGCCGGAGCCGGAGCTGAACGACGTCGAGATCGACCCGGCCCACGTCCAGCCGGCGATCGAGCTGCGCAACGTGTCTTTCCGTTACTCCGACAGCGAGCCCTACGTGCTGCGCGAGCTGAGCCTGGCGATTCCCGCCGGCCAGTGCCTGGCTGTCACCGGCGCGTCCGGCTGCGGCAAGACCACGCTGCTGAAGCTGGTCCTGGGCCTGGTGGAGCCGACCGAGGGCGAGGTGCTGGTGGGCGGCGTGCCGCTCAAGCAGCTGGGCCTGGGCAATTATCGCCAGTTGCTGGGCACGGTGATGCAGGACGACTTGCTGTTCTCCGGCTCCATCGCCGACAACATCTGTTTCTTCGATCCTCAGCCGGACCAGGAGCGCATCCGCCGCAGCGCCGGCCTCGCCGCCATCCACGACGAAATCATGGCGATGCCGATGAACTACAACACCCTGGTCGGCGACATCGGCTCCGGCCTGTCCGGCGGCCAGAAGCAGCGCGTGCTGCTGGCGCGCGCGCTGTACAAGCAGCCGCGGCTCCTGGTGCTGGACGAGGCCACCAGCCATCTGGACGTATGGAACGAGCAGCTGGTCAACGCCGCGGTGCGGGATATCGACATGACGCGCATCCTGGTCGCCCACCGACCGGAAACCATCGCCATGGCCGAGCGGGTGGTGGTGCTGGAGCAGGGACGCATCGCGCAGGATTCGCCGGCCGCGGAGAGGAAAACCGCCAGAGCCGGCGGTCCCGGCCGCGTCGACGATCATGTAGAATGATCGCGCCCGGCGGCACCCGCAGACGCACCGCCGCGCATCCCCATATTCCGCGGCGCGGCCCGCGCCGCCAGACAAGGAAAACCTCATGTCCCGCAATCTGGAACTGTTCGAACGTGGCAAGCAAGTGATCCCCGGCGGCGTCAACTCGCCGGTGCGCGCCTTTGGCCAAGTGGGCGGCACGCCGCGCTTCGTCGCCCGCGCCGAGGGCGCCTATTTTTGGGACGCCGACGGCAAACAGTATCTGGATTACGTCGGCTCCTGGGGCCCGGCCATCGTCGGCCACGCCCATCCGGAGGTGGTGAAAGCGGTGCAGGACGCGGCCGTGGGCGGCTTGTCCTTCGGCGCGCCGACCGAGGGCGAAGTGGTGATCGCCGAGGAGATCTGCAAGCTGCTGCCGTCGGTCGAGCAGGTGCGGCTGGTGTCGTCCGGCACCGAGGCGACCATGACCGCCATCCGCCTGGCGCGCGGCTTCACCGGCCGCGACCTGATCATCAAGTTCGAGGGCTGCTACCACGGCCACTCCGACAGCCTGCTGGTGAAAGCCGGCTCCGGCCTCTTGACCTTCGGCAATCCGTCCTCCGGCGGCGTGCCGGCCGATTTCACCAAGCACACGCTGGTGCTGCAGTACAACGACGCGGAGCAGCTGGCGCGCACCTTCGCCGAGATCGGCGACCAGATCGCCTGCGTGATCCTGGAGCCGATCGCCGGCAACATGAACCTGATCCAGCCGTCGCGCGAATTCGTCCAGGCGCTGCGCAGCCTGACGGAAAAACACGGCGCGGTGCTGATCTACGACGAGGTGATGACCGGTTTCCGCGTGGCCAAGGGCTGCGCCCAGGGCCTGCACGGCATCACGCCGGACCTGACCACGCTGGGCAAGGTGGTGGGCGGCGGCATGCCGCTGGCGGCTTTCGGCGGCCGCGCCGACATCATGGGCAAGATCGCGCCCTTGGGCACGGTCTACCAGGCCGGCACCCTGTCCGGCAATCCGCTGTCCGTCGCCGCCGGCCTGGCCACGCTGAAGCTGATCCAGCAACCGGGCTTCTACGAGACGCTGGGCAGCCGTACCGCGCGCCTGGCCCAGGGCCTGGCCGACGAAGCCAAGAAAGCCGGCGTAATCCTGTCCACCGACAGCGTGGGCGGCATGTTCGGCTTCTACTTCAGCGGCAGGGCGCCGAAGTCCTACGCCGAGGCCACCGGTTGCGACATCGAGCGCTTCAAGCGCTTCTTCCACGCCATGCTGGACGAGGGCGTCTACTTCGCGCCGTCGGCCTACGAGGCGGGTTTCGTCTCCATCGCCCACACCGACGAAATGATTGAACAGACCATTGCCGCTGCCGGCAGGGCCTTTGCCGGCCTTTAACCGGATGGGCGGTTGGGAGACAGGGAGCTTAGGCTCCCTTTTTCATTGGGGTGGATAAAACAATACGAATTGGTAGAATTCCCGCCGAATTCAAAAAACGATACGGACCGGAGAGGTCTGCGGGACATTGAGGCAGTTGAAGGGGAAACGGATGGAAAGGAAGACCAGGCTGCGGCTGGCCGTCGGCATCGCCGCGCTGGCGCTCGCCGCGTTGGCGGCCGGCTGGCTGTGGCGCGGAGACGGCATCCAGACGGAACGTCTGGATTTGAGGGCCGGAGAGGGCCGCCGGGAAGCGGCGGCCATCATGAACCGGGTATATGGCAGCCAGCAGCATGATGAGAAGCGGAACTGCTGGCGCTATCTGCGCGAGGACGGCGGCGACTATTGCCTGAAACCGCTGGCGTTGGATCGCGTAGAGGCGGGCAAGGCGCGCAGGTTGTATCTGTTCGCCAGCGGGCGCCGAGACGGCGCGCGCGACGAGGACCTGAGCGGGTTGGCCGGCGCCTTCGTCGTCGATGCCGACACCCTGTCCCCGATTGCCGGCAGCCGCGAACTGGACTTTCTCAATCACCGGGCTTCAGGGCCGGACCAGGTCCAGTTGCTGCAATTGTCTGGCGACGGCT
The DNA here is from genome assembly GCF_003325475.1 of Chromobacterium phragmitis. Taxonomy (NCBI): domain Bacteria; kingdom Pseudomonadati; phylum Pseudomonadota; class Betaproteobacteria; order Neisseriales; family Chromobacteriaceae; genus Chromobacterium; species Chromobacterium phragmitis. Next base: position 1,897,581 of record NZ_CP029495.1, read on the forward strand.
ATATGGGCTGGTTCGCGGCCGGCCGAGCCGCGCCCGGAGACGTAGCCGAGGAATTTCCCCATTTTTACGCGCCCAAGGACGACAAGGTGCTGGAAATCGGCGGCGAGGTGTTCGGCCGCGACGGCGAAACCGCCGACGGCGTGAAATTCGCGTACCAGCTGGACAGCGGCGGGAGCGATGCCAGGATGTATCCGCTGTCGCTGATCGTTCGCGACGGCAAGGACAAGCAGTTGGCCAGCTTTGATTTCCGTTTCGACCGCCGGCGCTGGGAATACGTTTGCGCCGATGTCGATTGCCGGGTGCGAGCCGGCCTGCCGGTCCGCCCCGAGCGGACGGGAAGAGTCCAGGGCGCGGAGGCCGTGGCGGCCGATGCCAGCGAGGCCTTGTTCGGCAAGGGGCGCAAGCTGTCTGAGACTGATTTGCGGGACGTGCTGGGCCAGATGGGCGTGAGTTACGTGGCGCAGGACGGCGCGGTGGGCTTCGTGGATCGGAACGGTTGCGACGCGCCCTACCCGCTGGATGCCCATTTCGAGCGCGACGGCGTGCAGGAGCAATTGTGGGTGCGCGGCGGCGATGGCTGCACCTCGGGCGATGTCGGCGGCTCGGTCTGGATTTTCGTCCGCGACGCAGGCGGCCGCCTGCGCGCCAATCTGGGCACGCCCGCCGCCGATGTGCGCCGCACCCGCGACGTATCGGCCGGCGTGCATGATCTGCGCGTCGGCGCGGCAGGCTTCTGCGACCGCATCTGGCGCTGGAACGGCAAAGCCTTCATCCACCTGTTGAACGTCCCCACCCAGGCGGGCGGCTGCGACAGCGCCTGATCCGTGATGAGACGGCGGCTTGGGCCGCCGTTTCGCATCAGGGATGCCGGTTCGCGTCTTGCTCGCAAGCGCGGGCGGCGGCCAGCTCATTCGCATCCAATGACAAGCACGCCATTCATTTTGCCTGATAAAATGACAATTAAAATTTTTTGACGCGCTTTTTTTCAATCGACATCAAGCAGTTCGGGTTGAGACGGAACCATATGGAAAACAAGAAAAAAATCGCCTTGCTGGCAGGTGCCGCTGTCTTGCTGATCGCCGCCGGCTTCGGCGGGTGGCGATACTGGAAATCGCATCAGGCGGTGCAAGTGGAGCGGCTGGCGTTGGATGGGGAATCCAGCCAAAAGACTATCGCCGGCATCATGAATCGCGAATATGGCAACAAGCATTACAACAGGGAAGAAGATTGCTGGAATATCGAGCATGGCAATCGCACCTATTGCATGAAGCCGCTGTCGCTGGATCGGGTGCGGGTGGATGGAGAAGACAGGTTTTATCTTCTGGCCGGTGGTTATCTGTGGGAGTCCAGCCATGCCGACAGCGATGGCCTAGTGGGGGCGTTCGTGTTCAAAGCCGATGGCAGCGAGCCGATCGCTTCCGTTCGAGCCTTGGCCTACGACAGCGTGGGCGGTGCCATGCCGGAGAACGTCAAATTGCTGCAACTCACGCGCAGCGGGCAGATGGGCTGGCTGATCCAGGGAGGCGGGGATCTCAATGGCGGGTACTCCTACCGCGAGCCGCATCTTTTCATGCCTAAGGATGGGAAGATCATCGATGCCGCTGGAGATCTGATCGGCGCGCAGGGCCAGGCGCAGGTGGCGCTGGACTTCGACTACCATGCCGATGCCAGTAAAACCGACGCCGAATATTATCCAATGTTGCTGACGGTTCGGGATGAAGCCAAGAAGGAAGTGGCCAGCTACCGTTTTCAGTTTGACAGAAGCAAATGGAAGTATGTCTGCGGCGACAAGACCTGCGGCGAGCGCGGCAGCCTTCCGCAGGATGATGAGGATGCCAATGGCGAGCCTATGGATAGCGACGATGGCGACGCGCCAGCCGATCCGCCGGCCAACGCCAATGCAGCCTTGTTCAGCGATGGCACCGAATTGTCGGCCGCCGACCTGAAGGACGTTTTGGCCGCAGTCAAAGCCACTTTCGTCGTGAAGGATTCGCAAACCTGGGGTTTTGTGACGGCCGAGTGCGTCAAGCCATTCCCTTTGTCGGCCGAAGTGGTCAAGGGTAATGAAGATAACCACAACATGCTGTGGCTGGAGGGCGGGAACAGCTGCACGTCCGGCAATACCGAGCACAGCATCTGGCTGTTCATTCGCGGAGAAGATGGCCATCTGCGCGCCAATCTGGGCCTGCCGGCCAAGCAGGCGACCGTCACCAACGATGCCAACGAGGGCTACAACGACATCCGCCTGTCGGGCAACGGCTTTTGCGAAGCGGTATGGCGCTGGGACGGCAAGCAATACGCCCACCTGAAGAATATCGCGACCCAGCCGGGAGGCTGCGGCGGCGAGTAACGCCAAGCGCCGGGACATTGCGCTCCCGAAGATGCGCGTCCGGGCTTCTCGCCCGGACCCCCAAGGATATTCCGTGAAATTGAATAAGAAACACTGGATCGCGCTGGCGGGATTCGCCATCGCATTAGTCTTGGGCCTGACGGCCTATCGCCTGCTGCACCGGCAAGCGGTCCGCGTCGAACGGCTTGCCGTGGATGGCGAACCTGGCCAGCAGCTAGCCAGCGACATCATGAACAGGATGTACGGCCAGGAGGCTTACGACGCCAAGGAAAAGTGCTGGAACATCGATCATGCCGCTGGCCAGGATGAGGAGGCCGCCACGTATTGCATGAAACCCCTGGCGCTAGACCGCGTGCACGCAGCAGGCGAGGATAGACTGTACTTGTTCGCCGGCGCAGATCGACCGGACGCCAGCCATATGGATACCGACGCGCTGGTCGGCGCTTTCGTAGTCGACGCCAAGACTCAAGAGCTGATCGCAGGTGACCGCGAGCTGTCATTCGCCAGCGGCTTTGCCAGCGCGCCGAATGAGGTGAAGTTGCTGCAACTGTCCGCAACCGGCTACATGGCTTGGTTTGCCGAAGGCGGCGACATGCATCAAGGCATTTCAGCCAGCTACCCACAGCTCTTCGCCCCCAAAGGTAAAAAAATCGTCGCGATCGAAGGCGAGCTGTTTGGCAAAGAAGAAGGCATGTCCGAAGAACTGAGCTTCGACTATGAGCCCGACGCCGCCAAGGCCGACAAGGAGGTATTCCCGCTGCTGTTGAGGGTCAGCGACGACAAGCATAAGCCATTGGCCAACTTCCGCTTCCGCTTCGACAGCCATAAGTGGCAGTACGTCTGCGCTGACCAAGCCTGTCGCGATAAGAAAGGTATTCCCGAAGCGAAACCGGAGACTTCGGAAGAGACGGACGACAGCCCGGCCCAGCCGCCGGCCAACGCCAACATCGCCTTGTTCAATGACGGCGCCGAGCTGTCCGCGGCGGACCTGAAAGACGTATTGGCTGCGATCGGCGCCGTCTATGTGGTGAAGGATCAAGACAACTGGGGTTTCGTCACTGAGAAATGCCACACGCCGTTCAAGTTGAGCGCCTCCTATCCCGAAGGTGAAAAAGACAGCCACAACGAACTGTGGATCACCGGCGGCAGCGCCTGCACCTCCGGCGCCACCGGCCAGAGCGTATGGCTGTTCATCCGCGGCGAGGATGGCCATCTGCGCGCCAACCTAGGCGTGCCCGCGACCAAGACTTCGTTGACCAGCGATGTCAACAACGGCCGCTACGACTTGCGTTTGGCGGGCAACGGTTTTTGCGAGGCGGTATGGAGCTGGGACGGCAGCCAGTATCAGCACCTGAAAAACATCGCCACCCAGCCGGGAGGCTGCGGCGGCGACTGAGCATGGCGGATCGGTCCGCTGCGGTTTCGGCATGCGGCCCCGATCCGTTACCCGCCGGGCTTGGCGCCCGGCAATTTTCCAAGGACCTTCCGTGAAATTGAACAAAAAACACTGGATCGCGCTGGCAGTGGCGGCCATCGCCTTATCGGGCCTGATAGGCGCGGCGTACTGGGTGATGACGCGAGGGGAGAGCCGCGTCGAGCGGTTGGCGCTGGATGGCGGGCCCGGGAAGCAATTGGTCCGCAGCGCCATGGATAAAATATATGGCCACTCGAACTACAGCCGAGAACGAGATTGCTGGACACTGACGCAAGACTACAACGAATTCTGCATGAAGCCGCTGGCCTTGGATCGAGTCGGCAGCGGAGCGGATGGCCGGCTGTATTTGTTCACTTCGGGGGATGGCTCTCACGAGGGCGAGGGGGGAGAGAGCCAATTCGCGGTGGTCGGCGCTTTTATCCTGAAAGAGCAAGGGCTGGATATTGTGGCTTCCAGCAATGGCATGAGCTTTGTCAATCACGATTTCAAAGGCCCCGACGCGGTCAAGTTGATATCTCTTTCCGCGACAGGCGACATGGCTTGGCTTGCGGAGGGCGCCATCTATAAATCCTATCCGCAGTTGTTTGCGGCCAAGGATAAGGAGGTGGTCGAGATTACCGGCGAGCTCTTCGGCAAACGCCGCGAGGAGCTGGAGCGGGCGGTATTCGAGTATCGAGCGGATCGCAACGAAGCCGGCGAGCCATTTTATCCGCTGCTGCTCAGTGCCAGTCAGCAAAAGGGAGGCTCAACGCAGGTATTCAAATTCATTTTCGATAACAAGAAGTGGGAATATGTTTGCGCGGACGATGCCTGCCGAGAGCGCTATCAGGCATGGCGGGATGAGGATTCCGATGATAACGAAGCCGAAGAAGAGCCTGCGTCGGATGCTCCGCCGTCCGATGCCAACGCCGCCTTGTTCGATGACGGCAACACGCTGTCCGATGCGGACTTGAAGGAAGTGCTGGCTGCCTTGGGCGTGAGTTATGTGATCAAGGACCAGGACACCTGGGGCTTCGTCACCGACAAGTGCCGCACGCCGTTCCGCCTGAGCGGCTGGTATACCAAGAACCATAAGGAAGACCATAACGAAATCTGGATACGGGGCGGGGACAGCTGCACCTCCGGCAGCGTAGGCCAGAGCATCTGGGCTTTCGACCGTGATGATGACGGGCATTTGCGCGTCAGCTTCGGCGTGCCGGCGACCAAGTTCGTCGTGGTGACCGATGGTCCGGATAGCGATTCGGACAATCCGTATCATGACATCCGCCTGTCCGGCAACGGCTTCTGCGAGTCGATCTGGCGTTGGGATGGCAAGCAGTACCAGCGCCTGCGCAACGAGGCGATGCAGCCCGGCGGTTGCGACCGCGAGCCGGCGGCGCAGCAGTAAGCGCGCGGCGGTGAAATAAACGGCGGCTTGGACCGCCGTTGTCTTTTGCGGCTTTGCAGCGCGGGCCGAATCCGGCAACATCGCCCCACCTCCCGTTCCTCGATGCGCAATGACCGAACCACAACCCTCTTCCCGCCTGATTTGGCGCCTGCGCCTGGCCGAATCCGGCGTCCAGTTGCAGCCGCTGCTGCAAAGCGCCGGCCCGGATGGCTGGAGCCGCGGCCGCGCCTGCTCTTTGGCCAGCCTGCTGCAGGAGCAGGCCGACGCGGTGCGGCCGCATGACCTGACGCTGTTGCGCCAGCTGCTGGCCCTGCTGGAGAGGCACGACGGCGACGCCGGCCTGATCGACGCCGCGCCGCTGTTGCCGGCGCTGGTCGATCATCCGCTGCTGTTCGACGCCGGCGCGCCGGCGCGGCGCCTCCGCGTCGAGGCCGGCCAGGCGGCGCTGCAGCTGGAGCGCGTCGGCGCGGAGCTGCGATTGAAGCTGCTGCCCGAGGGCCTGGCCAGCTGCGGCGGCCTGCTGTGGCAGCGGCCGCAGCCGGAGCGGGTATTGGTCTATCAACTGACCGACGAGCTGACGGCGCTGGCCGACCTGGTGGGCAACGGCCTAGCCGTGCCTTGGCAGGCGCGGCAGCGGGTGCTGGAGGCGATACGCGAGGTCGCGCCCGGCTTGCCGCTGGTGGACGCCAGTCCGCAATTCGATCCCGCCCAGCCCTGCGAGCCAGCCGATCCGACGCTGTACGCCTTGCTGACCCGCCAGCCGGAAGGCCTGCGCTTGCAGCTCAAGGTGAAGCCGCATCCGGCCGCCGCCTGGAGCGCGGCGGGACGCGGCGCGGCCGGACTGGTGCTGGACGTGGACGATGCCTACCGCCAATTCGCGCGCGATCTGGCCGAGGAGGCGCGCCGGCTGCGCGCGCTGCGCGAGGCCTGCCCGGCCATCGCGCGCGGCCATCGCGACGGCGACGGCTGGCTGTTCGCCGATCAGCACTCGGCCTTGTCCTTGTTGGCTCAATTGCAGGCGGCCGGCGAGGATCGAGTGACCTGTCTGTGGCCGCAGGGCGACAAGATCCGCCTGGCGGCCGCCGACGGCATGCCGCAGCTGAAGCTGAAAGTGAAGCGGCGCGGCGGCTGGCTGCAAGCCGAGGGCGAGCTGGAGCTGGACGACGGCCGCATCCTGACCCTGCGCCACCTATTGGCGGCGCTGGCCAATCAGAAGGGCAAGTATCTGCAGCTGTCCGACGGCGACTGGCTGGCCTTGTCCGGCAGCCTGGCCGAGCGTCTGGGCGAGTTGGCCAGGATGATCGATCACGCCGGCCCGGACGGGCTGGCCATCAGTCCGCTGGCCGGCCCCCGCCTGCAGGCGCTGGGCGAGGAGGCCGGCCAGTTCGACGGCGACGCCGGCTGGCAGCGACAGGCGGCGCGCTGGCGCGAGGCGACGGCATTCGAACCGCAAGTGCCGCCCACGCTCCACGCCACTTTGCGGCCATACCAGTTGCAGGGTTTCGCCTGGATGGCGCGGCTGGCGCACTGGGGCGTCGGCGCTTGCCTGGCCGACGACATGGGCCTGGGCAAGACGGTGCAGACGCTGTCCTTGCTGCTGACCCGCGCCCAGCTGGGCCCGCAGCTGGCGGTGGCGCCCACCTCGGTCGCGCTGAACTGGCTGGCCGAGGCCGCCCGCTTCGCGCCCAGCCTGCGCCTGCGCGCCTACCACCAGCAGCGGCGGCTGGACGATGTCGGCCCGGGAGACCTGGTCATCGTCAGCTATGGCCTGCTGCAGCGCGAGGCCGAGGCGTTCGGCGAGGTGCATTGGGCATCCGTGGTGCTGGACGAGGCGCAGGCGATCAAGAACCCGCAGAGCCAGCGCGCCCAGGTGGCGCAAAGCCTGCGCGCCGATTTCCGCCTGGCGGCCAGCGGTACGCCGGTGGAAAACCATCTGGGCGAGCTGTGGAGCCTGTTCCGCTTCATCGCGCCGGGATTGCTGGGGAATCTGGCGCAGTTCGAGCAGCGCTACGCCCAGCCGATCGCCGACGGCGACGAGACCGCGCGCGCGCAGCTGAAAGCGCTGATCCAGCCTTATCTATTGCGCCGAACCAAGCGCGAGGTGCTGACCGAGCTGCCGCCCAAGACCGAGGCCACGCGCCTGATCGAGCTATCCGAGCAGGAACGCCACGTCTACGAGGCGATGCGGCAGGAAGCCTTGGCCCGCGTGGCGGAGGCCGATCCGGCCGCCGGCGGCCAGACCATGCAGGCGCTGGCCGAGTTGACCCGGCTGCGCCGCTTCTGCTGCCATCCCAAGCTGGTACAGCCCGACAGCGCGCTGCCGGCCAGCAAGCTGGCGGCCTTCGCCGAGATCTGCGAGGAGCTGCTGGACAACGGTCACAAGGCGCTGGTGTTCAGCCAATTCGTCGACCACCTGGCGCTGGCGGCCGAGCACCTGAAGCAGCAAGGCATCCGCTTCCATTATCTGGACGGCGGCACCCCGACCAAGCAGCGCAAGGCCAGCATGGACGCATTCCAGGCCGGCGACGGCGATCTGTTCCTGATCAGCCTGAAGGCCGGCGGCACCGGCCTCAACCTCACCGCCGCCGACTATGTCATCCACCTGGATCCGTGGTGGAATCCGGCGGTGGAGGACCAGGCGTCCGATCGCGCCTACCGCATGGGCCAGCAGCGGCCGGTGACGGTGTACCGGCTGGTGGCGGCCGGCACCATCGAAGAAAAGATCGTCGAGCTGCACCGCGACAAACGCGCGTTGGCCGACAGCCTGCTGGCCGGCGGCGACGCCAGCGCCAGGCTGGACGGCGAGGCGTTGCTGGCCTTGCTGCGCGGGGAAGCCGGTTAACCGCTGCCGATGCAAGCCCTGATCCTGCGTCGCGCCGCTTGGCCCAGGGGGCCTGAGGTTTTTTGGCAGCGCCAAGCGGAGGCGCGCGGCGAGCGGGCTTTTAGGGGTTGAGAGCGATCAAGCATTTAGGCTGCCGGATTGCGCATTTGCAATCGTATTGGCATGATGGCGTCCATCTTCATGACAATAAGGTTGCATCATGACGCGTTATCCGCTGTTGGCCGGCGCTCTGCTGCTGGCTACCTCCATCTCCGCGTTCGCGGACTCCTCCATCGGCAACAATGGTTCGCAAACCATAGGCATGGGCGCCATTTCCATCCTGGCGGCGCCGGTGCTGAGCGTGGGCGCGGCATCCCAGGGGCGCGGCGAATCCGCGCTGGGGCCGGTGCTGGCGGTGACTGGCAGCGCCTATGTGATCGTCGGTATCGTCCAGGGCGCGGGCGACGTGGCCGAGCTGACGCTGGAGTCGGTGCAGGGCGGCGCCAAGCTGCTGGTGAAGGCAGCGGGATCGGCGGTGAAGGCATCCGGCGCGGCGGTCGGCGCATCGGTGCAGGTGACGGCGACGGCCAGCGGCACGCTGCTGGTGACTTCCGGCAAGGTGCTGGCCTTCATTCCCAACAAGCTGGGAGAGGCCTTGCTGGAGCATTCGAGGGTTCCGGAATGAAGCCGGCGCGCTTTCTTGCCGCGCTGGCACTGGCGCTGCCGGTCTGGGCTTTCGCCGGACAGAGCTGCGAAGAGAAGCCGCTGACGCCGGAAACCTTCCGGCTGGCGATGCAGACCGCGCAAACCGTGCAGCAGCGGCTGGACGCGCTGGACAGCGATGTGGTGGTGCTGGGCCGAATGGGCCAGGACCTCAGCAAGTACAATCTGCGCTACACCCACGCGGGCATCGTCTACCGCACCGCGCCGGATCGCCGCTGGCGGGTGGCGCATCTGCTGAACGACTGCGGCACCGACCGCTCCGACCTATGGTACGAGGGCTTGGGCAATTTCTTCCTCGACGACATGTTCCGCTTCGATTCGGTGGCGCTGGTGCCGCCGCCGCAGGTGGCCAAGCGGCTGCTGGAGCGGCTGAACCAGCCGGCGAGGCTGCGCGAGCTGCATACCGCGCGTTACAACCTGCTGGCCTATCCATTCTCCACCCGTTACGAGAATTCCAACGTCTGGGTGCTGGAGCAACTGGCGGCGGCGGAGAGCCGCGAAGCGATGGTGCGCAGCCGCGAGCAGGCGCAGATGTGGCTGAAGCTGAACGGCTACCAGCCTACCGAACTGAACCTGGGACCGATGACCCGCTTGGGCGGCCGCATGTTCAAGGCCAATGTCGCTTTCGACGACCATCCCAGCGAACTGCGTTACGCCGATCGCATCCAGACCGTGTCGGTCGACTCCATCATCCACTTCTTCGACGCGCGCGAGGAGGGCTGGAAGGTGGAGGAGATCGCCGGCGCGCAGCCTCGCCGCTACTGAGCCCGGCATGGCGTCGCCGCGAATGCCGGCGCAGCTTCCGCGCGGCGTTCGCGAGCGGCCAGCCAGGCTCCCAGGCTGACGCTGGCCAGGCCCGCCGCCAGGCTGGCGGTCAGCGGCTCGCCCAGCAGCGGCGACGCCAGCAGGCCGGCCAGGATCGGAATCAGCGCGAACAATACCCCCATCTTCACCGCGCCTAGGGCGGCGGCCGCGCGCAAGTAGAGCAGCATGGCCAGAATCGCCGCGCCCACGCCCTGGTACAGCGCTTGGAAAACCAGCATGCCCCACGGCGCTTCGGCCAGATGCTTGGGCAGCCACAGCAAATAAACCGGCAAGTAGAGCAGCGCGGCCATGATGGTGATGGCGCGTGTCAGCGGCCAGGCGGCGTACCCCCAGCGCCGCGCCAGTACGCCGAACGCCGCCCAGCTGATTGAAGCCGCCAGCAGCATCGCATCGCCGATCCATACCTGGCCGGAGCCGCCCGCGCCTAGCGTCGGCAGCGCGCTCAGCGCCAGCCCCAGCGCGATCAGCGCATAGCCGGGCAGTTTGCGCCGTTGCGGCCTTTCGCCCAGCAAGGGCCAGGCGGCCAGCGCCACCAGGAAGGGCTGCAGGCCGGGCAGCAACAGGCCGCCGTGCGCCGCAGGCGCGTATTTGAATGCGCAATAGGAGAACAGGCTGACCCCCAGTCCGCCGAGCAGGGTCAGCAGCCATAGCCTGGCATCGCGCAGCGCCCCGCGAGGCAGGCCGCCGAAAGCCAGCAGCACCAGCGCGGCGGTGCCGACGCGCAGCGCCAGGATATCGGTGCCGGCCAGCGCGCTCTTGCCTGCCAGCCGCGACACGATGTTGAAGCCGGTCCAGATCGCGACGGCGCCCGCCGCCGCCAGATAGCCCTGTCTGATGGTGAGTGAGGACATGTGTTTCTCCCGTAAGGTTTACCCATCCTAGTCCGCTTTTTTATTCATAAAAAATGAATTATTGTGATTGAAATTATCTTTAGGAGAGAATAATGGAGTTGGACGAGCTGAAGATTTTCCAGGCGGTTCTGCAGGAAGACGGCATCACTCGCGCCGCTCAGCGTCTGCACCGGGTGCAGTCCAATGTCACCACCCGTTTGCGGCAACTGGAGGAAAAACTGGGCGTGGCGCTGTTCTTGCGCGAAGGCAAGCGCCTGATTCCCACTGCCGCAGCCTGGCGGCTCAACGACTACGCCGAGCGGCTGCTCTCCCTGGCGGAGGAGGCCAGGCAGGCGATGGCGGATGACGCGCCCAGCGGCCGCCTGCGGCTGGGCGCGATGGAAAGCACCGCGGCGGCGCGGCTGGCGCCGGTGCTGGCCGAATATCACCGGCGCTATCCGGCGGTGCGACTGGAGTTGCAGACCGGGGAGTCGCGAGGGCTGACTGCCGCCGTGCTGGACGGCGGTCTGGATGCCGCGCTGGTCAGCGGCCCGCTGCAGGACGACAGGCTGACGCAGAGCGTGGTGGCGGTGGAAGAAATCGTGTTGGTAGGAGGGGCGTCGCAGGGCAAGCCGTCGCTGGCGGAGCTGGCCGACTCCACTTTGCTGGCTTTCGGCAGCGGCTGTTCTTATCGGCAGCGGCTGGAGCTGTGGCTGCGGCGGCAGGGCGTGCAGCCGCGCCGCATCGTCGAACTGGGCTCCTACCACGCCATGCTCAGTTGCGTCGCTTGCGGCATGGGTTTGGCGCTGCTGCCTCGGGCGCTGCTGGACAGCATGCCGCAGATGGCTGCGCAGGTGTCGACGCACGGGCTGCCGGACGACCTGGCCAGCGCGCCCACCTTGCTGATACGTCGCGTCCAGACGCACCAACCGGCGCTGCAGGCGCTGGAAAACATGCTGCTGGAGCGGGGTTGGCGGGGAGGAGACAGTTGGCCTAATCCAGTAAACACTTGATTTGAAAGATTTCGACTTCAAAAAATTAACCTTCAATTTATCTTTAAATAAAAATATTTATCTGTTTTTCATATTTGTCCCGTATGATGCGCCGCGCTGGCATGCCGCCAGCCGATAAAACAAAAGCAATCAACCGGGAGAAATCATGAAGAAGGCACTCGCACTGCTGTTGTCCACCGCATTCGCCGTCAGCAGCGCCCAGGCGCTGGCCTGGGGCCAGGAAGGCCACCGCATCACCGGCTACATCGCCCAGCAACTGTTGAGCAGCAAGGCCAAGGCCGAAGTTAAGAAGCTGATTCCCAATGCCGATTTCGCGCAACTGGCGCTGTACATGGATCAGCACAAGCAAGAGCTGAAGCAAACGCTGCCGGGTTCCGACCAGTGGCACTACAACGATGAGCCGGTTTGTGCCGGGGTGACGGAAGACGAGTGCCCGAACGGCAATTGCGCGTCCAACCAGATCGAGCGCTATCGCCAGGTATTGGCCGATCGCAGCGCCAGCAAGGCAGACCGCGCGCAGGCGCTGACCTTCCTGATCCACATGGTGGGCGATATCCACCAGCCGCTGCACGCGGCCGACAATCTGGACCGCGGCGGCAATGATTTCAAGGTGCAGCTGCCGGGCAGCAGCAAGGTCAGCAATCTGCACTCGGTGTGGGACACCGCGCTGGTGCAGCAGGAACTGAGCGGCGCGGACGAGAAGAGCTGGGCGCAGACCGATTTGCGGCAATACCAGCGCAACGTCGCCGACTGGCAGCGCGGCGGCGTGATGGACTGGGTGCATGAGTCCAACCAGTACGCTCGCGCCGACGTCTACGGCCCGCTGGCTGGCTTCAGCTGCGGCGCGTCGCCGTCCACGCCGGTCTATCTGGACAACACCTATCTGCGCGCCGGCGGCCTGCTGGTGGACCAACAGCTGGCCAAGGCCGGCGCCCGCATCGCCGCGGTGATCAATCAGGCGTTGAATTAATACGCGAGGACGGCCCCGCTTCTGGTGGCGGGGCCGTCCGCCCGCGTTTCACCCGCGGGCCGGATCGACTAAGATGGGCGGTCAAGGAGGAAACATGTCGCTGAACCTTGCCGATATCCGTCTCGAATATTCGAAGAAAGAACTCTCGCCCGACGACTGCCTGCCCGACGCGGTAGCCCAGTTCGAAGTCTGGCTGAACGAGGCGATCGCCGCCCAGGTGGCCGAGCCGACGGCGATGAACATCGCCTCGGTGGACCCCGACGGCAGGCCATCGTCCCGCATCGTCCTGCTCAAGGGCGTGGAAGACGGCCAACTGCTGTTCTACACCAATTACCACAGCCGCAAGGGTCAGGCGTTGGAGGCCAATCCCTATGTCGCGCTGAATTTCTTCTGGCCGGAGCTGGAGCGGCAGGTGCGGGTGGAAGGCAAGGCCGTGCCTGTGGCGCCGGAAGTGTCGGACGCTTATTTCGCCAGCCGCCCCTACACCAGCCGCCTGGGCGCCTGGGCCAGCGAGCAGAGCCGCGAAATTTCGTCCAAGGCGGTGTTGGTGACCCGCGCCGCGATGTTCGGCGCCAGGCATCCGATCCATGTCCCGCGGCCCCCGCATTGGGGCGGCTACGAGGTCGCGCCGGACCGGGTCGAGTTCTGGCAAGGTCGGCCCAGCCGTTTGCATGACCGTGTGGCATATGTCTTGCAACCGGACGGGAGCTGGCGGCGAGCTCGGCTGGCGCCTTGATTCTTCTTGGCCGCTCGCGCGGCCATTCTCTATTTGGCAACTCGATTGTCAACTGTCATATTTTTTCGAATTGGAGTGATTTTGAAAAATATGGCATGAATATTTTGTACTTCTTTTGTTTGCCGCAGAACATCACCTCACCATGGATTGCCTTGTCAGGCAATTGATCCAGCGCAGTCTTGATTCATAGGCATCAAGACAACTGCCCAAAAGTACAGATGCATCCCGGCAAGAAAAATCCAATACATAATTTATGCATTTGGGATTTATTGGGTCGGGATAGTCCGGGCTTGCCCGGCCGCGTGGCAGACGCGCCGCCCTCCATCCCATAGGCTAGGTCGCAGGCCGGTCCGGCAGCAATTGGACGGCGAGCGGCGGCAGCAAGCGATGCGCACGGGCACGACAGAACGGCTCCGGCGCGCCACCATCGCCTCCTGCCTCAGTTCGCCCTCCCTGAAGGCGCATCTCGCCGAGGGGTGACAGTCCGTCCGGAACGACCGCGGCTTCCGGTACCGCTGGCCAACAGCCGGCGGTGTTGAGCGGGACATACCCGGTCCCGTCCTGTCTACATTTGGAGTTCGTGATGAGAAAAGAGCAACTGATGCTGCGTGGTCTGGTACTGTCCGCCCTGGCTGTCTTCAGCTCGGCGGCGATGGCTGCTGAGCGTATCGATCTGGAACGACTGGGCAAAGCCCAGGCCAACAGCTCAGCCGCAGCTGCCTTCACCGGCGTCAACCAGGCCGATCTGAAGCCGCTGCGCAGCACGCAATTCGCGTCCGGCAAGGTGGTGACCCGCTATCAGCAGTTCTACCAGGGCGTGCCGGTATGGGGCCAGTCCGTGGTGGAGGAAAAGCCGGCGGCCGCGCTGAAGTCCGCCCAAGGCAGGCTGTCCGGCCACTACATCGCCGGCATCCAGACCGACCTGGCCTCCGCGAAGCCGACGCTGAGCGGCGCTCAGGTGCTGTCGCAGGCCAAGTCGCTGAAGTCCGGCGGACACCCTACTCGCAACGAGAAGGCTGAATTGGTGGTGCGCCTGAACGAGCGCAACGTCGCCGAGCTGGTGTATCTGGTGTCCTTCGTGGTCGACGATGGCAAGGAGCCGAGCCGCCCGACCTTCATCATCGACGCCAACAACGGCCAGGTGCTGAAGCAGTGGAACGGCCTGAGCCATGCCGAAGCCAACGGCCCCGGCGGCAACACCAAGACTGGCAAATACCTTTACGGCACCGATTACGGTCCGCTGATCGTCACCAGCGACTGCAAGATGGACAGCGGCAACGTGATCACCGTCAACCTGAACGGCGGCACCAGCGGCAGCACGCCGTACAAGTTCGCCTGCCCGACCAACACCTACAAGCAGATCAACGGCGCCTACTCGCCGCTGAACGACGCCCACTACTTCGGCAACGTCGTGTTCAACATGTACAAGGACTGGTTCAACCTGCGTCCGATCACCCAAAAGCTGTACATGAAGGTCCATTACAGCCGCAACTACGAAAACGCGTTCTGGGACGGCAGCGCCATGCACTTCGGCGACGGCTACCGGACTTTCTATCCGCTGGTCTCGCTGGATGTTTCTGCGCACGAAGTCAGCCACGGCTTCACCGAGCAGAACTCCGGCCTGGTGTATGACGGCCAGTCCGGCGGCATCAACGAGGCATTCTCCGACATGGCCGGCGAAGCCGCCGAGTACTACATGAAGGGCAAGAACGACTTCCAAGTGGGCGCGGAGATCTTCAAGAGCACCGGCGCGCTGCGTTACTTCGCCGATCCGACCAAGGACGGCCGCTCCATCGGGAATGCCAAGGACTACTACGATGGCCTGGACGTTCACTACTCCAGCGGCGTGTACAACAAGGCTTTCTACTTGATCGCCACCAGCGCCGGCTGGAACACCCGCAAGGCGTTTGAAGTGTTCACCGACGCCAACCGCCTGTACTGGGACGCCAACGCCACCTACAACAGCGCCGCTTGCGGCGTGGTCAAGGCGGCAGACGCCCGCGGCTACAGCAGCGCGGACGTGACCAAGGCCTTCTCCGCTGTCGGCGTAAGCTGCCAGTAAGCCGAAGCCGATGCGCGCCCCCGTTGCGGGGGCGCGTTCGGCGTTTTGCCGGCGTCTTGGTGCGGGTTCCGACGGCGCCGGCCTTCGCTCGGGAGTTCCAAACATGTTGAAACTGAGTCAAACCGCCCTGTTGGTGATGCTGGGCTTGGCCGGCGCCGCCCAGGCCCAGCCGGTCTGGATTTCGGTGGGGGATCAGGGCTACCGGCTGCTGCGCCAGCTGGATGCCGGCGTCAAGAGTCAGGAAAGCGGCAAGCTGGCCGCCAACGGTCGCCTGGCCAAGGGCGATGCCGCCGCGGAAACCGTGCACCTGGTGCAGGTGGACGAAGCGTTGCTGCCCAAGCTGTCCGATTCCATCCATGAAAATCTGCGTCATTGCGGCGGCTTCATCGTCCACCGCGATCTGCAGGACGCTCGCGCCGCTCTGAAGGGCGCCGCCGCGCCGTTGGCCGGGCTGGCAGCGCCCAGCTACGCGATAGACAACCAGGCCATCGTCAACAAGCTGCTGCCGCAGCTGCAGGACAGCAATGTGCTGGGCACCATCCAATCCTTGTCCAACTACCAGAACCGGTTCTATACCACCAGCCACGGCGTCAGCGCGTCCAACTGGATCGCCAGCCAATGGAAACAGCTGGCTGGCAGCCGTTCGGACGTGACAGTCGAGCAGTTCGCTCATGCCAACTGGCCGCAGAAATCGGTGATCCTCACCATCAAGGGCAGCGACAACGCGGCGGAAACCGTGGTGCTGGGCGGACACCTGGACTCCACAGTCGGCAGCGGCACCGGCGAGAGCAGCCGCGCGCCGGGCGCCGATGACGACGCCTCCGGCGTTGCCAGCTTGACCGAAGTGATCCGCGTGTTGATGGCCGGCAACTACCAGCCGCGCCGCACCGTCAAGTTCATGGCCTACGCGGCGGAGGAAGTGGGCCTGCGCGGCTCTGCCGATATCGCCAAGCGCTTCAAGCAGCAACAGGCCAAGGTCGTGGGCGCGCTGCAGCTGGATATGACCAACTATCAGGGCGACGCCGAAGACATTTTCCTGTTCACCGACTACACCAACGCCGCGCAGAATACTTTCCTCGCCAATCTGGCCAAATACTATCTGCCCACGTTGAAAGTCGGTTACAGCAAATGCGGCTATGCCTGCTCGGATCATGCTTCGTGGAACGCGCAGGGCTATGCGGCATCGTTCCCGTTCGAGTCCAGCTTCAACAATTCCAACCCCTACATCCACAGCCGCAACGACACGCTGGCCAGCATGGACAACCAGGCTGAGCATGCGTTGAAGTTCTCCCAGCTGGCGTTGGCCTACGCGGTGGAACTGGGCAGCGACGGGCCGGCGGCCAAGGCGCGCTGACCATTTTCCGCCGCGGCGGCGCTCCTGCCGCGGCGTTTGTGCCCGCGCGGAGCCGGCGTTGCCGGTTCCGCGTTTTTTTGCCCGCGGCCACCGCGGACGGGGCGCGCCCGGCTCAGCCGGTGTTGCGCAGGCCGGCGGAGGTGCCGTTGATGGTCAGGTGGATCGCGTACAGCGTGTCCTCGTCGTCCGGCTCGGCGCGCAGCTTGGCCAGCAAGTCGGCTTGCAGCAGGCCCAGCGCGTCGAGGAAGGGCAGCCGAGTTTCCAGGCTGCGCAGCAGCGTCGGGTTGCCTTCCAGCAGCTCGGCCTGGCCGGTGATGGCGAAGAAGGCGTCATGTGTTTTGCGCCACTCCGCCTCAATCGCGCCGAACAGCCGCGCCGCCAGCTCGCGGTCGGCCACCAGTTCGGAGAAACGGCGGGCAATGCCGAGATCGGCCTTGGCCAGCACCTGCTCCATATTGGACAGCATCACCTGGAAGAACGGCGAATGGCGGTACAGATGCTGCAGCCGGGACAAGCCGGCGTCGCCGTGCTTTTGCACGTAGGCGGCCACCGCGGAGCCGACGCCGAACCAGCCTGGCAGCATCAGCCGCGACTGCGACCACGAGAACACCCATGGGATGGCCCGCAGATCGCCGATGGCCGACAGGCTCTTGCGCGAGGCTGGCCGGCTGCCGATGTTGAGGCGGGCGATGGCGGTCACCGGCGTCGCCTCCAGGAAGTACTGCATGAAGCCTGGCGTTTCCACCAGCGCGCGGTAGGCGGCGAAGGCGCTGGCCGACAATTCGTCGAACAGCGCACCGTCCACCTCGCCGCCGGGGATGTTGCCCAGGCTGGCCTCCAGCGTCGCCGCCACCAGCGCCTCCAGATTGCGGCCGGCGATGGCCGGGTCGGAATATTTGGCGGTGATCACCTCGCCCTGTTCGGTGATGCGGATGCGGCCGGCGACGCTGCCTGCCGGCTGGGCGACGATGGCTTCGTAGGACGGGCCGCCGCCGCGGCCCACCGAGCCGCCGCGGCCGTGGAACAGCTGCAGCCGCGCGCCGGCGTCGGCGAACGCTTTCACCAGCCGGGTTTCTGCCTGGTAGAGCTGCCACTGGCTGGTCAGATAACCGCCGTCCTTATTGCTGTCGGAATAGCCCAGCATCACTTCCTGCACCCGTTCGCGGCTGGCCAAGAGCTGCTGGTACCAGGGCAGGGCGAACAAGGCGCGCATCACCGCCTCGCTGTTTTCCAGATCGGCGATGGTTTCGAACAGCGGCACCAAATTGACGCTGGCGCGCGGCGCGCCGTCTTCCAGCCGGATCAGGCCCGCTTCCTTGCACAGCAGCGCCAGGGCCAGGATGTCGCTGACGCTGGCGCAGTTGGAAATGATGCATTGGCCGATGGCTTCGGCGCCGAACTCGCGCTGGATGGCGGCCGCCTCGCGGAAGATGGCCAGCTCCTTCTCGGCCTGCTCGCCGTAGCGCAGGTAGGGCGAAAACAGCAGCCGCGGCGTGGAGAGTTCGCGGCTCAGCACCCGCACCTTCGCCGCCTCGTCCAGCGCCTGGTATTCCTCCAAACCGGCGGCGCTGAACAATTCCGCCACCACCGCGCCGTGCACCGCCGCGTGCTGGCGCAGGTCCAGCGGCATCAGGAAGAAGCCGAACACGTCCACGGCGCGAATCAATTGCTCCAGGCGCCCTTCGGCCAGCAACGCGCTGCCGTGCGCGCGCAGCGAGGCGGACAGGCCGCCCAGGTC